>CAVOEV010000095.1:0-15754 GCA_963694825.1 Planctomycetota bacterium
ACATCGGTGAGGTGTTGGTCGGGAATGAGGTTGATATTGAGATAGATCATGTCGGCTCGATTGGATCGAGGCGGCGCCAGATGTTTGCGAAAGTCGTCTGCTCGAACGAAGCCTCCGACGGTAGTTCGTCCATTCTGCAGGTGTGCGAGGACGGGCGTGAGCAGGACTGCGAGTCGATGGTCGCCGTCGACATCCGCCGGCGGTCCGACCAGTCGGTCACCGGCGGGCATGATCGACGTCTCGAGTCGTCTGACAATAGCTTCGGCCAATTCGACCCGCGAGTGAGACAAGTCAGCGGCTTCATCGAGGTAGACGACAGTGCGTTGTCCCACCGCCGCCGGCCGTGCTCGGACTCGCAGGCTTCCTCCCTCCTCGAGCGGTCGGCGATTGAGCAGCGGCACGTCGAAGACTCGGGTCGGAACGTCCCGGGTGCTGGTAGCCGCGACGAGTGCTGCGAAGTGGGTCGGATCATCGAGGCGTGGTGTCAGCGGGCGGTAGGGCCGGATTGCCAGAAGCGGTGGCGAGACTGCGGTCGCCTTGTGAGGGCGAGCCGGAGCGACCTGTACGGAGATGTCGTATTGAGTGTTGGAGCGGCCGAGAGCGGAGACCACGACAACGAGTTGACCGTCGGGATTGGGTGGCAGGTCAAAGAGTGCAATTCCGGCGTGGACGTCGACGGGTGCCGCGGCGTGTCGTGTCGGCCGAGGCGAGTCGTGTTGTCGTGGTGGAGTTGTTCCGGAGACCCCGAAGAGCACCACGGGGATCAGCCATCTCGCCAATCTCATGGTTCTCGCCTCCCTTGGCTGCCTGGTGTTCCCTAGAAGGAGGATCGGCGAGAATGCGGTGGAAAAATGAGAGGAACCGTCACGACCGGACCGAGAACTGGTCTAGAGCTGCAGGTGAGTGACTGGTAAGGAGTTGGCGTCTGGCCGGTCGTTTGTCGAGTGGTTAGGATGGCGGAGTAGCTGTTGGAGGTGGTCATGGCCGACGTAGCAATCTTTTGTTTTCTGGCCAGTTACACGGTGGCTTTTGCGCTGGAGTTGCTGCGATTGCGCACTCCGGGTCGGTTTGGGGTGTTGGCGAGCGTTCTGTTTTCCGGAGCCGGTTTCGTGGCTCACACCCTGTTCCTGTGGAACAAGGGGACAACAACCGGAATTCCTCCGTTGCTCAGTTCGAGCCAGGACTGGACGCTGGTGCTGGCGTGGTTGGTGATTGGGCTGTACCTGTTTCTGGTCTGTTGTGACCGTCGTCTGTCGATCGGCGTGTTCCTTCTGCCTCTGGTGCTGGCGTTGGTGGGTGCGTCCTACCTGTTGGAGGACAGTCCGAGTCGGTTGTTGGATTCGGACACGCGAGTGCGAACCAGTTGGGCGATGTTGCACGTGAGTTCATTGGTGCTGGGATCGGCGGGCGTACTGGCCGGAGTGTCCTTGAGCCTGATGTACCTGGTTCAGCACCGCCGCTTGCGGAACCGGGGCGGGAGGACGACTGGTTTGCGGCTGCCAAGTCTCGAGCGACTTTCGAGGATGAACTGGTGGAGCGTGGCGGTATCGGTGCCGTTGCTGACGATTGGGATGGGGACCGGCCTGGTGCTGTTGTTGTCAGGTTCCGAGGCAACGGGCAATCTGTCGCTGACCGATCCGGTCGTGGTCATTAACGGATGTTCGTGGATGGGTTTGGCGGCGTTGTTTTGCTGGATGCTGTTGAGGCCACGGGCGAGTGGAAAGCAGGTGGCCTGGAGAACGTTACTGGCCTGTGGGTTGTTGCTACTGACGGTTGTGGGTCTGAGTGTTCTGACCAACACCAGCGGGTTGTCGTCGGGTCACGCCAGTTGGTCGTCACCGGCTTCGGCAGTGTCTGCGGTCGAACGAGGGACCGTCGGATGAATTTGCAGGTGATCTATTGCAACCATCAGACGGCAAGTCTCGACCTGCGGGAACGGTTGGCGTTCACCGGAGCCGATCAATTGGCCGCCGCGTATTCAGACCTCAGGCGAGCATTCCCCGGCAGCGAGGCGGTGGTTCTGTCGACCTGCAATCGGGTGGAGCTTTACACGGCCCAGGACGACCCAAAAGCGGCTCCGACGCACGAACAGTTGGCCGGATTTCTGTCGAGTTTCCATGGAGTTCCGGTTGAGAACTTCCTGGGCGACCTGTTGCTTCAGAGTGGTCCGGACGCGGTGAATCACTTGTTCCGAGTCTGTTCGAGTGTCGACAGCATGGTGCTGGGTGAGCCTCAGATCGTCAGCCAGGTCAAGGAGGCGTACCGATTGGCCGAGGAGAACTCAGCGTGCGGTCCGTTGACCAACGCTTTGTTCCAGGGGGCGTTGCGGGTGTCGAAACGCGTTCGGCGGGAGACTCGGTTGGCTCGAGGCCGCGTGTCGATCGCCAGCGTGGCCGTGGGCGAGTTCGCTCGGGGAATCTTCGACCGGTTCGATGACAAGACTGTATTGGTGATCGGTGCGGGTGAGATGGCCGAGGAGACGCTCGAGTACTTGAAGGCTGACGGTGTTCGGCAGGTGTTGGTGGTCAACCGCAGTCCCGAACGAGCGGAGTTATTGGCGGCGAAGTGGGGAGGTCGTGGATTCGGGATGGATCGGTTGGAGGAGTTGCTGGCGACTGCGGATGTCGTGGTGGCTGCGACCGGATCGGACCGCCCGGTCGTGGACGTCGAGATGTTCACGCGAGCTCGTAGTGGCCAAAATGACCGTCCCGTGTTCGTACTCGACCTCGGAGCACCTCGTGACATCGATCCTGCGGTGGCCGAGATTGACGAGAACGTGTTCCTGTACGACGTCGACGACCTGCAGGAGACGTGCCAGAAGAACCGCGACCAGCGATCCGGCGAGATTGAGCGGGCGCTGGCGATCATCGATGAGGAATCCGAACGGTTCATGCAGGGCGTGTATCACCGCGCGACCGGCCCGATCGTGAAGCGTTTGCGTGAGCAGTGGTCGGAGGTCAGTCGGTTGGAGCTGGAACGTCTTCGAAGCAAACTTGGCCACTTGGAAGCGAGTGACATGGAGAAGGTCGAGCAGAGTCTTTCGCGGATCGTCAACAAGTTGCTGCACCCCCCACTGGAAGCTCTCAAGGAAGAAGCTCGCGATGGAACGCCCCACGGACTGATCGACGCACTCAAGCGGCTGTTCCACATCCGTGATTGATCGTCGAGTTTTGGTATGCTGCCCCTTCGTGGTCGGGCCGTATGATGGCCAGCCTGGCGAAAAACGGAGTCGTCTGTGGGGGAGAGCGGCGTGGGTGGTTCGACAAAGAAGCGGTTGGCGGTGTTGTGGCGTGCGTGTGTGGTGACGTGCCTGGCGGCGTCCATCGGAAGCAATGCGGGTGCGTTGGGTGGTCGATCGCTGTTGTCGGCCGAACCGGTCAAGAAACCGGTCAAGAAAAGTCCTCGGAGTCCTCTGGAGCCGGTGGCGGCTTTGGCGGAATTTGAGTTGCATCCGGGTTTTCGGATCGAGTTGGCTGCTTCCGAGCCGGAGGTGATTGATCCGGTTGCGTTGCGATTCGACGAAGATGGTCGGATGTGGGTGGTCGAGATGGGCGACTATCCCAACGGTCCGTCTGGTGGCGGACGTCCGTTGTCTCGTGTCCGTTGTCTCGAGGACAAAGACGGAGACGGGCGTTACGAGACATCTTGTGTTTTTGCCGACGGCCTGTTGTTTGCCACGGGGATCCAGCCGTGGGATCGGGGCGTGTTGGTGACTGCGGCGGGCGAGTTGTTGTACCTGGTCGACAGCGACGGTGACGGTGTGGCCGACAGTCGCGAGACGTGGTATTCGGGATTCGAGCAACAGAATCCTCAGCTTCGAGCCAACCACCCGACCTTTGCGATGGACAACCGGATCTACGTGGCGAACGGATTGCGAGGTGGCGTGGTGGCGACACGTCGATCGGTGTGGGCGGGGAGGTCGAAACCGGTTTCAATCAGTGGCAGGGACTTTCGTTTTGATCCCAAGAGCGGTGTGTGTGAAGCGGTCAACGGCAACGGCCAGTTCGGTTTGACTTTCGACGACATGGGGCGTCGGTTTGTCTGCAGCAATCGCAATCCATGTCGCCAGGTGGTGATGGCCGGCGAATACCTGTCGAGGAATCCTCATCTGGCGATTTCCGAGGTGATGCACGACGTGGTGACGGCGGGTGCTGCGTCTCGGATCCATCCGATTTCGAACATCTGGGTGACTTCGAACCTGCACGAGGGCCAGTTCACGGCTGCATGTGGAGTGACTGTGTATCGTGGCGAGTTTCTGGGCGACGCATTGTCGGGGAACGTGTTCACGTGCGACCCGACGGGCAATCTGGTGCACCGCGAGGTGATGTCGGAATCTGGTGCGAGCCTGGTGGGTCGCCCGGGTCGGTCTCAGGTCGAGTTCCTAGCGTCCAGGGACGAGTGGTTTCGGCCGGTCAATATGGCGTTGGGTCCCGATGGGGCGTTGTATGTCGTCGACATGTACCGTGCGGTGGTCGAGCATCCACAGTGGGTCCCGGACGAGTTGAAGGATCGTCCGGACAACTATTCCGGCAATGACCGCGGCCGAATCTACCGGATTGTTCCGGTCGATCACGTGGTCGGCGACCGCAACGGCGGTTCGCCGTGTCTGGGGCGATTGGGCAGTGGTGAATTGGTCGAACAATTGCGATCTGGAAACGGCTGGCGTCGAGACACGTCGGCTCGTCTGATTTACCAGCGTCAGGACAAAGCAGCGGTCGTGCCTCTTGAGAAGTTGGCGACCGATGCCACGTCGGCGATCGGTCGGATTCATGCGATGTGGTCTTTGAAGGGATTGGGCGCTTTGTCTGTGGAAGTGATCGCCCTTGCATTGTCGGCAGATGACGACCGTGTGGTGATTCATGCTTTGCGGTTGTGTGAACCGCATCTGGAGGCTCATCCCGGCTTACTGGATCGAATCGACCTGAAGCGGCTCGAGGCATCGGCCTTGAGATTTCAGTGGTTGTTGAGTCAATCGCATCATCCGGGCTGGTCGTCCGCGTCGACGTCACAGCGACGTTGTCGCTTGGCGGTGCGTGTGTGCCTGGACCGTCCGTGTGACGTCTGGACACGGCGTGCTCTGGTGGCCGGCTGCGGCCGTCACGGCCTGGTTCTGCTGGCAGCCGTGCTGGAAGGTTGGAGCGAGCGTCGCGTGATTCGGTTTGACGAAGTCCAGTCGACGGTGAGGTGGATTGCCGAGACGATCGGTGGTCGAGGCGATGGCGAGGAAGTGACCGCTGCGCTGGGTTTATTGGATCCCGGTCAAGTGATTGGTGCCGGGGGGCGTGGTTGGGCCGGAGTGCAGCTGGTCGGTCTGGCGGGTTTGGACGCGGGCCTTCGTCGTGGCGGCCGGTCGCTGGGCAACCCGCCTGGTAGTTTTGACCGCGGTCGGCTGTCGGGGATGTGGAAGCAGATCGTGAAGTGGTCGTTCGAGGAGTCGGATCCAGACCGGCGAGTTGGTTCGCAGGGCTTGGCGAGCGGTCTGTTGCGGTCGGCGGCCGGATCGGTTGCGGTTCCGGCGCTTCTTGGGTCATTGGGTCGAGGTAATCTGTCGGCATTGCAAAGCTTGTCGCATTTTGCTGACGAGCGGATTGGTACGGCCGTGTTGGCCGCGTACCCGGACTTGACTGCAGCCGGCCGCCGGGCGGCGTTGGATGTTCTGATTGCCGATCCGGTTCGGGCGATGCAGTTGATCGAAGCCATGGGGCGCGGGACGGTCTCGCGAGCCGACCTGGCCCCTGGTCGAGTGGATCGTCTGCGGCGTCATGGGGATGCGGGTGTGAGGAAGCGTGCCTTGGTGGTATTGGCGTCTTTGGTTCCCGAGGCTCGCCGGTCGGTGATCGCGGCGTACCAGGCGTCGTTGAAGATTGATGGCGATGCACGGCGTGGGCGAGAGGTGTTTCGCAAGAACTGCACGGCGTGTCATCGGGTCGATCAGTTGGGTGTCGAGGTCGCCCCGGACATTTCGGACTCTCGGCGGTGGACTCGTCAGCAGTTGATGCTGTCGATCTTGGACCCGAATCGAGCCGTCGACAGCAATTTCTTTTCTTACAGCCTGGTGACCAGTTCCGGGTTGGTTCATACCGGGCTGGTGGCCTCGGAGACATCGGCCGCCGTGTCGATTCGCCAGCCTGAAGGCAAGAGTGTGCGTGTGTTGCGTGCGGACATCGAGGTGTTGAAGTCAAACGGGATTTCGCTGATGCCCGAGGGTCTCGAGAAGAACATCTCGGTCTCGCAGATGTCGGATCTCCTGAGTTTTCTCAAGAACTGGCGTTACCTGGACGGTCGGATCCCGGCGAATGTGTCTGGGCGTTCGCGGAAGTGACCGTTTCGGATTCGGGCGGGGGAGGGTTTGTAGCGCACAAAGTGTGCCAGGCCGACGGGAGTGTCGACCTGGCACGTGTAAGTGAATCGGATTCGGCAGGTTTGTTTACTGGCGTGGCACGACAGGATTGAAGTTGCCCTGGCCTCGCTTGCCGAACGGTTCAATATTTGTTCCGGATCCGTTGGGGTTGATCCGAACGAGGTTGGCGAATCGGGCAAAGTTGCCGGCATCGCGTCCCCGTTGTTCCTGCGTGGCATTGCTGCCGAGCATGTTCGAGAACCCGACGACGCCGACGGGGTTCCAATCGCCGTTGTCGTCGACAAAGGTGGACGACTGGTATTCGGCGAACGAGCTGACGATGCTCTGCCATTGTCGGAACCCGTTGTTGCTTTTTGAGCCGGTGACCGGCTTGGCACTTTCCTGGATCTTTTCGATTTCGAGGATCGGGTTTCCGTTGGCGTCGGTCAGGATAGTTCCTCCGGCTGGAGTCCGTTTACGGCGAGTGCGTTCGAGGATCGAGTCGCCAGCGACGCTGCTGTCGTAGAAGTCGGCGTCGTGTTCGATTTGCGGAACGCCATCCTCGTCGAGTCTGAGGAAGGCTTCGCCGACGTACTGGTTCCAGTGGTCGTCGAGGCCACCGAAGACGGTCTGACGGTTGGCAAAGAAGGCTCGGTCGCGGTCTGTGGCGCCGGTCACGGTGTTTCGCGTATCGAATTCTAGCGGAAGTTCGTTGTCCTGGGTCCACATCAGCGGGATCGGCTTGGTCAGGTCGTTACCGAAGAACACATCGTCACCGTTTCGGTCAACGAGGTTTCGGTTGGCGATGTCATAGTGTCGGTCGAGGTGATAGTGGGAATCGGAATTCGAGAATCCGGCCTGTCGGAACCGGCGGTCGGCTTGCAGTCCTTCGGGGATCAGCGGGAAGTCGGCCATCGGGTCGATCGAAGGCAGCAGGCCATCTCCGGCTGCATAGATCTGGTTGAAGTCATAGAAGCGACCGTTGTAGTTGATGTCCTGGGCCATGTCAGTCAGCGTGTTGGGGTCGCGTCCGGCCATCGCGGCCTTGATCGCTTCGAACGTCGCCAGCACGTTCTGGTACAGTGTCGGGTCGGCCTGGGTTTCGAAGCGAATCACTCGGTAGATCAGGGCGTCATCGAGATCGACGGGGATCGGGTCGTCGTTGGGATCGAGTTCGATTTCCTGTTCGTCGTACTCTTCGTCCCAGGTGATATCAAACACGCGTCGGACGTAGCCTTCGTCGAGCGTCCCGTCGGGGAGTTGTTCGGCGATGAAGAGCCAGTCGCCCTTTTCCAAGTGCGAACGGAAGGCGACATGTGGTGGCGAGGGAGGTGACGGCGGACTTTCGTCTCCGGCATCTTCCTGCTCGATGATCCATTCGTCCTCGTCAATGTCACCCCAACCGGAGATCGGGTTGGCCGACAGCAGGGCGACTTCCTTCATCTTCGTGATCTTGCCGTACACCTCGTTCCAGAACGGGTCGGTGCCGGCCAGGATCTGGATGCGGTTGGACTTGAGGTAGTCGATTGCGAGATCGATCTGTTGTTGAGCGATCCGGTGAGCAATCAGCACATCGTTGGCTCGTTCGGGCAGCGAAGCGAAGTTGCCCTGAGGAGCGAGGTAGTCGTCAAAGAGAATCGTGTTTCGGTACTTGCCCGGGACAAGCAGGTGCGGGTCGCTGGAGAACCTCGACTGGAGGTTGATCTGAGCGCTGGCAATTTCGGGTTGGGCCAAGCTCAAGCCGAGTGTGATTCCGATGGCGATCGCGTAGCGAAGAAGTTTCATGTCATCTGCCTGTCGTAGTCGAGGAGACTCGGAAAGCCCGTTCCCTGGCGTCCAACTCCCTGTAAGGCCCCCATCTTATCTGAGCTTCCATCCTTGCGTCAAAGGAAAATGCGGAAGGTTGTGGGGGTAAGTTGTGACAGTTGATCACCAGGCGTCAGAACCGCACCAAGCAGTGCATCCAGTCTCAGAGGATCAGCATGGCGTCACCGTAACTGTAGAAGCGGTATTGTTTTGCGATGGCCAAGGCGTAGGCTTTTTGGGCGAGTTCAAGTCCACAGACAGTCGAAACGAGCACAAACAGTGTGGAGCGCGGCAGGTGAAAGTTGGTCAGCAGAGCATCAAATGCGTGAATTGTGTATCCGGGACGGATGAACAGGTCGGTGTTTCCCTGAAAAGCTTCGATCGAGCCGTTGGCGGCGGCGGTTTCGAGAGTTCTGACGACGGTCGTTCCAACGGCGACGATCCGGTTCCCATTGTGTCGGACACCTTGGAGCGTTGACGCGGTGTTCGGAGTGAGTTGGCACCATTCGGAGTGCATGATGTGTTGGTCGAGTTGATCAGTGGCGATGGGTCGAAAGGTTCCGAGGCCGACGTGCAGGGTCACGTGTTCGAGTGAGATACCATTTTGTTGGCAGTTCTGGAGCAGTGTTTCGGAGAGGTGGAGGCCGGCGGTGGGTGCGGCCACCGCGCCGGGGTGCCGTGCAAAAACGGTCTGGTATCTTTGCCGGTCGTCTTGGGTAGCGATCTTTCGTTGGATGTAGGGAGGCAGGGGGACGGAACCGAAATGATCCAGTAGTTCGAGCGTGTTGCCGGGCGGTTGTGGTTGAGCGAGCCAGACGCCTCCGGCACCTTGTTCGATGAGCAGCAGTTGTTGTTCGGGTCGGGCAGCAGTCTCGTGGATCGGTTTGAGTCGGATCCGGGTGCCGGGCCGCAGGTGTCCTCGAGTCTGCCCGATAATCCGCCAGAGTCCATCGGGGTTGGTGTCGAGGAAGAGTCCGTCCCAGGCCCCATTGGTATCGACACGGTGTCCGCCGAGTCGAGCGGGCAGGACGCGGGTATCGTTGACGACCAGGCAATCGCCATCGTCGAGTAAGTCGGGGAGTTCATTGATTCGGCGCGAGTCGATATGACCGGTTCGGCGATCGACGAGAAGCAATCTCGAATCGTCCCGTCGCGGCAGTGGTTCCCTGGCGATCAGTTCATCGGGAAGTTGATAGTCGAAGGCGTCGAGTTCGGAGGGCGACTCGGGTTTACTCATAACTCGCCACCCGATAAAAACCGATCGTCGCGCCAGCGGTGTCACACAGCAGGCGTATTACAGGAGTTGGTTCCAAGTGGCAACTCCAAGCCGGTCCGTGGTCGATGGGTGGTGCGAGGGAGCTGGTGTGACGGTGACGCCGATTCGACTGGCCTGTTGCATCACCGAGCTGCAAGTCGGCGGTGCCGAGCGAATGTTCGTCGAGTTGATGTGTCGTCTGGACCGTTCTCGCTTCGATCCGACGGTCATTTCGCTCGGGTGTGGAAGCGATCCTCTGGTCGAGCGATTGCAATCAGCTGGGATCGAGGTTCGGTGTTTGGGTGCGAGGCGTCGCTGGGAAGTTTCGGTGGTGGGTCGTTTGGTGGCCGAGCTGAAGCGAGTGTCGCCGGACCTGTTACAGACCTGGTTGTTTCATGCCAACGTCGCCGGAGGATTGGCGTCCCGTCGTGCCGGTGTCGGTCGATTAGTGACGGGAATCCGGGTTGCTGAGCGTCGAGGTCGTTGGCGGTTATGGCTCGAGCGGATCTGCACGCGACGTGCGTGTCGGCATGTGTGTGTGAGTCGCGAGGTGGCCGAGTTTTCGGCGGCTCGTGGTGTTCTGAACCGGTCTAAGTTGGAGGTGATTCCCAACGGTGTCGATGTGGCGTCGTTTGCCGATGTGCAGCCCATGGATTTGACCGGGCACGGTGTGCCTGTGGGGGCTCGGGTGGTGGCCTGGATTGGCCGATTGGATCATCAGAAGGATCCACTGGCAGCAGTCGAGGCGTTTGGCCGATTGTCTTCGAAGTTTGACGACTGCCATTTGGTGTTGGCCGGTGAGGGGCGGATGCGTGTGGAGATCGAGGCGCGGGTGCTTGGGCTGTGCCTGTCGAATCGCGTGCACCTGTTGGGGCGGGTGACTGAGATTGGGGCATTACTGTCGCGCAGTTGCGGTTTGTTGCTGACGTCTCGTTGGGAGGGCATGCCGAACGTGGTTTTGGAGGCGATGGCCGCATCGAGACCGGTCGTGAGTCGGTTGGTGGAAGGGGTGAGCGACCTAGTCGTGGAGGGTGTCACTGGTTGGCTGGTGCGTGACGATACGATCGTGAGTTTATCGGTGGCATTGGAGGAGTTGTTGGGCGACGTTGTTGGTGGCGAGGCGAAGGGGGCGAGTGGGCAGGAGCGAGTCGGCCGAGAGTTTTCGATCGAGGCGATGGTGGCCCGATACGAGGCGTTGTGGGAGCGTGAAGTTGGAGCGGCGCGGGTTGAGTGAGCGTGCGAGTAGGGGCGAGTAGGGGCGAGTAGGGGCGAGTGTTTCGAGGCCATTGGCGGCGGGCTTGATCCAGGCCGGGGCATTTTCGGCCGATCCTGAATAACCGCCTTCGCGCGGTCGGTGCAAAGAACTACAAGACCGCTGGTATCACTGTGGGAATCTCGGGTTGATGATCGAGTCATCGCGTGCAGACAACGTGCCTCACACGAGTCACATTCCGGTCCTTGTGTCGGAGGTGGTTGAGAATCTTGGGTTGCGTCCCGGTTCGACGGTGGTTGACGGCACGGTTGGCGGCGGTGGTCATGCTTCGAGAATCCTTGCGGAGCTGGGTCCCACGGGGCGATTATTCGGACTCGATCGTGACGCCACGATGCTTGAGCGAGCTGCTGGGGTGCTTGACCACCCCGGTTACAGCCTGCACCAGGCCAGTTATTCGGAACTCGAGACGGTTCTGGCGGCCGACGATCGGTCGGGCGGTCTGGTGGACGGCATCCTGTTGGACTTGGGTCTGTCGTCGGATCAGCTTGGTGACGAGAGTCGAGGCTTTGCATTTGGACACGACGGTCCGCTGGATTTGCGGTTTGACGTATCGGTGGGTCGTGCGGCGTGGGAGTTGTTGGCAACGGTGCAGGAGGGGGAACTGGAGGAGTGCCTGCGGTTGTGGGGCGAGGAGAGCGAGAGTGCGAAGATTGCCGGGGCATTGGTCCGTCGACGTCGCGAGTCTCCGATCCGTACGGGTCGGGATCTTGCCGAAGCGGTCGAGTCGGCAGTCGGCGGTCGTCGCGGCCGTCGGCATCCGGCCACGCGAGTCTTCCAGGCATTGCGGATCGCCGTCAACGACGAGTTGGTGCACCTGGAGCGTGCATTGTCCGACGCGTTGCCCAAGTGCCTGGCATCGGGTGGACGGCTGGTTGTCATTTCCTTCCATTCGTTGGAAGACAGGATCGTCAAGCGAGCTTTCAGGAACACAGACACATGGACAGCATTGACTGGCAAGCCGATTCGCCCAACGCCACGCGAGGAACGGGTGAATCCCCGGAGTCGATCGGCTCGATTGCGGGTGGCGACGAGGGTGTAATCGACGGAACGGTTGGTCTGAGTGTTTCTGCCGGACAGGCCGGACAGGCCGGACAGGCCGATCGTGACGCCGTATTCAGTAAGCAGTGGGGCATATCAGGCCAAGGCAAAGGGACGACGCACATGTTGAGACAGCTGTTTGGGACTCGGATTCTTCAGGTTGGAGTGGTGTTGGTTGTTGGCCTGGCGGCGGCCAGTGTGTGGTGGCAGGGCGATGGCCCGAGCCCGGACGGTTCGGCCGAGTTGGCCGCAACCCAGAAACCTCTCAATGACGGCGATGCTGCTTTGGTAGCCGACGCGGCCGGACCTGGTACTCGAGAGGCCGATTTGGTTCAGCCGGTTGCCGACGCATCTGATAGCGGTTTCGAGTTCAGTGCTGCATCGTCTCGGGCACCGGATGGCCATTCGGCCGGGCCCGGTGTTCTTGAAGTCCCAGACGCTCTGCGGTCAATTCCTCAAAACGAACCCCCTCCGCTTCCGGAGCCTCCGTCGTTCGACTCGACCACCGCGATCCCGACGACGCCGAGTGGGGTTGTCAATCCTCCTGATTTCGGTCAACGGCCGGTTGCGATTGAGTCGAATGCCACCGGCCGAGAGTCTTTGGCCACGCCTCATCCTTTGGCGGGAACTGGCGAGCGAGGCTTCGAGTCTCGGTCGCTGAAATCTCGGCCCGGCGACACCCGGGGCCTGGACACTTCGACGTCTCGACCGATCACCACCCCCGAGCCGCCCTTCGGCAGTGTGGCTGGCGGTACGGCTGCCGGTGAGGGTGGTAGGGAGTATGCGGCGGGAGCGACTCGGGCCGGCCGGCCGGTTTTCGAGAGTGGTGGATCGGCCATCAAGTCGAGTCCGGCCGTGGGGCTCACCGGAGGTGTACGGACACTGGAGTCTTCCGGTGCGGCACGGCCGATTGACCCCGGTGGTCGGAGCGATCGCGAGCACGCGGTTCAGGCGGGCGACAGTTACTGGACGATTTCGCGGAAGTACTACGGGACGGCTCGATATTTCCAGGCCCTGTCGGCCTTCAATCGAAAGCGGATTCCCGATCCGCGTCGGATGCGTCCGGGGTTGAAGGTGTCGATCCCATCCCTGGACGTGTTGCAGTCCCGGTTTGGCTCTCTGTTGCCACGTCGTGCTGCGGCTGACGGGGCAGTGCGTACGGTGGGTTTCCAGATCGACGCCAGTGGTCAGCCTGTGTATCTGGTGGGTCAGTCCGACACGTTGACCGGCATCGCGACGGCTCATCTGGGCCGCACGTCGCGTTGGATTCAGATCTACCGGTTGAACCGGGACCATTTGCCCAGTCCCCACAAGCTGAAGCCGGGAACGGTATTGCGGCTGCCGGCCGACGCGATTCGACGCCAGGATGGCCTGCGATAGGGCATTTCTCCGATACAGGCCGATACACGGGCCGTTACAGGTCTGCTGGGTAGGTTTCGAGCGTGTGCCGGATTCGAGTGGCCTGTGCGTGCGGAATGTGATTCGGAGTCGGCTGATGATTGGGCGTCTATTGGGAGCTGTGGGCCTGGTGCTGTTGATCTGGTTGACTGGCGAGTTGGTCGAGTTGCGGATCGAGTCGTCTCGTGTTCGCGTCGAGCGTCAATCGGAGCGGATCGCGGAATTGGTCGAGTTGTGTGCGGAGTTGCGAACCGAGACGCGTCGACTGGGTGCTCCGGAGGGGATGTTACCCGAGTCCCGAGCCGCAGAAGGTGTTCGCGAGTTGGAAACAGTCGTCCGTTGAGGTGATCGGGCTGTTGTTTGCGTGTCCTTCGGAATTGCTCTGGCTTTCCAGTCGGTTGAGGTCGGCATAGAATACGCCGGTCATGGCGAGTTCCCCAACCGATTCGGCTGCCGCGTCGAACAGCACGAGTGTCGCGTTCGAGTTGATCGAGCGTTTTCGCAAGTTGCTGGGCCCGGAGAGGGTGTTGGCATCGGACGACGAGTTGCTGGTCTACGAGTGTGACGGTTACGTGGTCGAGAAGAAGTCGCCCGACGTGGTGTTGTTTCCGACGACGACGGCCGAGGTGGTTGAGATTGTTCAGGCGTGCAACGAGTACAACGTCCCCTTTGTGCCACGCGGCGCGGGAACGAGTTTGGCTGGTGGTTGTCTGCCGGTTGGTGGCGGTGTGATGATCGCCTTGACCCGTATGAAGAGGATTCTGGAGGTGAATCTTCAGGACCGTTACGCGGTGGTCGAGCCGGGTCTGGTGAATGTGCATTTGACCCGCCACTTGTCTGGCAGCGGCTACCATTATGCTCCGGACCCATCGAGCCAGGGAGCGTGCACGATCGGGGGTAACGTCGCGACGAATTCAGGCGGTCCGCACACCTTGAAATACGGCGTAACGGTGAACCACATTTTGGGTCTGGAAGTGGTGATGCCCGACGGTCGGGTTGTGGAACTGGGTGGACCGGTCGAGGGGTTGTCAGGATACGATCTGGTCGGTTTGTTTGTGGGCAGCGAGGGCACGTTTGGAATCTGTACGCGAGTGACAGTGCGGTTGACTCGGAACCCGGACGCTTATCGGACGATGTTGGCCGTTTTCGACACGGTCACCGATGCGACTCAGGCGATCAGCCAGATCATAGCGGCCGGGATCATTCCGGCGGCGCTGGAGTTGATGGACCAGGGGATTATCGAGGCGATCGAGGCCGCCTACGGTTTTGGTTTTCCTTTGGACGCGGCCGCGGTCGTCCTGATGGAAGTGGACGGTTTGGAAGTGGCTGTTGATGGGGAGGCCGATCGGATTATCGCATTGTGCGACGAGCAGGGTGCTCGAGAAGTGCGTCGGGCGGATTCGGAGCAGCAGCGTGCCTTGTTGTGGAAGTGTCGCAAGCAGGCCTTCGGGGCGATCGGGCGTCTGAGTCCCAGCTACTGCACCCAGGACGGCGTGGTGCCTCGGACGAAGCTCCCTGAGATTCTGGAGTTCATCACCCGCACGAGCGAGCGTCACGGGATCCGGATTGTGAATGTCTTTCATGCCGGTGACGGGAACATTCATCCGATCCTGCTGTTCGACGAGCGGGACGAGGACCAGGTGGCTCGCGTGTTCCTGGCGAGTGACGAGATTTTGGGCAAGTGCATCGAGTTGGGTGGGAGTGTGACGGGTGAGCATGGGATTGGGGTTGAGAAGTTGAGTTTCATGGATCGGTTGTTCAGCGAGGACGACTTGGCGGTGATGGCGAGCGTACGGCGTGCGTTCAATCCGTCGGGAATGTGTAGTCCGGGCAAGGTGTTGCCGACGGCTGGAGCCTGTGGGATGGAGCACATCGAACGATCGGTTCCTGGGAAGCAGGCGGCATCGTGAGCGAGGGGTCTCGATCGAATAGCAGATCGGCGGCAGGATCGAATCTCGGTTCCTCATCTGGTGTGCCGGACGGATTGGTTCCGGCAACGGTTCCCGAGTTGGCTCGATTGCTGGCTGCCAATGCAGCGGGAGACCGCAGGCCGTTGTTGCCCGTGGGTGGCCGAACTTCTTTGGGGTTTGGGTTTGCGGTGGATCCGACGAGTTTGGAGATAACGACATCTCGTTTGGACAAGGTGATCGACTATCCGGCCCGCGACATGACGGTGACTGTGGGGGCGGGGTGTCGGGTGTCTGTGTTGCAGGAGCGATTGAAGGTCGAGGGCCAGAGGTTGCCGGTCGACGTGCCGTTGTCTCATCGAGCGACCCTGGGAGGTGCGATCGCTTCGAACGCTGCCGGCCCGCGTCGTTACGGATTGGGGACATTGCGAGACTACGTGATTGGGATCGGATGCGTGACGGCCGAGGGACGTCCCTTCAAGTCGGGTGGCCGGGTGGTCAAGAACGTGGCTGGTTACGACCTGTGCAAGTTGATGGTGGGTTCGGGGGGGACTCTGGCGGTT
This sequence comes from Planctomycetota bacterium, assembly GCA_963694825.1. Classification (GTDB taxonomy): domain Bacteria; phylum Planctomycetota; class Planctomycetia; order Planctomycetales; family Planctomycetaceae; genus UBA8437. Next base: position 15,581 of record CAVOEV010000095.1, read on the forward strand.
GTGACCGAGGTCACCTTGAAGCTGAAGCCCAGGCCCGACGCGTCGTTGTTCGGCTTTGCCTGTTTCGACCGGGGTCCGGCGGTGGAGGATCTTCTGGGTGATCTGGCGACATCCAGATCGAGGCCAGTGGCGATCGAACTGCTGGGGCCCAAAGCAGGGCGTCAACTGGCGGCC
>CAVOEV010000096.1:0-15560 GCA_963694825.1 Planctomycetota bacterium
ACTATTTCAACGACATCCGTCGCAAGGCGACTCAGGACGCTGGCCGCATTGCCGGTTTGAACGTGATCGACATCATCAACGAGCCGACCGCCGCAACGTTGTCACATGCGTGGGAGAAGGGCGAGTTGGGTCGCACTGATCTCGAGCAGGTCGAGCAAACGATCCTGGTGTACGACCTGGGTGGCGGAACATTTGACGTCACGGTGGTGCGTTATACTCCGACGAAGTTCAAGGTGTTGGCCACCGACGGCGACGTGATGCTGGGTGGATTGGATTGGAGTCGTCGCCTGGTCGACCATGTGGCCGACGAGTTCCAGAAGCGATTCGACATGGATCCTCGCGAGGACGCAGCGAGTCTGAGGCAGATGACTCAGGAATGTGAGGACGCCAAACGGAAGCTTTCCGAGAGTGCTCAGGTGCCGATCGAGGTGTACTACCAGGGCAACACGCTGACCGTTTCGGTCACTCGGGGTGAGTTCGAGCGGATGACCGGCGATTTGCTCGAACGGACCAAGACGACCACAGTGTTGGTACTCGAACAGGCCGGTGTCGGGCCCGACGATCTCGATGAACTGGTTCTGGTCGGCGGTTCGACTCACATGCCGGTCGTCGAGAAAATGCTGACTGAAATTTGCCAGCGTGTGCCCAACCGTGACGTGCACCCCGAGAAGGCGGTGGGTCACGGAGCGGCGATTCATGCCGCGATTCTCGAGGCTCGGGCGACCGGTGGTGAGAGTCGGATGGGCAAGGCGATCATCGGTCGTCTGCGGAGTGTCTCGACCGCCGACGTGAATTCGCACTCACTGGGTACGAAGGTCACCGATCCTGGTGATCGTCAAAAGAAGAACCACATCATGATCGGGCGAAACACTTCGGTCCCCTGCGACATCACTCAGCGTTTCGTCACCACGTCGGACAACCAGGAGCGGATCCATGTGACGGTGCTCGAGGGCGAGGTGGACGATGTGGATGCGTGTGCGACGATCGGAGATTTCTGGATCACCAACCTGCCGGCCAACCTGCCCAAGGGTTCGCCGGTCGAGGTGACTTATGCCTACGACGATTCGGGGCGGATCCACTGTACGGCTCGAGAAATGACCAGCAACAATGCGGCGTCGATCGAGATCGTTCGCGAGTCGGGATTGGATTCCGACGGAGTCGATTCGTTTGGGGTTTTGGCCGAGTCGTATTCGGTCGAGTAGTCGGGTGAAGTCGGGTGAAGTCGGGTGAAGTCGGACCGGGCCGCACTCGGATGGACTGATCTTGGGAAGGGACTGCGAGGAAACCTGGCCGTGCCGCTGGATGTCTACAAGGATTGGCTGGGGATTTCCGAGGATGTTCCACGTCCTCCGGACCATTATTCGCTGCTGCGGCTGGTGCGGTTTGAGGATACGGTCGAGAAGATCCGTGCTCACTACAAGAAGCTGAACGGCCACGTCCGCAAGTACGCCACGGGGACGTACCAACTCGAGTCTCAGGAGCTGCTCAACGATTTGGCCAAGGCGATGTTGTGTCTGACCGATCCGGAGCGGAAGCACGACTACGACGAGGGGTTGGGTCGGACGTTCGAATCGGACGACGAACAGTCTCGTCCGACGATCGCTCAGACCCTGATCCGAACTGGCGGACTGAGCCGCGAGCAGGTGACTGAAGCCGAAGAGTTTGCCAGCCGCCGCGGGCTCTCGATCCGGGATGCCGTCGTGCAGATGAAGCTGGTCGATGCGGAAACGGCGGCCGAGGCATTGGCGATGGAGCTTGGCCTCCCCTATGTCGATCTCGAACAACTGACACCAGACGACTCGATCCTCGCCAAGATCCCTCGCAATGTCGCTCGTCGCAACACGATCCTGCCGCTGTTTGTCGACGACGACATGTTGTTGGTGGCGTGTGTGGACGAGCCGACTCATGATCTCGAAGACGAGTTGCGTCTTCGTGTCGGCGTGCCGATGCGGCGACTGATCGCCAGTCCGCTGTCGATCAACCAGGCGATCGCGAAGTTCTACTCCGGGTTGAAGGCGGACGGCGAGTCGGAGTCGACGGTTGAGGGGTCGGCCAAGCAGAAGACGGCGAGAACGAAAGCCCCATCTGCTGCCAACGCGGATCCGGATCCGGGCAGTACCGAGGCGAAGGTTGCCGAGCACAAGCGGCGTCAGATCGGGACGATCCTGATATGCTGGAGCGTGATTGTCCCGGTGATGTTGGACCTGCTGGTGTTGCCCAGTTCGGTCAAGGTGTTCGATATCTTCGGTTTCAGCCTGAGCTTGGTCGCGTCACCGATTCTCGTATTCGTTGTCTGGAAGGCTTTTTTCCGTCGCAGCTAGCGGCCGTGCAGTCGAACTACGAGTCCGCGGCAGCGTGATTCCTGGTGGTTCAGTCGGATCCCACCATTTTGGCGTCGGTCCATTCACTGAGTGCCGGCCCGGTGTCTTCGTCGCGTTGCCTGGCTCGCATCAGGATCTTGATGGGCACTTCCTTGAACGGCAGTTCTTCGCGGAGGACACCGAGCAGGTAGCGGATCCAATGCGGCGAGATGAGTTGCGGGTGGTTACATTTGAGCACGATGGTTGGCGGGCAGACATCGACCTGCGTGGCGTAGAAGATCTTGGGTCGTCGATTTTTCTTGTAGGGAGGCGGGTTGGTCAGGACGGCGGCTCGGACGATGCGGTTGAGTCGTCCGGTGCTGACGCGTTCTCCGGCCTGCTTGAAGACCGACTGTGCGAGGTTGATCAGCTTGTGAGCATTCCGTCCGGTCTCCGCGGTGACGAACGCCACAGGCGCGAATCTGAGCATGCCAAACGTGGTGATCAGGTATTCCGACCACCGGGCCATCGTCATTTCGGCTTCGACGGCGAGATCCCACTTGTTGACGACCAGGACGCAGGGCGTGTGCGATTCGACGATGCTTTCGACCAGTTGTTTGTCGACTCGAGAAATCGTCTCCTGCGAATCGAAGAACATCAGCACGACGTTGGCACGCCGGATACTTTGTCGGGACCTCACCAATCCGTAGAACTCGATATCGCTGGCGATACTTTTGCGTTTCCTGACTCCGGGCGTGTCGATGGCGACGAAGGCTCGTCCGTCCATTTCGAATCTCACGTCGATGCTGTCGCGTGTGGTCCCGGGCACTTCGCTGGTGATCACTCGTTCGTCTTCGGCCAGGGCGTTGATGAAAGTGCTCTTGCCGACATTACGACGTCCGACCATCGCGAGTCTCAGTTCCGGGTCCGCAACCAAGTCGCGTCCGCATTCGGCTTCGTCGTCATCCGCGGATGGCAGCACTTCGAGCATCGTCGCCAGCAGGTCACCTCGGTTTCGGTTCCCGATGACGCTGGTGGTCACCACGGGTACGTCGAGCAGTTCGAGGAAAGCGGGTGCTTCGTGGTCGGTTCGCGGCGAGTCGCACTTGTTGACGACGAGCAGGATCGGTTTCTTGAGTGATCGGATCCGACTGGCGATTTCGCGGTCCATCGGCGTAATGCCCTGTTGTCCGTCGACGACGAACATCAGCATTTCGGCCTCATTGATCCCCACCTGGATCTGATGTTCGATTTGTTCTTCGAGTTGATCGGTGTCGTAAAGTCCGATGCCACCGGTGTCGACCAGTTCGACGTAGCGATCCCCGGCCTGCATCACGAAGGTGACGCGGTCTCGAGTGACTCCGGCGGTCGGGTCGACGACCGACACTCGCCGACGTACCAGCCAGTTGAACAGCGAACTCTTGCCGACATTCGGTCGGCCGACGATCGCAATGCGGGGTACGGGCATGGGCGAGTGGTGGGTGAGGGTGAGGGTGAGTGAGCAGTGAAAGACGGCACTCGGCCGGTATTGGGCTGCCTGCTCAACTGTAGCCAATCCTGAACAGAGGACCAGACCTCCGGTTGTTGCCGAGGAGGGGTCGATGTGGCGAGCGGGTTGTGGACGTCGTGCCATGGGGTTGTATGGCACGCAGCTGACGATCAGCGTTCGAAGCGATCCGGCTGTTGTTGGAACTCGAGCAGGTTGGCTTTGGTCACAAAGAGGTACAGTCGTCCGCGGTACCAGGCGGCGTGGTCGAGTTGTCCCATGCTGGATTTTCGTCGGTGTACGCTGACCACGTCGAGGCCTCCAGCCACGGGCAGGTACGCATCGGGTCGGGCCAGGAATTCAGTCTTGGCCGTTTTTGAGGAGAGCAGGATTATGCGTCCCTGGTGAATCGCGTTGAATTCGGGTCGTCCATCGACCAGTTCCTGCCGGTCCTTGAGTGCGACGGGGCAGAACCCCTTGAGTCCTCCACGGTGTCGGCGTCCGTCGATCTGCTGCCGTTGTCGGAACCGTCTGAGCGTGGCTTGGACGTGAGTCGGATCGGGGGTGGGGGCCAGGGCAGGGGCGAGCGTAGGCGCGGGGGTGGCTTGCGTTGCGGAAATGAACTCGATTGGTGGAGCTTTCGGCAGGGCTGCCGGTGCGAGGTGTTGGACGGTTTTGACGGATGTATTGTTGGCCGGGTCTTTTTGTTTGGCGAGTTCTTGGAAGGTCATGGGTGGCATGGCCAGTCCATTCTGGCGGTAGATCTCGCGGAGTTCATCGACGACGTCCTGCGACGGGGCGGATGTCTTCGGGTTAGTCGCCGTGCGGGTCAGTCGTTTCAGCAGTGCCGGCATTTGAAGTGTCAGCCGAAAGCCGGACTTCTGTGCTGTTGCGGAGGTCGTGGCCGGCAGATCGGCGGCTCGGGAGAGGCTTGTGAGCGAAGCGATCAGTCCGATTACGATCGCCGTGCCGAGGACTGCCAACCTCTTTTGATTGCGTGTTGTAGTATGGTGCATCCCGACCACCTTCCTTGGCTGTGACTGGTCATTGCACGAGTCGACATGTCGACAGATACTTGGGTCCATCGGTTCGCTCGTGGTGATTCCGTTTCCTGCCTCGCGTGGCCCGTTGCGGCCTGGTGTATTGTGGTGGCAGGACCCGGTGTCGATATCGACGTCTGCCGAGTCAGTCCCACAGACTGGAACAACCGTTTTGATTGGAGTGAACCACCTGGCCGGTGCCGACTGTCAGTACCGGTTCAATTGTCACGACTGGAGTAACCGTCAGAGTCGCCCCAAAGTGACGAGTTAATGATTTGGAGACTGGAGGGTTTACGTCCATGGCTGAAGAACGGACCGAGCAGGAATCGCATGCGCCGCCATCGGCAGATCGACCGAGTGGCGCAACGGTGTCTGAGGTAGGTAGGGTGCGTAGTTCGAGTTGTTGGCGGTTGTTTTGTCGCGCGGTGCTGGTCGTTGTACTGGTGGCCTTGCCGGTGTCCGTGGGTGTCAACTGGGGCCAGTACCGTTTGTGGCAGGCGACACGAGGCGGAGGCCCTCGGGAGGTGCATCATTCGGGTCAGGAGGGTGCGGAGGCGAAGTTGGCGGTGTTACCGATTCAAGGCGTGATCATGCCACCGTTGACTGGTCGGGTGCTTGCGATGATCGACATGGTGGAGGATGACGAATCGGTTCGGGGCCTGGTGTTGTCGATCGACAGTCCGGGTGGCCTGGTCGCCGACAGTCACCAGATCTATCACCGTTTGGAGCAGTACCGTGCCGAGACGGGCAATCCGATAACGGTCACGATGTCTCGCATGGCCACCTCGGGCGGGCTCTACGTGGCAATGGGGTCGGGTCCGACGGGTCGAGTGTATGCCGAGCCGACGACGTGGACGGGATCGATTGGCGTGATCATTCCTCGTTACGACGTCAGCGGACTGGCCGACCGATTTGGTGTCACGTCAGAGCCCTTGAAGACGGGCCCGCTGAAAGATTCGCTCAACCCGTTCCGCGAGCTCAGCGAGGAGGACCGCAGGGTCTGGAAGGGGATACTCGACGATGCATTCGATCGGTTCATTGGCGTGATTGCCGAGAACCGTCCTGGATTGGACGCTGCGCGGGTGCGTGAGTTGGCGACCGGTCAGATTTACACGGCGAACCAGGCACTCGGGCACGGCCTGGTGGATTCGATCGGTTACGAGGAGGACGCGATCGAATCGTTAAAAACGGCGTTGGGACTCGAGACGGTTCAGGTGGTGACGTATCGAGTGCGTCCTGGTTGGATCGATCTGTTGTTGGACCAGGTCGAGAGTCGAGACCCGGACCGTCAATTGGCCCGGTGGCTCGAAACCGGCGTCCCTCGCAGCATGTACCTGTCGAGTTGGGGTGCGATACCAAGGGCCTTGCTAGATTCGTCTCGGTGAGGGTCGTTTGGCATGCTGAGGATCATTCGATTGCGTCGCCGAGTTTCCGTTTCAGCCTGGCCGCCAGTTCACTTCGACCTCGGTGAATCCGGCTGCGGACCGTTCCGATGGGCACCTCGGTCAGGCTGGCAATTTCTTCGTAGCGCAGTCCATCGAATTCTTTCATGACCAGCACGGTCCGAAACTCGTTGGGCAATTCAGCGAGTGTTTCGCGAACGACTCGACGGTGTTCGTCTCGCAGCAGATTTGCCAGCGGTTGGTTGTCGTGATCGTTGGCGACCTGTTCGTAGCCGGATTGTTCGTGGAGCATATCGAGCGAAACTGTCGGCGACTTCTGTTTTCTCAGCCAACTCAACGCCAGGTTCATGGCGATACGGTAGAGCCAGCTGTAGAAGGCCGATTCGCCTCGAAAGGTATCGAGTTTTCGGTGTGCCTGCAGGAGTGCTGCCTGGGCGATGTCCAGCGCGTCGTCTGGTGTTTTGAGCATTGCGACGAGTGAGTGAAACAGTCGATCCTGGTGGCGGAGCACAAGCACATCGAACGCGGTGTTGTCACCGCCGCGACACAATTCCACCAGTTGGTTGTCGTCGAGGTTGTTCACGAGTCTTATCGCGAGGCTTCGGGTGGTTTCAGGATTTCAGGGGTGTGGTTGCGAGAGTTGTTTTGTCGGGTTGTCGTCTGAGCCAGACCGAGAATGCGATCCCGACACAGAATAGCACAAGGCTGAAGCACTGCGAGATGGTGAGCCCGGTCCCGAATTGGCTCATTTCGTCGGCACGGAGGATTTCGAGCAGGAACCTGGTGATTGGATAGACGACGAGTGCGACGGCGAGAGTTTGTCCGTGTTGTCGGCTGTTGCGGAAGATACTGGAGGTAACCAGGCAGAGCACGAGGCCATTGAACGAGCTGTAGATTTGGCTGGGGTGCAGGCCGAAAGTCCGAGGGGCGTCGGGATTGATAAAGCCGCGAGCGGCCAGCGAGTTGAAGGGGACGCTGTCGTGTGGAAAGCGAATCGCCCAGGGCAATTCGCAGGCGTCTCCCCAGCAGCAGCCATTCATCAGGCATCCGAGTCGTCCGAAGGCGAGGGCGAGGAAGAACGAGGGGACGATCAGGTCGACGAGTTTCAGGGGCGAGCAGCCGTGTCGATTGCGGCGGGCAAAGACCAGCAGCGCCACCAGCGACAGGCCGACTCCGCCGTAGAGCACCAGTCCACCGGACGAGATGTCGACGGCGGCCTTGAGTTGTTCGAGCGGGCTGGTTGTCTTGGCGAACAGCGGTTCGTGATATTGCAGCACGTACCACCCGCGTGCTCCGATGACACTGGCTCCAAACAACCAGATCGCGAGGTCCCAGACCAGTTGTTCGGGAATCTGCATTCGTCGTGCATGTCGGACGGCGAGCATACCGGCGGCAACACAGCCGAGGAAGACGAGGAATCCGTATCCATAGACCGGCACCGTCGGGCCTGGGTCACCGCCTCGACTCACCAAACTGACGGCGACCAATGCGAAGAGTCCGATCACGAATTGCGTCGCCAACGCCTTGACGTCGCTCTGCGGATCCTCGTCAGTCTGTGCCCGGTTCGTTCTCGCTCGCCAGATCCAGTAGATGCTGAAGACGGTCCAGGGGACGGCCATCCATCCGATCCCGAGCACCGGGGTGCCTTGGGCCGATTCGGAGATACCGAACAGCGAGTCGAGTTGGAGTTGGATGAGTGTTTGGCGCATGGGCCATCGGTTGTGTCAGGGTTCGTGATTGGTCGGGTGGTTGTTGTCGCGAGTGAGGTTGTCGAGCGGCAGGTTGTCGATCAGGCGGACGTGGCCGACTGTGGCGGCGACGAGTGCGACGAGTGGTTTATCGGCGAGGGTCGTCTCTTCGAGATGACTGGTATCGACGATGGTGGCGTAGTCGAGTTCGAGATCGGGGACGGCTTCGAGCTGGTCGGTCAGGAAGCGACGCAGTTGTGGCAGGTCGGTGGTTCCGTTGTGCCATTGATGTCGTGTGAGTCCAAGGACACGTGACAGTGCTGTGGCGGTGTCACGTTGTTTGGGATCCAGCAGCACGTTGCGGCTCGAGAGTGCCAGTCCGTCATTGTCGCGTATGGTGGGGCAGGTGATGATGTCGATGGGCAGGTGCAGGTCTTGGCAGAGGCGTCGGATGACCAGTTGTTGCTGGAAGTCCTTTTGGCCGAAGTAGGCCGAGTCGGGTGTTGTGATATTGAGTATTTTGACGACGACGGTGGCCACTCCTTGGAAGTGGCCAGGTCGGTGTTGTCCTTCGAGGACTTGGCCGAGTCGTCCGACATCGACGAAGGTCTGTTCGTCGGGTGAGTAGACGGTGTGTTCGTCGGGCGCGAAGACGAGATCGACGTCGAGTGTGCGGCAGGTTGCCAGGTCCTCTTCGCGTCGTCTGGGGTAGCGTTGGAAGTCGTCGGGGTTGTCGAACTGTGGGGCATTGACGAACAGCGTGACCACGACGAATCCACAATCGGCCACGGCCTGTTGGATCAGGCTGGTGTGGCCGCTGTGCAGTGCACCCATGGTCGGCACGCAGCCGACACGCAGCCTGTTGCGTCGTGCCGAACCGACCAACTCGCGAACCTCGTCGACACTCCCAGTCGTCCTCATTCGCTCAGCCCGAACCTCGTGCGTCAATGTCCGTGTCCCTGATCGGTCGGGGATCGACCCCTATCCGATCTGACGGGATTCTATGGTCTGGGTGTCGGTTTGACGAGGTGGGCTGCGGTGTGCTGCGGTGTGCTGCAAAGACCGGCGGCACGATCAGCCAAGGAGGCCGGTCGTGCCGTCGGGCAGCAATGGAGCGGAGAGCGGGGTCTGGGGAATCCAGATCCTAGTAATCGTAGCCGGGGTTCTTGGGATCGAAGTCTCGGCTGGCGAGTCCGATGTTGGTCTTCACGTTCGAGTAGGTGTACTGCTCGATCAGCGGCGGCTTGCCACCGGACTTCTTGGGGAAGCCGTACTGTTGGACACGGATCGGCAACTGAGTCTGGTTGTCGATGTAGAGTCGTGTCATGTGGAATGGTGTGGTGGCGGTCTTCTTGGGGTGCGTCACCTGGATGACACGGACGCTGATCTTGCCGAGTTTGGCCTTGGGGAAGTAGCGGACCTGCGAGTTGCTGGCCTGTTTTTCCCAGATGGTGACGACGGCATTGAGCATCTTTTTGATGCCGATATGAGTGATCGGGTACCGGTTCTCTTTCATGACGAGGTTACTGGTCGGCTTGAGCTTGAGTGTACCGACGATTTTCTGGAAGCCGGTTCCGTGAGCGACCAGTTTGCCCTTGTTCAGGCCATCGACGTAGATGACTTCGCGTCCCTTGTGTGGTGCGGAGAACTTGAGGTAGACCGAAAACGGCTTCTGTCTCATCTTGATATTCATCGTTTGCTCGATCAGTTTCTCCCCGACGATTTCCTTCTTCGAGAAGGTGGCCGAGTAGTCCTTGACCGACTGCAGTGCTGCCTGGCTCTTGCCGACGATTTGCAGAGCCTGCTTGAGAGCATTGGAGCGGGAATTGGATGGTTTCAGAGCGACTCGATCGGCGGCGTTGGCTGGCAGAGCGGCTAAGCTGGCCAGGACGGCGGCCGTGATGAGGCAGAGTGCGGTTCGGGTGATGGGGGTCGTACGGGTCGTGCGGGTCGTCTGATCAATGGTGTTCATTCCAGGTCCTCGGTCACGGTTGTGCGATCGGCCGTCTGGTCGTTGTGGACGTCTGGGTCGAAGGCAGGGGGCGTGGGCAGATGTTTTGAAAGGGCAGGAACGCATCCTGCGTTTTGGTCGCACCGGGCTGCAAGTTGCTGTCACTCAGCGGAAAAAGCGATTCCGGCGATTGGTGTATCGTCGAACTGGAGTCAGCAGCTTGGGTGGAAATGGCTTCTGGTGTCGGACTTGAGTGTGGTCGGGGCCGGTCAATCAGATCGGTCGGAAAACAACGATTCGCGCGATGCGCTGGATGACCCGTCCAAAAAAAAAACCTCGCCCCGGTTGAGGGGCGAGGCCAAGTGAGCGGATTGTGGCCGAAGTGGATCGTGAGGGGTGTCGCGATCGAGTTAGGGGCTGCAGGGCAAACCGCCGGATCCCAGGGCGTCGATCTGGTCTTCGAGGTCATCGATCTTGTTGTAGGTTGCACCGGCGATGATCAATGCGGTGACCGAGGAGGCGACCATGACGAGGGTAATGGCATCGAGTTGATCGACGACCGATTCGATGTGTTGACCTCGGACGACCGGATCGGTCGGAGCGACCAGGACGGCCTGGTCGCTGGCTTGCGGCGGAGCCGCCGAAGTGTTCCAGATACGATAAACGGCACGTGTCGAGTCGGCATCGAGTTGGTAGAGACCGGCGGGGACATTGGCCATGGCGAAGTGGCCTCCGTCGCGGGTCAGAGTGCGAGCGATTTCCCGGTGTCCTTGCCGGAGCACGACCAGCACGCCGTCACGTGACTGGCCCTGATCATCGACGACCTGTCCGACGAGTCGGCCGGTTTCATCGAGAGTCACGTCGGTGATCGGCGTGGCCGGGCGTGCGGTGGGCACTGCCTGTTGGCTGGGCTGTGGGCTGGGCCCAAAGGCCCAAGCCGGGAGTTGTCCCATCAGCATGCCGAGGCACGAGAATGTGACCAGTGAGACTGTCCATTTGCTTTGGCTGAAAAATTGTTTCATCGGTCCGATCCTCTTTGCAGGCAATCCGTTGGCTCACGACTGGCTTGTATTCAGGGCAGGGCTCGGTCACCCGTTCAAAGGGTACAATCCGGAGAACCCGTACATTCCTTTCTATCGGACTGATGCCCGGTCCACCCTTAGTCCGAACCCCAGCGGTGTCCGTTTTTCCCGGTCGAGTGTTTCTGGCCAATTGGGATCATCGAGCGAGTCGGACGAGGTGAGATTTCAGTTGTTTGTGGGCTGTGGGGATTCGTGTTTCAAGAAACCGGCTGAAGCGACCTGGCGGCTTGTTGTTGCGGATTTCGGCCAGGTAATCGGCCAGTGCGTGTTGTGCCGGAGCGGGTCCGTTGAGCAGGAAGTGGGTCCAGGCCCAGGCTTCGCGATAGTCGCGACTGGTCATCGACTGGAATGTGCGGCGGGATTCGAGTCGTTTGAGTGAGGGGGTCGATCCCAGTCTGAGTGACCAGCGGAGTCGTTTTAGGTGTGGGTGCGATCGGTTGTTGGCCGAACTGGGCTGCTCGAAGTACTCGGCCAAGCCCTCGTCGAGCCACAGCGGGAGGTAGGGCAGGGCGTTGTGGATCAGAGCGTGTGTGCATTCGTGGCGGAGGTCAACGGACCAGGAGTCATGTTGGAAGGCGAAGACGTATCCTCGGTCTGCAGTCTTCAGGTACAGAGCTCTCCGCCGAGCGGCACCGGGCAGTCTTTGGCGGACGTGTTGCTGATAGCGGCGGCGGTTGGCCAGCAGGTGTACGTCGATCGGTTGCCCGGTGACGGGCAGGCCGAGCCTCTTGTGGAACTCTGCGGGGAGTGTTTCGAGTGAGCGGATGACCTGGCGGTGGTTGTCGAGATCGAATTCCGAGTGGAGCAGGAAGGGGCCACAGCGACGGACGGTGTGCCAGGCAGGCGGTTCGGCGGCGAGCAGTGTGGTGGCTCCAAGCATCGCGGTCGCGATGACGAGCGGCTTGGTGAGTGTGTGATTGGTGGTGAACATGAGGGGGGGCCAGGCGAGTCGGGTCTGGAGCGGACGGATTGTATGCAGGGCGGCATGCGGGTCAATAGCCGGCATGAAGTGTTGGGAGTCGAGTGTGCTTGTGCGGTGATTGCAATTGCCGGTCGGGGGCGAGTGGCATAAGATCCCCGCCCCTTTGTGTGAAAGGAACGAGAATGGTTCGGTCGATCGGAAGATGTCTGGGCGCGGTCGTGATGCTGGGGCCTCTGGCGGCGATGTTCGCCATGATCGTCTGGGGCGTGCCTCAGTTGGCCCCGACAGTGCTTGCTCCCGGATGGATGTCCGGTGTGGAATCCACGTCGCCATCCGTCGTGTCGTCGACAGTGACAGGCGGTGTTGGTGAGTTTGGTACCGTGCCGAAGGACGTTTCGAGTGGTGTTCGGCAATCGAATCGTCCCTTGCCGGCGACATCGCGTCGTTCTCGAACCGACCAACCGATGGCGTCTGCTGGTCCGAGTCGGACTCGAGCGACTGGGTCGATGACCTGGAGCCAGGTGCGAGCCGGCTTGGAGGCTCGTGGGATTGTGAATTTCAAAATCCAGTCAGGCGGTCGTGCCGGCGAGGTGCATTTCAGTTGTGTGCAGCCGGTTCCGGGTCGAGTTCGCGTGTTGCGGCGATTCGAGGCGGAAGCGTCGGATCCGTTGCGAGCGGCTGGAGACGTGTTGTTGCAGATCGAGCAGTACGACCGGCGGTTGTTGCAGGTGGCTGGCTCGAGGTAGATTGGACGAGGTCGACGGATGTGGCAGCGATCGAGCCGTTCGTGGTCGGGTGCAGGTGTCGGGCCGGGGTTGAGGTCTGGTGGTCTGACGGATCGCAGTCGGCAGTTTTTTCGCCAGAGGGATGTGGTTGCGGATTCGGTTGGTGAGAGCACGGTCGAGTCGTTCCGCAATCAGAAGCTGGCTCGACTCGAGGCCGTGCTTCTGGTCGCCGACTCGGCACTCTCGACCCGCCGACTCGCGCATCTTGCCGTACTGGCTTCTCCCGCCGAAGCGTCACAGCTTCTCGAACGACTCAACCAGACCTATGACGCTGGCGGAAGCGCCTTCCATGTCGAGCGGGTGGCGACCGGTTTCCAGTTGTTGACTCGGCCCGAGTTCGCCGTCTGGCTGGACCGTCTCCACAACCGCCAGTTGCAGTTAAAGCTGTCGACTCCAGCCCTGGAAACTCTATCGATCGTCGCCTACCGCCAACCGATTACTCGAGCCGACATCGAAGCGATCCGAGGCGTTCAGTCGACCGATATTCTCAGGCACGTGATGGAACGCGGCCTGGTTCGGATCGGTGGCGAGGAGGATTCTCTGGGGCGTCCGTTCCTGTACGAGACGACTCGTCGATTCCTGGAACTGTTTGGTCTGACCGACCTCGACGAATTGCCCAACGCGGTGTTGTTGCGACGGCCTCCGCAGCGGCGGGAGCTGTCTGGCGACGATGAGATGACTGAGGAGTCGGTCGAGGACGAGGAAGTCGCTGAGGAGGAGGACCCGTAGCGTGTGGGCGGTGTGGTGGCGAGTGTGTCAGAGAAGTTCTGAGACGGTGTGCCAGACGTCTTCGGCGATTTGCGGGATGGATCGGACCTGTTGAGAGTCTGGTTCGAGTGCATCGATTCGGGTCCAGTGCGGGCGGCTGTTGGCGAGCGACTGGTAGAGTTGTTGGACGCGTTGTTGGTAACCGAGATCGGCTTCCTGCAGGTCGACGGTCTTGTCGGTGTAGTCTCGGCGTGCTTTTTTCCGAATCAGTTTTTGGCTGATGAGTGGCGGCACATCGAGCCAGACGACGGTATCGGGCCGCGGCAAATCGAACACGTCGTATTCGATTTTTTCGATCCATTCGATCAAGTCATTCTGACGTTCTCGATCGACTCGCGAGCCCTGGTGAGCGAGGTTGGATGGGACATAGCGGTCGCAGACGACGACCTGGTGGTTGTCGAGTGCATCGATGAGCAGACCGCGAGATTCGTAGCGGTCTCCGGCATAGAGTGTGGCGGCGAGTTCTGGTGCGACGGCGTCGAGCGGACCGAAGTCACCGTCGAGAAACCTGCCGATGGTCGTTCCGAAGAGTGTTTCGGAGTATCTCGGGAAGCTGAGCAGGCAGGCGGTGATGTTGTGTTGGTTGAGTCGTTCGACGAGTTGTTGTGCCTGGGTCCCCTTGCCGGATCCGTCGATGCCTTCGATGGCGATCAGCACAGTCGTGCTCCTGACATGATCCCCTGCACGCACGATTCGTCACTCGAGACGGCGTGGACATTGACGAGTCGTCCGATATCGGATTCGTCGCCGGGGAGCGTGACGGGCAGATAGCGTCGGTCGGTTCCTCGGACGGTGCCGGGTTGGTTGATGGCCGTGCGTTCGACGAGGACTTCGAGCGTGCTGTCGACCATCGAGGCGTGGAGTTTGGCTGCGAGTTCTCGCTTGTCGCGGACCACCTCAAAGACTCCGGGCAATTCGGCCAAGACTTCGGGGTCGCGAGTGGCGTAGCACCCCATCACTATGGTCCGAGTGCCGGGGTTGCGACGAGCGAGCTGGCGGATCAGTTGCCGGCCTTTCGAGTCGCCGGTCGAGGTGACCGTGCAGGTGTTGACCACGCAGATGTTAGCGACCTCGTCCCGAGTCGCCTCGCGGCAGCCTCCGGAAATCAACGCTTCCTTGACGAGCTGAGTCTCGTGCTGGTTGACCTTGCAGCCGAGAGTCACCAGTCGGCAGGTGGGACGATCGATGCTCGACGAGGACTCAATCACCGCCCCCGGCTCCACTCTCGCTTTCGGCCCCACTCTCGCTCTCGGCCCCACTCTCGCTCTCGGCCCCACTCTCGCTCTCGGCCCCACTCTCGCTCTCGGACCCACTTTTTCCTCGGCCTCTGCGTCGCCGTCGTCGTCGCTTGCGGCCTCCGGCGTTTTTCTCGGAGCCAGCCGAGCCGCCCGATCCACTGGAATTGCCCGAGCCGCCACTGACTCCGGGCAACTGAGACAGCGCGTCCTCCCATGTGGGGACGTTCTTGGTCGATTTCTGTCCGGCGTCGGTCAGGTCGTCATCGAAGTCGAGATCATCCGCGACGGCGGCATCGCGAGCTTCCTCGAGGACGGCGGCGCCTTGGGAATCGGTTGGAGTGATGTTGGTGGGGGAGGTGGTCTGAGGATCCTGCCAAGCCGACAGCGGATCGTTGAGGTTGACTTCGGGAGTGGCGTCGTTGGCCTGATCACCTGCGGTGTCGGCAGTTGGAGTCAGGTCGCCGGCCGACGGAACATCTACGGCCGGGTCGCCCCAAGCTGCGAGCGGATCGATGGCGGTGGTTGCCGGGGAATCTGCTGTGGAGGCTGCATCGGATTGTGGTTTGGCTCCACCCCTTCGTGGGCCACGTCGTCGTCGGCGACGTCGTCGTTTGCGACCGGTACCCGGCTCGCCATCATCGCTCTGGCCGGTGATCGTCTCGGCCGAAGCGCTCGTTTCGACTTCCGTGTTGGAGTCATCGTCATTGGGGGCTGGTTCTGACGCCGGAGTCGGGACGTTGTCGTCGACCAGACCGGCGCCGAAGGAAGTACCGGAAACCGGTTCGGCGACTGGTTCGGCGACTGGTTCGGCGACTGGTTCGGCGACTGGTTCGGCGACTGGTTCGGCGACTGGTTCGGCGACTGGTTCGGCGACTGGTTCGGCGACTGGTTCGGCGA
>CAVOEV010000097.1:0-15488 GCA_963694825.1 Planctomycetota bacterium
TGATCTGGCCGTAGCGGTGGCTGTGGTTGAGTTGTGCAGGTGTGAAGCCGTAGAGCGAGCCTCCACGGGTGGTGTGGCAGAGAATGCATTCGGTGCGACTGGCGTGGTGCCAGGCCTGGACGCGTTTGCCGCCGGGGCTTGCAGGGTCCTGGACGGTGAACAGGCTGTCGCTGCCGACATCGTCGGCCAGTACGGCGTCGTTGGCGGTGTCGTTCCAGATGTAGTTGTAGGCCTGCCAGGATTGACCGTTGAAGTGCAGGAGTTGGGTTTCGATCGGGCGGCGTGAACGCGGGTCGCCGGCGATCAACTCCAGCGAGATGGTTTTCATCAGGATCCCGTCGGCGGGGAAGGCAAAGCCTCCGGCGACGTTGCCGATCTGTATGTTGGCCGTCTTGTGGATTCCCAGTTGTGTTGTTTTCGGTAGTGCGAGAAATCGGTCGGAAACTGTGTGGTCGGCCCAGGGAGCGGCTGCGACCGAGTAAGGGATCACTCCGGCAGCGATTTTTCGGTGGCGGGTGGAGGCATAGAGTCCGGTTTGACTGAGCTTGCGAGGGAAATCGTGGTTTTGGGTTGTCGAGTCGCCGGGTACGAGTCGATGAAGTTGACCGGTGACGTAGTCGACCACATACAATTCGCCGTCGTGATCGGTTCCGAAGCAGATGATCTGCAGCGTGGTGTCGCAGAGTTCTCGGGATTCGGTCAGTTTTGTCCCGTCGTGTCGGGCGGACCAGATCTTTCCGGTGACGTAATCGCCGTAGATGTAGGCTCCGTTGAGTGACGGCAGCCGTCTGCCGGTGTAGACCTCGCCTCCGGTAATCGATCGCGATTCGGTGTGCGAGTGAGTGACTGTGGGTGGCGAGATGGCCGTAGGGCCGCGATCCCATTCGGGGTGGACCGCCTGAGACGCCTCGACCAGGCTCCAGCCATAGTTGGCACCCTTCTGGACCCGCTGAATCATTTCCCACATCTCCCAACCCACATCGCCGCACCAGAGTGCTCCGTTGGTCGGGTCGAAGGTGATCTTCCACGGGTTGCGAAACCCGTAGGCCCAGACTTCGGGTCGGGCCGAAGGTGTATTGACGAACGGGTTGTCGGCGGGGATCGAGTAGGGCCGCTCGTGTGTCGGGCGATCGACATCAATTCTCATGATACTTGCGGGCAGCGTGGCCAGGTTCTGTCCGTTCCGCAGACTGTCGGGCGGGAAGGCTCCGGCAGCATCACCGGCACTGATATAAAGGAAACCGTCAGGCCCAAATTCCAGGCAGCCTCCATTGTGGCCTCCGGCTACCCAGCGAATCACAGGCTGTTCGGAGTCGGGATCGATCGTGGGTGGTGTGGAGCGGCTGACGGTGAAGCGTGAGACGATGGTGCCGTTGGGTTCGCCGGCCTTGGTGACGTAGCAGATGTAGCAGTGTCGATTGGTCGCGAAGCGGGGGTGGAAGGCCAGTCCATAGACCTGCGTAAGTCCGGTAACGGAGCCGGCGAGATCGACGGCCACGTCGGCGGCCCGAGGTTTTGAGCGAGGGTCGAAGGAAAGGATCTTGCCCTTGAGTTCGACGACGAACAGGCGGTGGGTGCCCGGGGCGTGGGTCAGGATGACCGGGCTGCTGAAGCGAAGTCCGGGCAGGATGGCTTCGGTGACGAAGGGTGGTGGTGGATCGGGCGAGCCGGTGAGTGTGGAGGTGGACCAGGCGACTCGCCGGTCCAAACCGTAGGGCCGATTGGGTTCCTCGGCGTCCAGTGCTGCGGTGGCCAGGAGCAGGAAGCCGAGCGTATGGGCAACGGCGAGTCGGGACGCCAGAGATTTCATGGGGTGAGTCATTGGGGGCTGGAGTGGTCTGGCGGCGGATGGTAACGGGCCTGCATCGTACCGTCGTATCCGTCGCGAGTCACCTCTTGCCGAGGCCTCGGAGCCGTGTCATGATCCGTGGACAAGGGACAAGCCAAGCACGAGACACATGGAGAGACAGGCCATGATTTGTTTGACCAAACGACTGGTGATGTGTGGTGTGCTGTGCGTGATGCTGGCGTCGGTGACTGTGACGGTGGTGGCACAGGAGAAGCCGGCTGCGGCAGTTGAGGCCTGGATCGGGCAATTGACCAGCCGTGATTTCCAGGCACGACGCCAGGCGTCGAAGCGTCTGGTGGCATTGGGTCGACCGGCGATTGATGCGGTGGCCAAGGCAGCAGACGGCGTGGATCTGGAGCGGACGACTCGATGTATCGCGTTGCTGAAGCTGTGGCAGGCTTCGGAGGATGTGCCGACGCGGATGGCGGCGGGAGCGGCATTGAAAAGGTTGGCGTCGAGCGCCAATAAGACTGTAGCCGCTCGAGCCGAGGCCGCGGTTCCCAAGCCGGATCCGAAGGCGAGTGTAAGACGGTCCGGTGGGATTGCGATCCAGATCCTGGGCGGGGCGGTGGCCGGAAATGGGATTAGGGTGTCGATTCGAACGGTCAACGGACAGCGGCGGATCGAGGTGTCGGAAGGGGAACGAAAGTTCAGCATCGAAGACAAGAATGGCAAGGATATCCGAGTCAAGATCTCGCAGAAGACCAAGGGGAAGATAGCGACGCGTGAGGTGACGGCGGCGACGGTGGACGAGTTGAAGAAGAAGGATGCGGAGGCGTACGGGTTGTACACGAAGTACGCGGGAAAGAACGCGGGCGGGATTCAGATTCGGAACCTGGCACCGGGCTTCCCCAAAGGTTTGAGGCCACGAGTGTTGCCGGGTGCGGGTTTGCAAGGTTTGGCTGATCTGCCGCTGCCGCCGTTTTCGCCGTGGGGTCGACAGGTCACGTCCGCTCACAAGAGTGTGGGTCGGGCGGTAGCAAGGTTGCAGACTTTAGCGGGGCAGCCCGCGGCCAAGCCGGCGGAGTTGCGGGCGGTGTTGAAAGAACTGGTCGTGGCGCAGAAGACTTTGGCCAAGCTGCTCGGTGACGGAAAACGAAAGGTGCCGGGTGTGAGGAGTGTTCCGAAGGAAGAGCTGCCGGCGAAGCGGGCGAAGCCGGCGGCTGTGATCAAGACTTGAGGTGTTGGGGGGGCGGGACAGGAGGTTAGGCGAGGATTTCATTGACCAGTTCGCCGTGGACGTCGGTCAGTCGGTGTCGTCGTCCCTGGTACTTGAAGGTCAGTCGGCGGTGGTCGATGCCCAGGCAGTGCAGCAGCGTGGCATTCAGGTCGTGGACGTGGACGGGGTTTTCCAGGATGTTGTACGAGTAGTCGTCGGTGGTGCCGTGCGTCAGTCCCGGCTGGATGCCGGCTCCGGCGACCCAGGCCGAGAAGCATCGCGGATGGTGGTCGCGGCCGTAGTCGGACTTGGTCAATCGTCCTTGGCAGTAGACGGTTCGGCCGAATTCTCCACCCCAGACGACGAGCGTATCCTTGAGTAGTCCGCGTTGTGCGAGGTCGAGGACCAGAGCGGCGCTGGCTCGATCGGTGTCAGCACACTGCTGAGCGAGTTTTTCGGGCAGGTTGGCGTGCTGGTCCCAGCCTCGATGGAACAACTGCACGAACCGGACGCCCCGTTCACACAACCGTCGAGCCAGCAGGCAGTTCGAAGCGAAGGTGCCGGGTTGGCGGGAATCTTCGCCGTAGAGCTTGAAGATGTGGTCGGGCTCTGAGGAGGTGTCGGTGAGTTCCGGGACGGAGGTCTGCATGCGGAAGGCGAGTTCATACTGTGCCATCCGGGTCGAGATTTCCGGGTCAGCTTGCTGCTTGAGTTTGAGGTTGTTGAGTCGGGCGAGGTCGTCGAGGAAGCGGCGGCGGACGTTGGCTTGCAGGCCGCTGGGATTGGAGAGAAACAGGACGGGGTCACCGACGGAGCGAAACTTGACGCCCTGGAACTTGCTGGGAAGGAAGCCGCTACCCCAGAGTCGGTCGTAGAGGGGTTGGCCTCCTGAGCCTGAGACCATGGCGACGAAGGCGGGGAGGTCGGAGTTGAGACTGCCCAGACCGTAGGAGAGCCAGGAGCCGAAGCTGGGTCTGCCGGACAATTGGGATCCGGTCTGGATGAATGTGATTGCCGGGTCGTGATTGATGGCTTCGGTGTGCAGGGTCTTGAGAATCGTGATCCGGTCGGCGATGCGTGCGGTTTCGGGAAGCAGTTCGCTGATCGACTGACCGCTTTGGCCGTGGCGGGCGAAGGCGAAACTGGAGGGGGCGATTGGGAAACGGGCCTGTTTCGAGGTCATCCCGGTCAGGCGTTGTCCCTTGCGGATCGAGTCGGGCAGGTCGGCGTCTCGGTGTTTTTCAAGATCCGGTTTGTGATCAAACAGGTCCAGTTGCGAGGGGGCTCCGGACTGGAACAGGTAAATGACTCGCTTGGCCTTGCCGGCAAAGTGCGGAAGCGAATGGTCGGGATTGGCTGCGGAGGTTTGTGCGAATCCATCTTCCGCGAGCAGGGTCGAGATGGCAGCTAGGCCAGCGGCCGAGCGGCCGAGGAAGCCACGACGGGCCAGGGCCATGTGGTCTGTGAGCGGTGAGGGTGTGGAATCGGACATGGGTTACTCGCGGCTGATCGCTTCGTCGAGGTTTAGGAGCAGGCTTGTCAGGGCGGTCCATGAGGCGACGTCGATGTCGTCGAGGCCCGCGTGTCGTGGTGCTTCGCCGATGGCCGCCAGTCGGGCGGCCGATTCGGGAGACTTCTGGAAGGCGGATCGCTGGTGTTTGAGATTGTCGAGCAGGATTGTGGATTCGGCTTCGGTTGGTAGACGTGAGACAACCAACAGGAATGCCAGTTGGAGCCGGTTGGTGTCGGTGGTTTTTGAGGTTGAGTTGTCGAGCACACGTTCGGCGAGGCAGCGGGCGGCTTCGGTGAACGTGATGTCGTTCATCAATGTCAGTGCCTGCATGGGGGTGTTGGTGCGTGAGGAGCGGACGCTGCAGGCTTCGCGGGTGCTGGCGTCAAAGACGAGCATGGTGGGGTTGGTGACGGTGCGTTTCGAGTAGGTGTAGAGGCTGCGGCGGTAGAGGTCGGAGCCGGAGGACTGGTCGTAATCGGTCGTCGAGGCAATTTCCTTCCAAAGTCCCTCGGGTTGATAGGGCCGGACCGAGGGGCCGCCTATGCGTTCGTTGAGCAGTCCGGCTGAATAGAGTGCCTGGTCGCGTATGACTTCGGCCGAGAGCCTGTAGCGGGGGGCTCGGGAAAGAAGGCGATTGGCAGGGTCGCGTTCGAGCGAGGCGGGGGTCAGTCGCGACGATTGTCGGTAGGTGCTACTGGTGACAATCAGGCGGATGATGGCCTTGGTGTCCCAGTCGGTGCGGTGGTATTCGCTGGCGATCCAGTCGAGGAGTTGTGGGTGCGAGGGGAGTTCGCCCTGGGAACCGAAGTCTTCGGTCGTCCGAACCAGTCCCGTGCCGAAGAGTCCCTGCCAGATGCGGTTAGTGATGACTCTCGCGGTCAGCGGGTTTTGCTTGTTGACAAGCCAGCGAGCGAGGCCGAGTCGGTTTTGTGGGCTGCCTTGAGTCAGTGGGGGAAGGGCAATGGGAGTGCCGGGTTGAACGGCGTCTCCGGGTCGATCGTACTGGCCACGCAGCAGCAGGCGGGTGGTTCGTGGCGTTTCGAGTTCCTGCATGACCATCACCGTCGGGATCGAATCGGCGAAGGATTGGACTTCGTGGACCAGGGCAGCGTGTCGGGCGACGGACCTGCGGTGGGCTGGCGTGGCGTGCTGGGCGACGTAGTAGGCGCGGATCTTGGCCGCTTGCCCGGGGGTCCGCTTGTCGATGGCGATCCCCAGCAGTTGAGGAATGGATTGGGGGATGGCGAGAATCGAGATTTCGGTGGCGTTGAGTTGGCGGGTGTAGATGCGGACGTCGTCGAGCAGCCCGGCGAAGTGACCCGAGTTGCCTCCGCCGGCTCCCAGGCGGAGCGGTTCGTCGGCGTCGAATGTCTGGTTGATGAAGTCGTGATCGACGATCAGCTTGGCGGGTTGGCCGTCGATATGGAGCGTGAGTCCGGCGGCCACGCGGCTGCCGTCATAGGTGACTGCCAGGTGATGCCATCGGCCGGCGGTGACGGTGTTTGCCGAGCGGACTCGAATCGAATCGTCGAGCCAGCGGGCGATGAGGTTGATGCGGATGTGTCCGTCGAGGAGGTCGACCGAGTAGCCTTTGCCGCGTGGGACGTCGGTCATCTTGGAGATCAGGGTGCCGTGAGTGATGGTGTCGGCCTGGAACCATGTGGTCAGTGAAAAGGCGTTGCGGTAGTGGAATGTGGCGAGCGACTTGTCGGTGGCCAGGTGCGATGCGTCGGCCAGGCGAGCGGCCTTGCCGACTTGACCGTCCGAGTAATCGATTTCGGCCGGCAATGGCAACGCGGGCTGCTTGGCGTCAACGGTATTGGTGAGTGTGCCGTCGAGCGGGAAGTGAGCCAGCAGGCCGTCGGTGACTGACCAGTCGGTCTTTTCGGAGAGCTTGGCAGCTGGCGAGGCCTCCCATTGGCGTTGGGCCATGCCGAGCAGGGGTTGGAGCTTCAGGGAAGCGCGTTGTGATTCGGCGAGTTGGGTGTTGAGCTGTTGCTGCCGCTGTTGCTGGGCCGGTGTGGGGGCCTTGATGTAAGGTGGCGAGTTGCCCTCCTTGATCGCTCGACCGTTCTCCGGAATGTTGTTGAAGTAGGCAAAGACCCGGTAGAACTCCTGCTGCGGGATCGGATCGTACTTGTGTTCGTGGCAACGGGCACATTGCATCGTCAGCCCGAGCCAGACGGTTGTGGTGGTGTCGACACGGTCGACGACGTATTCGACCTGGAACTCCTCGGGAATCACGCCCCCTTCGCTGTTGCCTCGGTGGTTGCGGTTGAAGCCGGTGGCGATACGTTGATCGAGAGTTGGGTTGGGCAGCAGGTCGCCGGCGAGTTGTTCGACGGTGAAACGGTCGAAGGGCATGTTTCCGTTGATCGCTTCGAGCACCCAGTCTCGCCATCGCCACATCGAACGGGGTCCGTCGTTCTGATAGCCGCTGGTGTCTGCGTAGCGAGCGGCATCCAGCCAGTTGACGGCCAGGTGTTCGCCGGTTCGCGGCGAGGCGAGCAGGCGGTCGACTTGGTGCTGAAAGGCGTCGGGCCGCGTATCGGCCAGGTAGGCGAGGATCTGCTGAGGGGTGGGTGGCAGGCCGGTGAGGTCGAGGTGCAGGCGGCGCAAGAGCGTCGTGCGATCGGCTTCGGGCGCGGGGACCAGGCCGTTGCGGTCGAGACGAGACAGGATGAAGTGGTCGATCGCGTTGCGAGGCCACTCGGGACGACTCACCGTGGGCAACGCCGGCCGGGTGAGTGGGATGAAGGACCAGTGTGCCTGCCAGGTGGCGCCCTGAGCGATCCAACGCTGAATCAGGCGGGTCTGGTGCGGAGTGATCGAGAGTCCTGAATCGGGGGGCGGCATGCGTTGGTCGGGGTCGCCGCTGGTGATTCGCTGGTGGAGCGTGCTGGCGGTGGGTTGGCCGGGGGCGACCACTTGTTGGTCGTCTCGCTTGGCGAACAGGCCGTCACGGGTGTCGAAGCGGAGTTTCGCCTGACGCTTGGTCTTGTCCGGGCCGTGGCAGTGGTAACAGAGGTTTGAAAGTATCGGGCGGATGTCGCGGTTGAACTGGACTTTTGCGGGTAGCGGAGCGTCGGCAGATTCCAGGTTTTCGGAAACCGACAACAGGACGACCGTGAGATACATCAGGCGAAATGGAGGATAGCGACGGCTTGGCATCCATTCGGTCCTGAAGATCGGTTGCGGTACGGTGGGATCGGGCCAGCCATGTCGTGTGAGCGGTTATTGGCCCGGTTGGATTCGGAACCGTCACGATAGCAGATCAGACGTCGGCAATGCGACAAAGTGCGTGGCAGGCGGTACCGCAAAATTCTTGGACAACTCGCACTTGTGTACACATGTCCACTCATGTATACATTCGTATACATACGGTGGGGTAGTAATCCAGCCTTAGCATATGGACAGGGCCATGAACGTAACACCAACTCGTCCCGACTCGGTTGATCCCCCGTTGCGGCCACTTTCGGAGCGTCAGCAGCAGATCCTGGAGTTCATCCGGGTCGAGTTGCAGGTCCGTGGGTACGCTCCAACGGTTCGCGACATTGTTCGTCATGTGGGAGACCGATCGCCGACGAGTGTGCATCGTCATTTGAAGACACTCGAGCGGCACGGGCTGATCGTCCGGGATGCGAAGAAGAGTCGATCGATCCGGATGGTGGCTGAGGAGTTGGGTCAGGCCGAGTGGAGGCCGGAATCCAGTCCGGATTCGGATCCCATCGGGTTGCCATTGGCGGGGGTGATTGCGGCGGGGAGTCCGATCGAGGCGATCGAGCAGGACGAGCGGATCGATTTCGATGCTCTATTCAACCGTGACGGGCACTTCGTGTTACGGGTGAAGGGGGATTCGATGATCGAGGATCACATCGACGACGGCGACCTGGTGGTGGTGCG
This sequence comes from Planctomycetota bacterium, assembly GCA_963694825.1. GTDB lineage: Bacteria > Planctomycetota > Planctomycetia > Planctomycetales > Planctomycetaceae > UBA8437. Next base: position 8,425 of record CAVOEV010000097.1, read on the forward strand.
TCAGGCGGAGCGTTGTCGCGAGGGCGACACGGTGGTGGCGCTGTTGGAGGATGGGACGGCGACCTTGAAGCGGTTCTATCGCGAAGCTCAGCGGATCCGCTTGCAACCGGCCAACAGGACACTCGACCCCATCTACGTTCGAGACGTGAAGATTCTTGGCGTGGTCGTCGGGGTGGTACGGCAGGTGACCTGAGTCGTTCGGCTTTTGGATTCTGTCGGTACCTCACATGCCTCATTCTTGTTTTCACTCGTCTACCAATCCCGAACTCCGCACTCATGTTGTCTCACGAAAAAACTCACACGATCGAAGAACTCGGCCAGCGTCTTCGCCGGATGGAACGCAGTGAGTGTCGTGCCGAAGGGGTGCAGGCGTCGGTCGGGACTGGTCATTCGGAGTTGGACAGCCTGTTGCCTGGTGGCGGGTTGATGCGTGGGACGTTGGTCGAGTGGATCAATGCCGAGGGGCCTGGCAGTGGGGCTGTGACGTTGGCGATCCTGTCGGCCAGCGGGCTGGTTGGCGGGTGGGACGGTGAGGATGTGTCGGGCTGCCGGGGTGTGTTGGCGGTGATCGAACGAGTGGGAGGTTTCTGTCCGGCGGCGGCCGCGGGGTTGGGTGTGTCGCCGGAGCGGATGTTGATGGTGCGTGCCGAGACGGAGTCCGAGTGGAAGTGGGCGGTGGAGCAGGTGTTGCGCAGTCGGGCGGTCGACGTGGTGTTGACCTGGGCCGGTGGACTGGATGATCGAGTGTTTCGTCGTTGGCAGTTGGCGGCCGAACGGGGCGGTGGTGTGGGGATGCTGGTACGGCCACGCGAGGTGGTGCCGGATGCTTCGTGGGCGTCGCTGAGGCTATTGGTTGGGGGACGTAGCGGGGAGGGTGGAAACGACAGGAACGACTTGTCTGTCCGAGGCGAATCGGTGTCCTCGGGTTGTGGTCGTTCCTGGAGTGTCCGGGTGTTGCGTGGTGGTTTGGGGACTGGGGCAGGGAGAGCCGGGGACGAGGAACGAGAAGTGTGCTTGGAGTTGGACGATGAGACGGGTGGCCTGCATCTACTTCCCCGACTGGTGTGTCCAGCACCGCCTGGCGTCTCGGCCGTCGGATGACAGTCGGCCATTGCTCGTGGTGTCGGCTACCGGTGGCCGAGGCCGCCGAGTGGTGGCCTGTTGTGCTCGGGCGACAGATGACGGAGTGCGTCGAGGAATGTCGTTGGCCGAAGCCAAGGCCATTGTGTCGGGGTCGCCAGATGGGGCAGATGGGGCAGGCGGGATTGGATTGGACGTGGAGTTGGCGGACGAGGAATCGGATCGTCGGGCATTGGCAGGCGAGGCGAGGCGAGCGTGGCGATTCACTCCGTTGGTGTCATTGCCTCCGGACACCGGATCGACTCGATCCGTCGTCGAGGATGCACGGAATCGGCCCGATACGGTGTTGGCCAACATCACCGGTTGCGGGCACTTGTTTGGTGGCGAGTTGGGTTTGGCGTTGGAGATGCAGAGCGAGTGTTTGGAGCGAGGCTATCGGGTGCGGGTGTCGGTGGCTGGTTCGCCGGGAACAGCCTGGGCGATTGCTCGGGCGGCGCAGTGGACCGATCTGCCGTGGGCGCCGTTGGTGGCGTCGGAGGGGCGTGACGAGTTGTGGATGAGTCGTTTGCCGATCGAGGCGTTGGCGTTGCAGCCGAGGGTGGTGCGGTCGCTCAGGGAACTCGACGTGGTGAAGGTGGATCGGTTGCTCGAGTTGCCGGTGGAGGAGATCAAGCGGCGGTTTGGCGACGAGACGTTGTGGCGGATTGACCGGGCGTTGGGCCGGGTGCAGGAGCCGTTGGAGTGTCTACCGATGCCAGATCCGGTGATGGCCGGTCGCATCTTCGATTTTCCGGTCAGTCGAAGTGACTGGTTACAGGAAGGGTTGCGGGAGTTGGTTGTCGAAGTGGCCGCAGGGTTGCAGAGGCGCGGACGTGTGGCCTGGCGGTTGGTGTGCCGTGTGCGGTCTGAGACAGCGAGTGGAGGGACGAGTTGGACGGAATGGGTGACAGGCTTGGTTGAACCGAGTCATGAGGCTGAGCATTTGTGGGAGTTGGTGCAACTGCAGAGTCAGCGGCGTCGTTGGCCATTGGAGGTGGTGGAGTTGGAGGTGGTGGCCGAAGGAGTGGTCACCCCCGAGTCGTCTCAGAAGGGATTGTTCGACACGGGTGTCGAAGCCGAGTCCGCCATGCGAAACGGCCGGCCGGGACGCGGGGTGGCTCGATTGGTCGAGCGGTTGTCGAGTCGCCTGGGTGACCGGGCGGTATCGCGGCCGGTGCTGTGTGATGCCGTGGTTCCCGAAGCGGCGTCGGTGCTGGTGCCGATGCGTGGTGAGGCGGCTGTGGAGACGGTGACGGAGTCTGGGTTGGAGTCTGGGTTGGAGTCTGGGTTGGAGTCTGGGTTGGAGTCTGGGTTGGAGTGGGAGAGTCGATTCGGTCCGGCCGGTCGTCCGTTGCGGCTGTTCGAGTCGCCTCGAGCGATCGAGGTGATGGCCGTGGTCCCCGAGGGGCCTCCGGTGCGGTTTGTCTGGGACGGACGAAGCCGCCTGGTGGTGCGATGCTGGGGTCCGGAGCGGATCGAAACGGGGTGGTGGACCGACCGGGAGGTGTCTCGGGATTACTACCGGGTCGAGACCGGTTCGGGTGAGTGGTGCTGGTTGTTCCGCCGCCGGTGTGATGCCAGGTGGTTTGTTCACGGAGTCTTCGAGTAGTGCCGGACAGGGTTCCTCCGAGTCGACGTTCCCGGATCGTTTCGGGTGCCGGTTCCTTGGCCGATGGGTCGAGGACTGGTCGCGGCCAGTCGGGGTATGTGGAACTGTGTTGTCGGACGAACTATTCATTTTTGGAAGCGGCGTCTCATCCCGACGAACTGGTGGCTCGGGCATTCGAGTTGGGCCAGTCATCTGTGGCGATCACGGACGTGAACAGTTTGGCGGGTGTCGTGCGAGCCCACGTGGCTGCTCGCGAACTGGAGCAGTCACCGCCGTGGCGCATCATCTGCGGTGCGAGATTGCGTTTTCAGGACGCGCCTCCGGTGGTGGTCTGGGTTGCGGACCGCGAGTCGTATTCTGTCTTGTGTCGTTTGCTGACCCTGGGCCGACGTCGAGCGGACAAGGGCGAGTGTCGTTTGTGGTGGGACGATCTGGCCGGTGCAAGTGGCAATCTGCTGGCCGGGGTGTTGCTGCATCGTCTGTTGCCGGTGGGGGCTGTGGGTGGGTGGGGGCGTGAGTCGGCGGATGAGTTCCTGGAGCGGTTTGCAGCAACATTCGGCGACCGCGGATACGCTCTGGGCGGCTTGTTTCGGGGACGAGACGATGCGGGCAGTTGGCGTCGGATGACTGCCTCGGCGGCGAATGCCGGTCTGCCTCTGATCGCGACATCCGATGTGCTGTATCACCATGCCCGCCGTCAGCCATTGGCCGACGTCCTGGCGGCGATCAGGCACCGCTGCCCGTTGGATCGTCTGGGGTCGCGTCGGCAGACGAATGCCGAGCGGGCTTTGAAGGGGTTTGGTGAGATGGTGGAGTTGGTTGGCGGAGACGTTCGGGCGGTGCAGCGCAGCCTGGAGGTGGTTCGGAGGTGCAATTTCTCGTTGGACGAGTTGAAGTACGAATATCCGGAGGAGTTGTCGCCCGAGGGGTCGACTACGGGGGAACATCTGCGGCGGCTGACGTTCGAGGGTGCGGCGACGCGGTATCCGTCGGGTGTGCCGGCCAAGGTGCGAGCGTTGGTGGATCATGAGCTGCGGTTGATTGCCGAGTTGGAGTATGAACCGTATTTCCTGACCGTCTGGGACCTGGTCCGGTTTGCTCGCAGCCAGGGAATACTGTGTCAGGGCCGCGGTTCGGCTGCCAATTCGGCCGTCTGTTACTGCCTGGGGATCACGTCGGTCGATCCGGAGCGGATTGACGTATTGTTCGAGCGATTCGTGAGTCGCGAGCGGGACGAGGCTCCTGACATAGACGTCGATTTCGAGCACGAGCGCCGCGAGGAGGTTTTGCAGTACCTTTATGGGAAGTACGGGCGAGACCGGGCGGGAATGACCGGAGTGGTAATCACTTACCGTCCGCGTTCGGCTTTGCGGGATGTGGGTAAGGCGTTGGGGTTGTCCTTGGATCGGGTCGACCGATTGTCTCGGATGGTGGACGGAGTGCATGACGACGACCGGTTTGCCGGTCGGATTCGTGAAGCGGGTCTGGACCCCGGTTCGCGACTCGGTGGTCAGTTGATGACCCTGGTCCGTGAAATACTCGGGTTTCCCCGCCATCTGTCTCAGCACGTTGGCGGGATGGTGATCACGCGAGGTTTGTTGTCGGATCTGGTCCCGATCGAAAACGCGGCGATGCCGGGTCGAACTGTGATCCAGTGGGACAAGAATGATCTGGACGCGTTGGGGATCCTGAAGGTGGATTGCCTGTCGTTGGGGATGTTGACGGCCATCCACCGCTGCCTGGCGATGATTAGTGGCGAGGTGGGCGAGGTGGGCGGGGTGGCGATCGGCGACGCGATGGCGGAGGTGCCGGCCGAGGATCCGGCGGTGTACGAGATGATCAGTCGGGCCGACACGATGGGTGTGTTCCAGATCGAGAGTCGGGCTCAGATGAGCATGCTGCCTCGGCTGCAGCCTCGGTGTTTCTACGACCTGGTGATTGAGGTGGCGATTGTGCGGCCGGGTCCGATCCAGGGAGACATGGTGCATCCGTACCTGAGGCGTCGTGCGGGTCGTGAGGATGTGAGTTATCCAAACGAAGCGATACGGGGCGTATTGGAAAAGACTCTGGGGGTGCCGATCTTCCAGGAGCAGGCCATGCGGTTGGCGGTGGTGGCAGCGGGGTTTACTCCGGGACAGGCCGACCAGTTGCGTCGAGCGATGGGTGCGTGGCGGCGTCCGGGTGTGATCGATAAGTTTCAGAAGCAGTTGGTGGAAGGGATGACCGGTCGCGGTTACGACGAGTTGTTTGCCGAGCGGGTATTCCGGCAGATCCGTGGTTTTGGCGAGTACGGTTTTCCGGAATCTCATGCCGCCAGTTTCGCTCTGTTGGTCTACGTCTCGGCCTGGCTCAAGCGGTATCACCCCGCAGCGTTTTGTGCCTCGTTGCTCAACTGCCAGCCAATGGGCTTTTACGCTCCATCGCAGCTTGTCACCGACGTGCGCAAGCATGGCGTCGAGGTGCGGCAGGTGGACATCAATCACAGTGACTGGGACTGCACGATCGAGAGCGACGGTGTGTTGGGTGACGGAGACAGTGTTGCGTTGCGGTTGGGATTGAGAATGGTGCGAGGTCTTTCGGAATCTGTTGCTCGACGGGTGGTGTGTGAGCGGGCGAGAGGCGAGTTCGAATCGGTGTGGGACGTGTCTGGTCGTGTGGGTTTGGGTGAGGGCGAGATGTCGAGGTTGGCTCGGGCCGACGTGTTCGGTTCTTTGGAGATGTCCCGCCGGGGTGCGTTGTGGGACGCGTTGGCGGATCGCAGTGACCAGCCATTGTGGAATGATGAAATTGGAGAGGCTGCGGTGGAGTTGCCTGAAAGGGGCGAGGCCGAAGAAGTGGTGGCCGATTATCGGTCGCAGGGACTCAGTCTGCGAGGTCATCCTTTCCAGTCTGTCAGGCCACGAGTGAGCAGACTGGGGGCTGTAACAGCGGGCGATTTGCGAGAATTGAGGCACGGCACGTCCTTGGCTATAGCGGGATTGGTGTTGTTGCGGCAGAGGCCTTCGAGTGCACGCGGTGTGACGTTTGTGACGCTTGAGGATGAAACCGGGATGGCCAACCTGATCATCAAGCCGGCGGTCTGGGAGCGATACCACCGAGTGGCCAATTCGGCTCGGGCGATGTTGGCCTTCGGAACGTTACAGAATCAGCAGGGAGTGGTGCATCTGCTGGTGTCGCGATTGGTGGATCTGTCGGAGGCACTGGGTGAGGTGAAGTTGCCGTCGCGAGATTTTCGCTAGGTAGGGTGCGGTTTTCGTACGGTCGACGTGTCTTGGTTGCGTGGCATCATGTCATCCCCCGCTGCACTCGAATTGACTGTCCCGTGGTGTTTAGGTGGAGTTTGGGGTTAGAGATTCAATAGTGAATAGCCAATAGTGGTGACAGTTTCGGTAAGCGTAGGGGGATAGGGGGGCGGCTATTCACTGTTCAACTCCGACCCTGAATCAAGCGAATTGAACTGGGTGGGTGTGGTTGTTACCTTGTGCCGGTGCGGATAGGCCGGATCAGGACGAAACGGGAGTCGCACGGTGTTTTGGCTGCCGGGCAGATCGCAGGGAGGTGAGGATGTCGGGGGTTACTGAACGATACGAAGCGTTGGTCGCTCGGTTGCGGCGGAAGGCTTTACTGGAATCCTGTGCCAGCGTATTGGGGTGGGACGAGCAGACGTACATGCCAGTTGGTGGTGCGGAGCATCGGTCCGAGCAGTTGGCATTGCTTTCGGGCGAGGCGCATGCGGCGGCGACCGACCCGGTGTTGGGCGAGCTGATTGGAGAACTCGAGTCGGCGTCGGCTGGCGAGTTGGGTGATGCCGGGGGGCCACAGGCGGCGAACTTGCGAGAGGCTCGTCGGGCGTACGACCGTGCCACCTGTCTGCCTCGGCGTCTGGTCGAAGAGTTGTCTCGTGTCGGCACTATGGCTCAGCAGGCCTGGGTCGGTGCACGGCGAGAGAAGGATTTCGGGGCGTTTTTGCCGCATCTTGAGCGAGTGATGGCGTTGAAGCGTGAGGAGGCTTCGGCGATCGGGTTCGAGGAGGGCGGGGAACTTTATGATGCCTTACTGGCCGATTACGAGCCGGGGGCCACATCGGCGTGGATCGATTCGGTGTTCGCGCCGCTTCGGTCGGCGACGGTCGAGTTGCTGGATGGGATTCGCGGGAGTGGAGTGGAATTGCCTGTCGAGATCCTGACGCGGTCGTATCCGGTAGATTCGCAGAGGCAATTCAGCACATCGGCCTCGAAGCGGATCGGGTTTTCCTTTGACGAAGGTCGGCTCGACGAGGCCGCTCATCCGTTTTGCAGCGGTTTTGGTCCTGGCGACTGCCGACTGACAACTCGAT
>CAVOEV010000098.1:0-15443 GCA_963694825.1 Planctomycetota bacterium
GTGCCACCCGGTGCGAGGGGGCCGTTTCGGGCTCAGTGGTCCCTACTGGATTTGAACCAGTGACCTCTCGGATGTGAACCGAGCGCTCTAACCGGACTGAGCTAAGGGACCTGCGGTCGACGGGTCTGGATGCGGGGGGCCGACGCTCTGGTGAGAGGTGAGTTTAGTTGGTGCGTCTGGTGGCGTCCACTTTGTGGGTTTGGAGGGTGCGAGGGGCGATCGGGACGTGGGACAGGCACCCGGCCGCTCGGGACGGCCCGTGAGCCAGTCCCAGGAGGTCGGGTGGCTAACGCGTGGGCAGGTCGTTGAGTTGGTACAGCGGCAGGAACCGGTAGTACACCTCGAGACACAACGTGCTGAGTGCCGTCGCGTAAATCCGGCCTCCGAAACCGCCCCACGGACCACGTGGATCCCAACTCCCCTTCGCATGACCGTCCTGCCGCTGCGTTGCCACCAGGAGATTCCGCAGGCTGCCGTTCCAGTCCTGCCACGACTTGCCTCCATACTGGTACATCGCCAACGTGCCATAATACCAGTAATACAGGTTCGTCTTGGACAACTTCGGCCGCTGCAACGACAAGTATTGCACCGCCTCGCGACTCGCCGGATGGTCACGCTCGATTCCCAGCATCTGCTTCGAAAACAATGCCTCGGCCGTCATCGTCGGACTCACCGACTCCTCGGGCCTGTACGACGCCAACCCCTTGAAACGACCCCGACTGCGACTGTTTACAAAATGGAACATCAAGTCCTTGGTCCGCCCCGGCACACTCAAACCACCAATCTCAGCACTCTTTAACGCCATCAACTGCCAGCCAAACATGCTCATGTCGCCCTCCTGGCCCTTCACGTATCGCCAGCCACCCGTCGTTGGATGCTGCTGAGAAACGATGTAGGCCACCGCTCGCTCGACCGCACGCTTCAACCGCACGTTCCCCGTCTTGTCAACCTGCATCCCATACGCCTCGGCCAACGCGTACGTCGAAATCGCATGGCAGTAATTCTTCGCATACCGCGTCGCCCGACTGCCCAGAAATCCAGTCGTCTGCTGCTGCTGGATCAGCCAGTTGATGGCCCGAGTGATCTCGTCGGCATAGAGCCCCTCTTCGTGAGTGTAACCGGCTCCCAGGAACGCCAGGAGCGACAACGCCGTGATCCCCGCATCGGCGTGCAATCCCGCACGACGATCCGCCTCGGCACGGTTCGGATCACCATGCAATCCACGCCCGCCAGGGTCCTGGCATCGCTGCCCACCCGGACAATGAGTCGAAAACCCGTCCGCGTCCCAGTGCCCGTCACGATGCTGGTGCCGAGCCAGCCACGCCAGGCTGAACTCCACCGCCTGCTCGGACGCATCGGTGCCGCCGAATTTCTGAGCCGCCAGACGCCGCTGCGAAAGGGTCCGCAAACGGTACGTCGCCGGCAAACTCAACTCACGCTGACGACGTGCTGTCTTTGTCATGCCCGGCCGGACCGAGTTGGGTCGAATTCCGGGCACCGGCAAACGACTGGCCACCGTGTCGCGAACTGCCCGGCTTGTGCCAGGCCGAGGCGTCGGCGTGCGAGCGATTCGGCCCGGAGCCTGGCGGGTCGGCACACCGTCCGACCGGCCGTCCGCGCGGCGACGCTTCAAACGAGTGAATCGGTTCGACGCCGGCGAACCAGCCGCCGTGCCCGACGTCTTGGCCGGGGAATCGGCTCCGGCTAAGTTCACGTCCGCCGCTCCGGCCACCGGCCCCTCACGACGGCGGATCACATCACCCTCGGGAGCCCGCTTGATCGAAAACTCCGTCGAAGCCATCCGAGGCGTTTCTATGCCCGTTGGCCGAGACACCCGAGCCGGACGGACACTGCGACGCTCGACACTGCCCCGGGTCGGAGTCCGCTCCAATGGCACCTCCTGCCGCAGACCCGCTCGACCCTCGGGTCGCTGCAAGCGACTCACCGTCGGGACACTCGACTCCTGACGCGACTCGGCCGTCGGATCATCAACCAGCAACGGCACGTCCGCTCGCTGACGAACACCCCGTTCGGCCAACTCGATCGGATCGGGACGCGCCTCCGGTCGATCCGGAACCAACGGAACATCCTTCAACTCGGGCTCAACACGATCCGTCTCCTCCGCCACACGCTCCGGTGAAGTCGATTCGGACATCTCGGCAGGCGTCAACGGAATCCGCTCGACCGGTCGCTCCTCCGTCTCAGGCAACTGCTGCCAAACCGGAGTGTTCCCCGCATCCGGCTCGGGATTCAACTCGTCCGCTTCGACCAACTGGTGCGCGACATCCACCTCCACCACCGGCGACTGGACTTCCGAGACCACCGGCGGAGGCGAAATCGCCACCAGGCCCAGGGCACACGACACGTGAACCAAAATCGAAAACACCAACGACTTCTGACTCGGATCGTTGTCGCCCCATCGAGTCACCAGCATCGACACCAGGTGAATCGACGCACAAAACAGGCCGGCCAACAGGCAACCCCACAGGACCATCGCCGCGATGCCCGAAGAAATCCCCAGCAGGTTGCCCATCCGCTGAGCAACGTCCGCGACGGCCAACAACATCAGTCGACCCCCTCGTTCTGCTTGTACGCCAACGAAATTCGAGTGATCCCCGTGCTATGACACACGCCCAATACGTCGATCACCGGCTGGTACAACCCCTGCCCCTCGCCACGTATCACCACCGCCTGATCCTCGAAGTTCTCCTTCGCATCTCGCAACTCAGACTCCAACTCCTCCAACGACACCGCAAGACTCCCCAACAGAATCGTGCCACCGCGACGCACGTTGATGACCATCGCGTCCGGAGTCCCCGTCAAGGGCTGCACGTCCTGAGAACTGGGCAACTGGATGTCGTACTGCTTTTCCTCCTCTGTGAATCGAGCACCCACAAGGAAGAAGATGATCAGCAAGAACACGATGTCGATCATCGGCGTCAGATTGATCGCCGCCTCTTCCGTCTGATCGGCTCCCTTGAGTGGCATTCCTGATCGTCTCCCCCGCACCCGCCGCCCGCGTCACCCTGTTTCCGCCCAACCGAGCCTCTTACTTCATATCGGCGTCTCGACCGCTACACGGTCACGTTTTCGTTGATCGTTCGTCCGTTGAAAACCACCTCGATGTCTTCAATTTCCAGCCACGCTGCCTCAGAAACCGCCTCCTCCATGTCCGTCGGCGACAACGTCACCACCACTCCCAATCCCTTGCCGATCGCGAAATTCGAGCCAGGCTTGCTGCTGTCCAATCGAGATGCGAACTCCAAAGTCACGAAATCCTTGCTGCCAATCGCCTCGCCCGGCAAGTCGTGCACCGCCAGAGTCTCCCGCCGGGACGGATCCTTCAGCAAACTCGCGTAACGGCAAAACTCGACCTTCGCCGTCGCCAGTCTGCCAATCGTCCCACGACCCCGCAACCGGATCCGAACCACATAGCCTCCGGCTCGAGCATTGATCAACTCCTGGCCCAGATACACCGTGTCGCTGGCCCTGGTACCAGCCGTCGCGTAGCCCAGCCGAGCAGTCTGGCTCGGTGCATCCTGCCAAACCCCAAAGCCCGTTGGCGATTCGGACGACAACAGCGGCGTCGCTCGCCATCCCTTCGGCCGCGACCCGAACGTCGATGCCTCGATCGAGACCTCCGACCCAAACCCTCGTACGTTCAGCTTCCGACCGTCGAATGGCTTCACCCGGTCTTTCGATCCGCCAGGCAATACGCGAATGTCGGTCGCAGGAGCTGTACCCAACAACTCGCGGATCGGCTCGCCTCGAGTCAACTGCAACTCGCGACCCAACGGGTCGTGGAACACACTGGACGAGTCGATGCCCAGCAGGTGAAAGATCGTCGCCGTCAGATCGGCCGGAGTCACCCGGTTGCGGGCCGGATAGGCCCCCTCGCGATCACTCGCACCATACACCTGCCCGGCTTTGATCCCCGCACCGGCCAAGGCAAAACTGAAAACCGACCCCCAATGGTCTCGACCGCCCTTGGGATTGATCTTCGGCGTCCGACCAAACTCGGCGATTGCCACCACCAGGGTCTCGTCGAGCAACCCGCGAGTCTCCAGATCCTCGATCAATGCCGTGAATCCCACGTCGAACTTCGGGCACAACACGTCTTCCAATCGGTCGGCGTTCAAGGCATGAGTGTCCCACATCGGGTTGTCGACGGCCGAATCGCCCGGTTCGCGGACCCAGTTGACATGCACCAGCCGTACACCCGCTTCGACCAGCCGACGTGACAGCAACAGCAACTGGTTCCAGTTCGACAGCCCATACCGTTGCCTCAACGATTCCGATTCGCCACTCAGATCAAACGCGTTGCGGACGCGGCCGTTGAGCAGGATGTCCAATGCCTGGTCCTGGTATGTCCCGAACAGTTTCGGCTCGCGGCCTCGCAACAGGCCTCCGAAATGACGGTCGACCTGTTCGAGCAGCCCGACACGGCGTCTGAGTCGCAGAGCCGGAATGTCACCGAGTTGCAGACCCGGCACACCATCACCGGGCTCCATCGGATTCACCTCGAATCGGTCTGGATCCCAGCGTCGACCCAGGAACCCGGCCGTCTGGCCGGCCGGTGTGACGTTTTCGTTGAGCCGCATGATCTGAGGAATCCAGACCGTCGAAAGCGGAGGCAGTTTTTCACTCGGCTTCAACCGCTTGACCTGGGACCCGAACCACGGCCAATCCGAAGACGTGATCTTTCTTGGATTCGAACCCTGGTACTTGTAACCGGTCAGCACCTCGTAACCGCTGCCGGAGTGCTGGTTGTTGTCGGTCGCCATCGAACGGACGATCGCCAGCTTGTCGGCGATCCGAGCAGTCCGCGGCAACAACTCGCAAAACTGAACACCGGGGATGTTGGTCTGGATCGGAGAGAACTGGCCTCGGATCCCCGACGGAGCCTGAGGCTTGGGGTCGAAGGTCTCGTGCTGAGGCGGACCGCCCTGCAGCCAGACGTAGATCACGCTCTTGGCCTTACCAAACGTCGGATCCGAATTCTCGCTTGACGCGCTCGCTCGTGACGCCAACAGACCAGGCAGTGACAGACCCAGACTCGACAGGCCGCCCAACCGGATCAGCTCGCGACGATCCAACCCATCGCACAAACGTCCCGAATCGCCTTCCAGTGACCACATATGCTAGATCCTTCCTCCCGTCTGCTCACCCGGGACGCCGCTTCATCCCTGGTCAGGATACCAAACCCACGTGCTGCCAACCATATCGTCAATTCCACAGCGGATCGGCCATTCTCCAATCACATCACATCACATTACCAGATCCTGTAGCTGCGAAACGCCACAAATGACTAGAATGTCGGCGATGGATTGAATGGAACGGACCCCCGTTGCAAGTTGGCGCAGCCGGACCCCAGAGCGTTCCCGGATCCCGGTTGTCTGTGCCCAGGAGATCTTGCATGTCGCGCGGCGTTGGCTACGTGGTGGACACCGGAGACAGCAACGGTGCGGTGACCGAGAATATCCTGATCGTCGAGGACAACACCGAAACCTGCGATTACCTCAAGGGGCTGCTCGAACGCAACGGCTTCGCCGTCCGCACCGCTCACGACGGCGGACAGGCTCATTCGACCTTCGCCATGTACAAGCCCGACCTGGTGCTGCTGGACCTGATCCTACCCGGAGAAAGTGGATTCGAGATCTGCGAACGGTTCAAGGCACAACGCGAACATATCCCCATTGTCGTGCTCTCGGCCATCGACCTGGAATCCTCCAGAAACCTCGCGACCAAGGCCGGAGCCGACGGCTACCTGGCCAAGCCGATCCGCGAATCCGAATTGCTCGAAACCATCAAGTCGATCAGCGAAGCCGCCTTTCGACAATCACACCGCGATCGGTCCAAGGACCAGGGAGCCATCCGCTTCAGCTGCCGATGCGGAAAACGATTCAAGGTCAGTATCGAACGACAGGGAAAGCTGATGACCTGCACCAGTTGCGGCGAACCGCTGAGCGTCCCGCGGCGGGCGTGAGAAGCAAGTTGTCGGACAAGGCAGGTCCGTATGCAAGACGATGGCGGACAGGTCATCCCGAGCGGAGCCAGAGATCTCAACCACATCTTGCACCGCAGCGAGAATCGTGCGACTCTAACCGCTCTGCTGCTGCATGATGTCGCTGTCGGGTCGATTGGGCAGCCCGGTGGCCTGAATCGGTCGGCCCGCACTGAGGACAGCAGATCGTGGACGCCTTGGAACCTCTGAACTTCGTCACGGTCAAGTGCCAGTTCTGTGGCACCTTCTACCGTTTGACGCCGGGCAAGATGGAAGAAGGTCGCACGTGTCCGAAATGCCACAAAACACAACGTGGCTCGCTGTCGATCGTCGGAGCACCACTCTCTCGAGCCGCACTCGCCAGTTCGATGAGAGTCCTGCTGATCCGGTCGGGACGCTACAAGGGCAAGAAACTGCTGCTGCCTAACGAAGAAGTTACGATCGGGCGCGGCAAGAACTGCCAGATCCGAGACAAATCAAAAGAACTGGCCGAAGAACACTGCTCGCTGAAACCCACCGCCGAAGGGCTGCGAGTCCAGGACCTCGACACCGAACAGGGTACCTTCGTCAATCGCGAACGGATCGGCGAACCCGTCCTCATGCGGCCAGGTGACCTGCTGAGAATCGGGCCACTGCTGTACCAGTTGGCCGGACACGACACACCCGAGGAAAATGACGACGCGGGTACCACATTGCCGGACAGCACCGCAGGCGTGCAGACCAAACAACTCGACAAGGACACCGTGCTGTTCAAGTCGAAAAAGACCACCGCCGCAGAAGCCGCCGAAGTGATCCAGGAACACTGGGAACTGATACGCAACCGGCCGGCCATCCCGGAATGGGTCGACGAATAACATGCGACTCGCCTCGCTGTTGACCTGCCTGCTGATGCCGCTGCTGCTCCTCGCCGGACGCGAACAGACTGCAAACTCGCGATCGGTCACGATCCGGCTCGTCGACTCCCAAACCGGAACCGAATTGCCCGGACTGATCCACATCACCGGACCCGACTCTCAGACCGTCGCACTTCCCGCGTTGTTGAATCGAGGCGTCGGACTGCTGCAGGAACAGCCGCGGATCGGTAGCTGGAGCGTGCTGCCCGGCGCCCGGTCGGTCCGGCTGCCACGACAGACGATCACGATCGAGGCCTTCAGTGGCCTGGAAACTGAACTCGCTAGAAAGACTCTCGATCTCACAGCCGACTCGACCACAACCATTACCGTGAAGCTGAAACGGTTCTACAACGCCGCACAACACGGACTCCGCTCGGCCAACACACACCTGCACCTGATGAAGATCTCGCGAAAACTCTGCGACAGATACCTGGCCGAAATCCCTCCAGCCGACGGACTCGACCTGGTCTTCCTCTCCTACCTCGAACGAACCGTCGAGGATCAACGGTATACCTCCAACCGCTACACCAACCACGATCTCGCCCGACTGACGAGAGATTCGGGAGTCGTCTTCGGCAACGGCGAAGAGCATCGGCACAACTTTGCCGGGTTCGGCCAAGGCTACGGACACGTGATGCTGCTGGACATCAAGAAACTGATCCTGCCGGTTTCGATCGGGCCGGGAATCATGAAGACCGGACACGATGGACTGCCGCTGCAGCGAGGCATCGACACGGCACGACGTGATGGAGCCACCATCGTCTGGTGCCATAACGAATGGGGACTCGAAGCTCTGCCCAACTGGCTCGGTGGACGAATCGACGCTCAGAATATCTTCGACGGAGGAATCCGCAGCAGCTACCGCGACAGCTTCTATCGCTATCTCAACGCCGGACTCAGAGTCCCCTTCTCAACCGGCACCGACTGGTTCCTGTACGACTTCTCGCGGGTCTACGTCCCCATCGACAGCCCAGGCGACCAGCCTCTGACACCACGCCATTGGCTCGAACAACTCACCCATGGCAAGAGCTACATCACCAACGGTCCGTTTCTTGAATTCCAGGTTGCCGGACAGCCAATCGGTGCCACCGTCGACATGACCGGGCGAGGTATGCTGAGAATCCGAGGTCGTGCGATCGGCCGGGTGGACTTTCAGCGGATCGAGTTGATCCACAATGGTGGCATCGTGGCCAGCAACGCGTCACGACCCGTCGCCGGCCACTACGAAGCGATCCTCGACACACAGGTCGACATCAACCAACCCGGTTGGTTCGCCCTGAGAACTCCGCCACCATCCGTCTCGGGAGACACCAGCCGCAGCCGAACGACGCCGCTCAACTTGCTCGGACGCGAACTGTTCGCTCATACCAGCCCCATCTACGTCACAATCAACGGTGAAAAGATCTTCGATGTGACGACTGCCACCGAGATACTCGCAACGATGAAACAGCACGCCACGGCAATCCGCACCAACGGCAAATTTCTCGACAACTCTGCTCGGGCCCGAGTCCTCGACGTGCATCGGCAGGCCATCGCCCTGTTCGAAAACAGGCTGGCCTCCGAAATCCGCAACGGACGCGGACGACCGTAGCAGAGGCCCGCAGCCCAGGTCTCGCTATACTGGATCGCACTCTTCAGACAACCCGATCCAATCGCCCGCCCCCCCAAAACCAAAAAATGGATCCCCCTCGTGACGTCTCCTGCACACCCGCTTTCCCTACCACTCCTCCTGCTGCTGACCATCAGCCTCGTAGCTGGCTGCGAGGACGGCGAGGACGGCGAGAATGAACAGAAACCCAGCAACCCCACACCTGCCGGATCGACGACTGTCACACAACCGTCGAACCCTCCCGCAGCACAACACCAGGCCGACAGCCCCAAGATCGACGACTCGCACGATGCCGCACCAACCAATCGGCTGGCCGACGAGACCAGCCCCTACCTGCTGCTGCACGCTCACAACCCCGTCGACTGGTTCCCCTGGGGACCCGAAGCACTCGAAAAAGCCCGCAAGGAAGGCAAGATGATCTTCCTCTCGATCGGCTACAGCAGCTGCTACTGGTGCCACGTCATGGAACGCGAGAGCTTTACCGATCCGGAAATCGCCAAGTTCATGAACGAACACTTCGTGAATATCAAGATCGACCGAGAAGAACGTCCCGATATCGACGACATCTACATGACCGCACTGGGTATCTACGTGACCCAGACCGGAGGTGGCACCGGCTGGCCACTCTCGATGTTCCTCACTCCCGATACCCGCCCCATCGCCGGAGGCACCTACTTCCCACCCCGCGACCAACCCAATCGACCTCCCGGATTCCTCGGAGTCCTTGGCTCCATGCACAAACTCTGGACCGAAGACAACCAGGCGGCACTCGCAAACGCGACCGCACTCACCGCTGCACTCAAGCAACAAATGCAAAGACGACTCGTGCTCGCCTCGGCCGACCTCGAACTCGCGCTCGTCCAACAGTCCGTCCAAGCACTGCTCACGTCGCATGACACTCGCTTCGGAGGCATCGGGTTCCACAGCAGCCAACCCGATCGTCCTAAGTTTCCCACGCCGCCCAAACTCGAACTGCTCGCACACGCCGCAACTCTTCAAAAAAACAAACCCAACGACAAACCCAACGACAAACCCAACGACAAACCCAACGACAAACCCAACGACAAACCGGGCGACAAACCGGGCGACAAACCGGGCGACAAACCGGGCGACAAACCGGGCGACAAACCGGGCGACAAACCGGGCGAAGATCCAGCCGAGATGACTGCGGCCGAGGCACTGGATCACACGCTGCTGGCGATCGCAAACGGAGGCATCCACGACCAGGTGGGTGGAGGCTTCCATCGCTACAGCACCGACCGCCGCTGGCATGTGCCTCACTTCGAGAAAATGCTCTACGACAACGCTCAACTCGCCGGGCTGTATACGGAAGCCTTTGCCCGCACCGGCCAACCCGCCTACCGGGCCGTCGCCGAAGGCATCTTCTCGTACGTGCTCCGAGAAATGACCGATCCCGACGGCCCGTTCTTCTCGGCTCAAGACGCCGAAACCGATGCGATCGAAGGCAAGTACTACGTCTGGTCGGGATCCGAAGTCGATCAACTGCTCGGCGACAACGCCAGCCTGTTTCGCAAGCACTTCGGGATCGTCGACGAGCCCGACTTCGAACACGGAAACGTGTTGTTCCGAAGCGTGCCGCTGGAATCCTCGATCACCAACACCAGCCAAACCAGCCAGATCGCCGACATGCGTCACACACTGCTTATGGCACGCCAGAAACGCAAGACCCCGCTGCTCGACGACAAGGTACTGACCAGCTGGAACGGATTGATGATCCGTAGCCTCGCTGACGGAGGCCGAGTGTTCCAGACGCCCGAATACACCGCGGCCGCCGCCAAGGCAGCCACGTTCCTTGTCCACAAACTCCGCGACCCCAAACAGGGAAACCTGCTGAGAACCTATCGCAAGGGGACCGCGAAACTGAATGCCTACCTCGTCGACTACGCGTTCCTGGTCGAAGGACTGCTCGCACTGCACCAGGCCACCGGTGACGACAACTGGCTGAAGCAGGCCCGAGAACTGACCGACCAACAGATCTCACTGTTCTGGGACAAGTCGCGACACGGCTTCTATTTCACCTCGCACGACCACGAAGAACTGCTCGCCCGGACACAAAATGGCTTCGACAGCGTCCTCCCCTCAGGCAATAGCACCAGCGTCCGAAACCTCATCCGACTGGCCAAACGGACCGGGGACAAGACCTACCGCACCTACGCCAAACAGACTCTCGAAGCCTTTGCCCCGCAAATGCGAGAACACCTCGGGCGAGGCGGCATGGGCATGTCGCACATGGCACTAGCTCTGGCCGAATTTCTCGCCGAGTGACGACTCGAGAAACTGGCCGGTTCCGACTCGATGGATGACCCAAAATGAATGATGCCGATCCGCAACCGGTGCCCGACGTCACGAACGTGGCGGACGTGTCAGAGATGATTGTCGGGCTGCAGTGGCTCGATTGGGTCCTGATCGTCGTCTACGCACTCTCGACCATCGGCCTGGGCCTGTATTTCAGCCGTCGGCAGAGGTCGATGCAGGAATACTTCACCGGCGGCGGGAACATGAACCCGGTGCTGATCGGAGTCTCTCTGTTTGCGACCCTGCTGAGCACGATCTCGTACCTGTCGGTCCCCGGCGAAGCGGCCGGCAAGGGCCCGGTCAACCTGATCTCGCTGCTGGGACTGCCGATCGTCTTCCTGGTCGTCGGCCGCGTGATGCTGCCGATCTACATGAGAACCCGGGTGACGAGTGCCTACGAACTGCTCGAAGAGAAGTTGGGTGTGGGCCTGAGACTCCTGGGCGCGACGATGTTCCTGGCCTTGCGGCTGGTCTGGATGACTCTGTTGGTCTACCTGGCCTCCGAAGCGATGGCCGTGATGATGGGCCTCGACCCCAAGTGGATCCCCGTCGTGGCAGCCGTCACCGGCGTGGTCGCCGTCGTCTACACCTCGCTCGGCGGCCTGCAGGCGGTCGTGATCACCGACCTGCTGCAAACCGTACTGCTCTTCGGCGGAGCACTCCTGGTGCTGGCCATGGTGACCTTCGACTTTGGTGGCTTCGGCTGGATGCCCACCGCCTGGCACGCCAACTGGGACACTCAACCGATGCTGCCGATCGAGGACGGAGCGGTCAGTTTCAAGCTGAGAATTTCGGCGCTGGGTGCACTGCTCAGTGCAACCATCTGGTACATCGCCACGCTCGGCGGCGATCAGACGACTGTCCAGAGATTCATGGCGACAAAGGACGCTGCCGCCGCACGCCGCGCTCTGGCCACTCAGCTGATCGTCGGCACCACCGTCAGCATCACGCTGGTGTTCGTCGGCTTCGCCCTACTGGGCTACTTCGAAAAGCACATCGACCAGCTGCCCGATGCCATTCACCTCAAGGAAAACGCCGATAAACTGTTTCCTCGATTCATCGCCTTTCACCTGCCGATCGGAGTCTCGGGCCTGGTCGTCTCGGCGATGTTCGCGGCGGCGATGTCGAGTATCGATTCCGGAGTCAACTCGGTCACGGCCGTCGTGCTCGAAGACTACATCGGCCGCTTTCGCAAGACCGAGATCACCGAGCGAAGCAAACTGAAGCTGGCTCGACTGCTGGCCTTTTCGATCGGAGGCATCGTCGTGCTCAGCAGCACGCTGATGCGGTTCATCCAGGGCAACATCACCGAAATGACCGGCAAGACGGTCAACCTGTTGACCGTGCCGATCTTCGGACTCTTCTTCTTCGCACTCTTTGTCAAGAACCCCAGGCCGTGGGCCGTGTGGGCTGGAGTGATTTCGGGCACGTTCACGGCCGTGGTCATCGCCTTCTCGGGGCCCCTGGCCTACCTGATGTTCGTCCGCTTCGGCATCGCTCCCGAAATCTTCGGGACCGAAATTATCGAAATCACCGACAAGGTAACCGGCGAACTTCGCAAAAGTTGCAACGACCCGATTAGCTTCCAGTGGATTTCCCCAATGGCCCTGGCCGTCAACATTGCCGTCGGCTACGCCGGCTGCTGGATCGGCAACCTCGCCCGCCGCCCAAGCCCCTAACCCAACCGGCGCCACCCAGGGACAGGCACGAAACAAACGTCAACAAACCATGCCAGCCCAGAACTCCTCAAGCCGCAAACGCCTGCTGGCACTTGCCGGTGGACTGTTCGTTGGTCTCGTCGCCGTCGAAGCACTGCTGCAAGTCGGCGACGTCCAACCAGCTCGCTACCGGCCGCCACGCTTCAAAGCCTTCGACGGCAACACGTTTCGACGCAGCGACATGTGGGGCGATGGACTCATCAAACAACCCAGCCCGCTGCCCGGAATCGACATGGGGCAATACACCCCCGGTGCCCGATTCCGTGTCGAATACGACTCGGACCCACGCGGCTACTTCGACGAACTCAATGGCGTCGAAATGACCGTCAATCAACTGGGACTGCGTGGACCCGAAACCTCCCGCGATAAACCAACCGGTACTCTCAGACTGCTCGGACTCGGAGACTCGTTTACCTTCGGCGTCGGTGTCCAGGACCAACACACGTTCCTCCGCAGACTCGAATCCCGGCTCGGAAACCAACAACCCGTCGAAGTGCTCAACGCCGGCACCCAGGGCTACAACACCCGCGACCAACAACTCAACCTCGAACACCGCTGGCTCGAACTCAAACCCGACGTCGTGCTCGTCGTCTTCTACCTCAACGACATCTACCGCGACGAAGCAGCCGTCGCCTTCTGGAACAACGGCGAAGGAGACGGAGTCTACCTGCAACCCTCGGGACTCGCTCGATACTCGCACCTGGTCGACTGGTGCCAGTACGCCTGGCGAGCCCGACAACTCAGACAATCCATGATCGCTCACTACAGCCAAGCCTACTTCACCAACCCACGTTCCTTCTTCCAACACACCCAACAGCAACAAGACTTGAACTCACAACACATGGACTGGCCGGCCTCGCGAGCAGCCCTGCTGCGGATCGTCGAACTGGCCAGACAACACGACTTCCAGGTCGGATTGGCAATCTTCCCCGAACTGATGTCGCTCGACGACTACCCCTTCGTCGCCATCCACTCGTTCGTCGAAGAGACCTGCGACGAGATCGGCCTGAAGGTCCACGACCTGCTGCCCGCCTTCCAGGGAAAACAGGACCACACACTCTGGGTGCACCCGACCGATCACCACCCCAACGAAATCGCTCACCACATCGCCGCCAAGTCCCTCGAACCGTTCCTCCACTCACTGATCAACACTCACTCGTCCACAACCCGACCCCAAAACCAAACGCAAACACCTCAGTAGTCGACATGACCGACCTCGCGTCCCAGCCGACCATTTCCGCAACGGCCGCACCACGGCCCGACACCACACTCTGGCAGGCTGTGGTGCTGGTGGCCGTCACCCTGCTGGCCTACTTCCCGGTGACCAGTGCCGGGTTCATCTGGAACGACGACGACCTGACGGCGATCCTTAAACTGATCGATCAGGGCGGACTCTCAGCCGTGTGGCTCTCGTCCGAAGCCTTCAACTACTGGCCGATGACCTGGACCAGCTACTGGATCGAACACCAGCTGTTCGGCACCGACCCGGCCACCGGCCTGCCATTTCCCACCAGCTACCACATCGTCAACGTCCTGCTGCACGCCATCTCCAGCCTGCTGCTGTGGCGAGTACTGACCCGGCTCGAAGTCCCCGCCGCCTGGCTCGTCGCAGCCGTCTTCGCCGTTCACCCGGTCAACGTCGAATCAGTCGCCTGGATCACTCAACGCAAAAACGTCCTCGCACTGTTCTTCTACCTCGTCGCACTCGGCCAGTTCCTCGACTTCGAACAAACACAACACCCACGCCGCTACCTGGCCTCCGTCCTCGCCTTCCTGCTGGCAATGCTCAGCAAAGGCGCCGTCGTCGCCATGCCGCTGGTGCTCCTGCTCCTGGCCTGGTGGCGACGCGGACGAATCACTCGCACCGACCTGGTTCGTAGCGTCCCATTTCTCGTCGTGGCCGTCGTGATGAGCACTGTGGAAATCTGGTTCCAGCAGGTCCGGGCGATCGGAGACGAAACGATCCGCGACGCCTCGCTCGCCGAACGGGTCATGGCCACCGGACCCATCGCCTGGTTCTATCTCCAGAAAACACTCCTGCCACTCGAACTCGCGTTCGTCTACCCGCTCTGGCAATTCCAACCCACTCAAGCCAACCTCTGGATCCCTCTCGCCGCCGGAATCGCCCTGCTCGCCGTGCTGATGTGGGCCACTCGTAAAGGCCTCGACCGAGCACCTCTCGCCGCAGTGCTCTACACACTGCTCTCACTCGCACCCGTCCTCGGACTCGTCAATATCTACTACTTCCGCTACTCGCTCGTCGCCGACCACTACCAGTACATCGCCATGCCAGGCATCCTCACCCTGGTCATCGGTACCTCGGCCCATTTCGCTCGCAAACGCCAAATCGACCCCCTGCTACTCCGAGCCGCCTCGATCGGACTCGTGACCGTGCTCGCCGGTCTCACCTGGCAACAGGCCTCCATCTACCAGTCCCCACAACGACTGTGGCATGACACTCTGGCCAAGAACCCCGGCTGCTGGCTGGCTCACAACCAACTCGCCAACCAGATCGGATCCGCCAGCAAGGTCGACGACGCACGGCAGCATTACCTTACAGCACTCGAGTTGATCGAACGCCAATTCGGCTCGGGACACATCGAGACCGCTCGAGTCCACAACAACCTCGGCATGCTGCTGGGACAGGCTTCCAGGAACCACCCCGAGCAGAACCTGATGTCCCAGGCCATCACTCACCTGGAAACCGCCTGCCGAATCGACACGAACCGAAGCGAATACGTCGAAAGTCTGGCCGGAGTCCTACAGGAACAGGGACAACTCGAAGCAGCAATCGACCGTCTTCGAAACTACCTCGGCCGGCATCCCGACGAAACCGGTGCCTGGCTGGTGCTGGCCGATTGCCTGGAGGACGCAGGGCGAGGTGCCGAGGCAGACCGGGCTCG
>CAVOEV010000099.1:0-15431 GCA_963694825.1 Planctomycetota bacterium
GAGGGGACTCGTGGTGCGGCGGACATCTTTGCGGCAGCCATTCGGCACGGTCGCGACGGGTTCCCGTTGCATCCATCCAACGCTCATTTCATCGGCGTGGCCCGCCCGCGTCTGAACGATGTCGGCCAGAAGGTTTTTGGCGGCCTGGAGCCTCGGATTGGCGAGATTCACATTTCGACCGACCTGGCCGACACGTACAGCCGGCTGGTCGAGGAGGGACCCGAGTTATTTTACACCGGGGAGCTGGGTCATCGCCTGGCCGATTACACCCAGGAGCAGGGCGGCTTGATCACTCGCGAGGACCTGGCCGGTTACCAACCCGAGTGGGTCGATCCGATCGAGGTGAATTACCGCGGCCTGACAGTTCGGACTCCGGGTCCGAACAACGAGGGCATGCAGATTCTCGAGACGTTGAAGATTCTCGAGGGTTTCGACCTGTCGGCATTGGGTCATAACTCGACCGAGTACATCCATTTGCTAAGTGAAGCGATCAAGTTGTCGGTTGCCGACCGGATCCGTTGGTGCGGCGACCCGAAGTTTTCGCCGGTGCCGTTGGACCAGTTGCTATCGGACGCCTACGCGGCGACTCAGCGAGAGCGGATCGATCGTGTCCGTGCATCGGTTGTCGAGGGTGAGCGTTGGGGCGGATTCCGCGAGGGCGATTTCGTGGCTCCGGGCAAGATCGACGGCCTGACCACTCATCTGTCCGCCGTCGACGTCGACGGCAACGTGGCCAGTATCACTCAGTCATTGGGCAACGGCTTCGGTTCGGGGGTAATGGTCCCCGAGACCGGTGTATTGCTGAACAACTTTGTCTACTGGACCGAGACGGATCCGGAGTGTGGGACTCCGAACCGGATCGAGCCGGGCAAGCGATGGAGTTGTTGCATGGCGCCGGTGCACGTGCTGGACGGTTCGGACTTCTGGTTTTCGATCGCGACGCCTGGCAGTTTCGGCATCCTGCAGACGACGTTGCAGATGTTGTTGAACGTTGTCGAGTTCGGAGCCGACGTACAGTCGGCGATCGAGGCACCTCGGTTCCGGGTTTGGGAAGAGACACGGATGCAGATCGAGGACCGGGTTCCGGAGTCTGTTCGAGCGGAGTTGTCGGCACGCGGCCACTGTTTGGAGGACATCGGCGACTTTTCGTATCAGGTCGGCGGTGGCCAGGGCGTGGTGATCGACCGTCAGAGCGGCGCTCGATTGGCGGGCGCCGATCCGCGACGTGACGGATACGCCTTGGCCTATTAGAAGCGGGCCGTCCCACCTGGGCGGGGCTCAGGAGGCAGATGGGGCTGGGCGATGGATCGGGCTCCGGTGGTGGCATGGCGGATGGGACGTCGATAGGATGAGCGGCAACGGGATTCAGGCACGAGTAAGAGACCGGGAGACAGAGATCATGATGGGTGGGAAGACTGCGGTGTTGTCGGCGATCATGACATTGAGTTGGCTGGGGATGGTCCCGGTTGAGGCCGGCGATTGGCCTCAGTTCCGTGGTCCCAACTGCAGTGGGATCGCGAATTCGAAGGCCGCGATGCCGGTCGAGTTTTCACCGAAATCGAACCTGCTCTGGTCGGCCGAGATTGGTGACGGCGTGGGTTGTCCGATCGTCGCCGGTGGCCGGGTGTTCGTGTCGGCTCTGGGTGACCCCGGCCACGTGGCGCTTCATGCCTACAGTGCCAAGAGTGGCCGTTTTCTGTGGGGCAAGCAGTGGGACATGGGCGATGCGACCCGTGTGCACAAGACGAACAGCCTGGCAGCGACGACTCCGGCGAGTGACGGCAAGCGGGTCTACTTCTACCACGCCTACGTCGGCATGGTGGCATTGGATGCGCGGGACGGGGAGATCAAGTGGCATCGCGAGATCCCGGTGCCCTACTACGTTTTCGACTGGGGCCCGGCCATGTCGCCGGTGCTCCACAAGGGCAAGGTGCTGTTGGTCCAGGACGACGATCTGCACCCCGCCTTCTACGCTCTCGATGCCAAGTCCGGCAAGACTCTGTGGACCGACGATCGCAGCGACCAGGCGGTGAACTACTCGCATCCGATCATCAGCCAGGGCAGCCAGGGCGACGAGATTGTCGTGGCCGGCACGGGAATGCTGATCGGCTATGACCCCGACACAGGCAAAAGGCTGTGGCACGCCCGCACGCTGCTGCGGAACATCAAGACCACTCCGGTCACCTTCGGCGGCACGATCTACGTCTCGCTGCAAAGCGGTGGGATTGCCAACCAGTGGCTCGCCTCGGCCGATGCCAAGGGAGAAGAGGTCGGGCGCGGCGGCAACGGCGACGGCAAGTTGTCCAAGGCGGAAATGCAGGCGATGGTCGGCAAGCGAAAGATCCCCGAGGCGTTCTTCAAGCGGACGTTCGACAAGGGCGACCTGAACAAGGACGGAGTGCTTGAGGGGATCGAGTTGGACAAGGCGTTTCTGAGCGAAGAGAACTTTGCCGGAGCCAAATTCGACACTCCGTCGGACAAGGCTGGTGATCAATCGATCCACGCGGTGCGAGCCGGAGGCCGTGGCGACGTGACCAAGACGCACGTGCTCTGGAAGCACGCCGCCTCGCAGATCGACCACATCGTCTCGCCGCTGGTCGTCGACGGCCGCATGCTGCTGGTCAAGGGAGGCGGAATTGCGACCGGTTTCGAGATCGTCGGCGGAAAGAAACTGTGGGGTCCCCGGCGGATCAACAACACCTGTGAGTACTTCGCGTCGCCGATCTATGCCGACGGCAAGATCTACATCGCTGGTGAGAACGGCTACATGGTGGTGCTGAAGAGTTCCGGCAAGCTGGAGATCCTGTCGAAGAACGATATGGGCGAGCCGATTGTTGGCACTCCGGCGATCGCCGATGGCCGGATGGTGATCCGCACCCGCGGGCATTTGTACTGCGTGGGCTTGAAGTAGGGTCTCGCTTGCCCCGTGTCACCCGCCGCTGGGGTCAGGCCCCGCCTGCGGGCCGTGGTGGGTGGAGCAAGACTGTTGGTGGGCGGCGTCAGACCCCGGCCTTCAGACCAGATCGGGCACTCCAATCCGCTCGAGGATCCCTCGCAACTCACCACGCTCCTCGGACGTCAACTCGCGGGTCGGCAGTCGGCTGGGTCCGCCCGGTCGGCCGCACAATTCCAGGGCCGCCTTCACCACCGGACTCTCGGCTCCGGAGCGTGTCCACATCTTGCCCCGGAAACTCTGCCAGGGCCAGTTGCCCGCCACGATGCGAGCCTGGGCGGCCACGTAGTCGCCCGCCTCCATCAGGTCCCAGGTCCCCAGGTCGTACTCGGGCCAGATCGTGGCCAGGTGAGTGATGAAGCCGGTGCCGCCGAGCATGTGGTTCATCACCTGCAGGCCCTGGTTGTCGACCATCGCCGCCTGGTCGGCGAATCGGTCGATCCCGCGCAGGTAAGTGCCGCTGTGAGGCGAGGACCACTTGATCGAGACGCAGCGAGGCAACTCGAGCAGCTTCTCCAACTGGTCCAGCGAGATGTCATAGCCCTCCCAGTGGGTGTTGTAGATCATGATCGCGATCCGCTCGGTCGCCTCGTGCACCGCCGTGAACAGTCTCAGGCAGTCCTCGTCGCTCGACTCGTAGTAGTATCCCGGCCCGAATTGCACTCCGTAGGCCCCCAGTTCTTCGGCACAGCGGGCCATGGCGACGATGTCGTCGAGATTTGTGCCCTGTGCTCCGACGAGCACCGGGACGCGGCCGTCGGCGGCTTCGACGATCGTGCGGCTGATGTCTCGACGCTCATCGAGCGTCAGCATCGGAAAGTCGCCTCCAGCCCCCACCGCCAGCAGCACACCGCGTCCGTTGACGATGCCCCGCTCGATGGTCGTCTGGACGTTGGCACGAGTAGCTCCGTGGTCGACGGCCAGGTTGCTGTCCAGGCAACTCAGCTCGGGGATCATCGGGCCTCGGAGGATCTGTTTGACGTCGGTGATTTCCATGCTGGCTTTCTTGGTTTTCTTGCTACAGGGTGTCCGTGGGTTCCGGGTAGTCTCCCTTGACCACCGCCCGCCAGGTCAGTTTCTTAGTGACCTCGAGGTCGGCCGGCTGCATCACCGAGCCGAGCACGGCTGCGATCAGGAATGAGCCGACGGCCGAGAGCGGCAGGATCAGGAAGGTGCCGGGGTGCGCTTCTGAGATGAGGCCTTCCAGCCCCAGCCCGGTGACCAGTTCGGACCACCAGGAGACGACCAGTGCGATCAGCGTGCCGCAGGCGGTGGCGATGACGACCGCCTTTTCTCCGACGTGGGGCAGGAACATGCCGACCAGGAACATGGAGGCCAGCGGGCCCAGGGCACAATTGAAGGTACGGGCACTGGCGTCGATGATGTTCAGGTCCTTGGGCAGGAACATCAGCCCGATGGCCAGCGCCGTGCAGCCGAATCCGATCGCCACCGACATCCGGCGGGCCAGAGTCAATTCTCGCTCGTCGGTGATGTCGGGGTGCTTCTTGCGGATGAAGTCGACGGTCAGCACGGTGGCGACCGAGTTGATGCCCGAATCGAGGCTCGACATCGCGGCCGCGAACAGGGCTGCCACGAGCAGCCCGGCCGCTCCGACGGGAAGGTGATGGCCGATGAAATGAGGAAAGATCCGGTCGGCCACCTGGTCCTGTTGCGGATCGCTGATCCCGGCGACGATCTCGGCGGGGTTCAGCGTGTAGTAGGTCAGCAGGGCCATGCCGCACAGCGCCAGGAGGATCATGATCGCCAGGTCGCAGCTGAAGTTCACGAGGTTGGCGCGGACGGCCGAGCGGAGCGAGTCCAGCGTGAAGTACCTCTGCATGGCCACCTGGTCGCCCAGGAAGGTGCAGAGGTACCAGAACCCGCTGTGCAGCAGCGCGAAGCCCAGCACGTTGCGTTCGCCCAGGTCCCAACTCCACAACGGTGGGAACTCGTGGCCTCCGGCAGTCGAGTCGGTCATCGTGGTCCACCAGTCGAGGGGCCCGGTCCGGGTCTCGACCATGATGATCACCAGCGTCAGGATCGCTCCGGCGATCAGGATCACGGTCTGGACCACGTCGGTCCAGATCACCGCCTGGATGCCTCCCATCACCGTGTACAGAGTCGCGAGCATGCCGACGGAGACCAGCACGAGAAGTGTCCAGTTGGTCAGGCTGAGACCAGCACCAACCAACCCGACCACGCTGGCGTAGGTGATATCGGCGACGGCGACCGAGGCGGTCAGCACCACCATGCCCATCCAGAACAGCCTCAGCACGAACACGAACAGGATGCTGGCCAGTTGGCCGGCCCGACGACCGAAGCGGCGGTCGAGGTATTCATAGACGCTGGTCAGTTTCAGCTTCATCAGGAAGGGCAGCCAGACGAAGCTGACCACCAGGAAGACAAAGGGCACGATCAACCAGGCCAGGGCCATCGTCGGCCCGTTCTTGATCATCTCGCCCGGGGAAGCCAGGTACGAGATGGTCGAGAGCAGCGAGGCCATGATCGAGAGGCCCACGGCGAACCAGGGCATCTTCCGCCCGCCGACAAAGTAGTCTTCGCTTCGAGTCTGTTGCCGTGAGAAGTAGACACCGACGCCCAGGACACCCAGCAGGTAGACCCCGAGAACGACGTAGTCGAGTCCGTGGAGACCGCCGGTGGGGGCGGGCGCGGCCGTGTCGGCTGAGGCGGCTTGAGCCAGAAGGGCGAACATGGTGGGCGGCGTGGCGTGAGGCGGCGGATGGGAGGGCGTTTACCTTACGAGAATGTCGAGGACGTTTCCAAGCTCCTGGGTCCCCCCGCCGTTTACACCGCCACAACCGGCTCCTATGATCCTCGCCCCGCACCCCCCTCATCGAAAAATGACCGAATCGTTGAATCGGCCACAGGCCACATCATCGTCCGCAAAGAACCTGGTCATCGCCCTGGGCTGGCTGGTGGGCTTCTGCGTGCTGTTCTTCTGGGGAACTCCCCAGCTGCCCAACAACAGCGAAGTTCTCAGGATCACGCTCCTGGAACAGTCTGTGGTGACACTGCTCGACGCCCTGGATCCGCCGCAGGATCGGATGGGTTGGAGGTACCTGCCGCAGAGACTGGGGGTGTGGTTGACCGCGGCGTGGATGCTGGCAGGGGCCTGGGGGCTGGGTCGAATGGTCTGCCGGCTGATCGCTCGCTGTGGTCTCGCTGATGCAGAGGGCATGGGGAGAGACCGTACGACTCGGTTTGTCCTGAGCATGGGCGTCGGGCTCTCGGCTCTGTCACTGTTGACTCTTGCCTGCGGCCTCGCCGGCCTGCTCGAGCGGAAGTTCCTGCTCGGTGTGCCGATGTGTGCGCTGGTGCTGGAACTGGTGCTGTGGTGGAGGGCACGGCCGGGCGTCGGGTCGGGAGAAGCCGGCATGCAGATGACGCCGAGTCACGGTGAGGTGGACCTGGTGCGAGCGTTCCCGGCCGCGGTGAAGTGGCTGGTTGGATTCGTCGCGGTACTGTTCCTGTTCTTTCAGTTCACCGGAGCTGCCTTGCCTTCGATCGACTTCGACGTCAAGGAGTACCACCTGCAGGGGCCTCGCGAGTTCTTCGAGCAGGGCCGGATCACTCGCTTGCCGCACAACGTCTACACCAGCTTTCCGTTCCTGACCGAGATGCTGAGCCTGGCGGGGATGGTGGTGGCCGACGACTGGTGGTGGGGTGCGCTGGTGGGCAAGTCGCTGCTGGCCGCATTTGCCCCATTGACGGCTCTGACGCTGTTTGCCGCCGGCCGCCGCTGGTGGTCGACGGGTGCCGGGGTAGCTGCGGCGATGATCTACCTGACGATCCCCTGGACGACTCGTGTCTCGATCATCGCCTACACCGAAGGCGGGTTGTGTTTCTTTCTTGCGGCCACGCTGTTGGCCGTGTCATTGGCCGTCGAGCGGACTCGATCGAGCGAACCGGCTGGCGGTGCCTGGCTGTTGGCGGGCCTGCTGGCGGGCAGTGGGATGGCGTGCAAGTACACCGGATTGGTGCAGGTGGTGATTCCCGCGTCGGTGGCCCTGGTTGCGTCGATCGTCGTCGCCAGAGGTGCTTGGCCGCTCGAGAAGCGAACCGAAGCGAATCGGGCTGGATTGCGGATGGCCGCTCTGTTTGGCCTGGGCGTCGCCTTGACGATCGGGCCGTGGTTGTTGAAGAACCTGGTCGAGACGGGCAACCCGGTCTATCCGTTGGGGTACACGCTGTTTGGCGGCGAGGATTGGGGTGAGCCGGACAACATCAAGTGGCGAGCGGCTCATTCGTCCTCCGACTACTCGCCATCGAGCCTGGCTGGCGGGTTGCTGGATGTTGTGAGTCGCAACGACTGGCAGAGTCCATTGGTGTTCGGGTTGGCTCCGTTGGCGGTACTGGTCAGTTTGCGTCGTCGCCAGATTGCCTGTCTGTGGTTATTGGTGGCGTGGTTGTTCCTGAGCTGGTGGGGTTTGACTCATCGGCTGGATCGGTTCTGGGTGCCGATACTGCCTGTGGTGTCGTTGTTGGCGGGCATCGGGCTGACGTGGTGCCATCGGCCGGCGTGGTGGCGTCCGTGTGCTGTGGTGGTCGTGTTGGGGCTGGCCTACAACATCGCGGTGGTGACGGTCACCAGTCCGCGGTCGGTGATTGGCTACAACGCGTTCCTGGGCGATCTGGACATGGCTCGCAAGGCGGCCGCGACGACGGCTCCGGCTGTCGGAGCGGTTAACGAATGGCTGGACGAGCAGGCCGGAGTGAGGCAGCACGTGTTGTGCGTGGGCGAGGCCCAGGTCTTCGATGCCCGGTTCCCGGTGCATTACAACACGGTGTTCGATCGATCGTTGTTGGAGGAGTGGTGTGGAGACGGGCGGGGCGGGCTGGCTGATGTGAAGGTGATTCGCGAGCGGCTTGTTGAGCACGATGTCGGGTGGGTGCTGGTCAATTGGCAGGAGATCCTGCGTTACCGGACGACGTATGGGTACACGGAGTTCGTGACGCCCGAGTTGTTTGGTCGACTGCGTGAGATGGGTGTGCTTGGTGAGGACGAATTTCAACGGAAGTTTCTGTTGCCGAGGGAAGGCCAGTCGGAGAGGACTCGCGAGCAGATCGACAATTGGGGTCGTCGATTGCAGGGTGTGATCGAGCGGGATCAGCGTCGGGTTGGCGGGTATGTGGGAGTGCAGCTGTTTCGGGTGAAGTAGGTCACACGTCGACGACGCGTCCGGGTCCGAGGAAGGCCAATCTTGTGGCGATCTGGTTGTTGTCGAGTCGGAACAGAGTTGCGACGGCATCGCGGTAGGCTTCGAGTTGGCCGCGGTAGAATTCGACCTTGGCATCCATTTCGGCTTGGTCTTCGAGATGATCGGTCTTGAAATCGATCGTGTCGGCTGCGACGACCTGGCCGTCGTGTCTGAGCAGCACGAGTCGATCGATGGTCCCGTGCAGCAGGCCGTCTTCCCAATCGATCGCAAACGGGTATTCGTTGTGGACTTCGATTTCGCACTGGTCGGCTTCGACTGTCAGTTTGTCGAACGGCAGCCAATCGGGGTCGTGGTACGAGGCTTCGGAGAACAGTGCGAGGATTTCCGGTTTGGCGAGATGGGTTCGAAGTCCGGCGATGCGTTGTTCGAGGTCATCGACGTGAATCTGTTCGCGTCGGCTGATGTCTTGGAGACGTTCGTCACCGGGAACCTGGTCGGCCCAGGTGATCGCTTCGAGCCAGGCGTGGACGAGTGTGCCGTGTTGCCTGTTGGCGTTGGACGTGGTTTCGAAGATCGCGGCGACATCGGTATGTGTGTGTCCTTCGAGGCCCGAGGGTGCCCGTCGTCCTCGGCCACGTCGTCGGCCATCAGTGATGGGTTCGAGTGTCAAGTCGAGCGGGATATAGTCGGGTGGTGGAGTCGTTTCGAGATGACAGTGGGTGTGCCATTTGGGGTCACCGCGTTCGGCGAGGACTTTGCCGGCTTCGACCGGTTCGCCGCCACAGAGTGCGGCTTGGAGCAGTCCGGCGGCGGTGACCGGGAGCGTGTTGTCTTTGGTTTCTTTTTTCGTCGACGCGGGAATCAGCATGTGCAGTGCGTAGCGGGCCCGGGTCATGGCGACATACATCACGCAGAGAGCTTCGGTGGCATTTCGGTTTCGATCGGCCTGGTAGACGGCCTGGATGTCCTTGTCGAGGGCGGTTCGGATCGTCTTGTCGCGTGTCCGTAGCACGCGATCCGGCGGCGCGGTCGGGTCGGGTCGTTGGACGGCCAGCAGGTCGGTTCGGCCGGCGAACTTGGAATCGAGTTCGGGCAGGATGACCACGTCGAATTCCAGTCCCTTGGCCTGGTGGACCGTCATCACGCGGACGGAATCCGTCGAGGGGTCTGCGAAGCGTTCGTGCCGGACGAAGCGGTCGAAGTCGGAGGGTCTCAGGGTGGCTTGCAGGTCGTAGCGGGTGGCGAGGCGGATGAACTGAGCCAGTCGATAGCGTTCGTCGAGATTGGCAGCCGGAGCGAGCAGGCGGGCGTATCGGCCCAGCACATGTCCGTAGCCTCGATTGCACAGTTCGTTGCGCAACGATTGGGAGATTCGGGCAAAGTCGCCAGGGCTCGAGTTGGGATCGAGTTCGAGGTGTGGGGCGAGTGGTGAGTTGGCGACGTGAAAGGCTGCGAGGGAATCGGCGGGGTGGTCGGCCAGGCGAGCGAGAGCGAGCAGGACGAGGACGGGTGCCGAATCGGTCAGCGGGAAACCGCCTTCCTGGCTGGCGGCCACACCCCGGCGTCTGAGCTGGGTGACGATCTCGCCAACCGTCTTGTTCTGTCGCACCAGGATCCCGATGCCATGTTGGGGCGATTCGCCGATGATCTCGGCGATCAGGTCGAAGTCCAGATCCCTGGTGCCTTCTCGCTTGTTGCCCGGCAGGGTTCTGAGGCAGGTGTAACCCGGCCGGTCGAGGTGGTGAGCTTCGTGAACGACGTAGCGTGAGGTCCAATCCAGGACCGCTTGCTGGAGGTCTTCGAGGTCGTTGTGCCCACTGGCCTTGGTGAAGGCGTCGTTGATCGTTTCGATCACGGGTGTGGCCGAGCGATAGCTGATCTTGAGGTCATCGGGGGTGATGCCGTCGAGTCGATCTTCGAGCGTGCTGAAGATGCCGGCCACTCCGCCTCGCCACCCATAGATCGCCTGTTTCTCGTCACCGACACAGAAGAACGACCGTTGTTGGGATCCTTGGGTGATGTCCTGAGCGAGCGGTTCCAGGACTTGCCATTGTTGGGACGAGGTGTCCTGGAATTCGTCGAGCAGCAGGTGATCGACGGTGGCATTGAGCCGGTGAGCGAGTCGAGCGGCCTGGCTGCCGAGGCTGGCATCGGCGAGCACTCGGGTGATGTCGTCGAATTCGACGTACCGTCGTTGTCGTTTCAGTTCGCTGTACTGGGAATCGAACATTTCGAGGATTTCGAATGTCGCGGCGGTTTGATCGGCGAGATCGTTGGAGGTGTCGGTTCGCAGCAGGCCGAAGGCGGATTCGAACGCATCGACGACTGTTGCGGGGATCTCTTTGCCGTAGAAAGTCAGGTCATCCGCGGCGATCTTCTTGCCGATTCCGACGCTGACAAGCCGTTGCCAATCGCGGCGGCTGACGAGTTCGACGGTTTCGTCGCGAGCCGAATCCCATCGTTTGCCATCGGGCCAATCGGCGTCAGCCAGTCGAGCGACGGCGGCTTCGATCTGGTCGTTGGTGGAGCGTGGTGGTGGTGTGAGCCATTTCCAGGCGTCGGGCTGGGTTTCGCAGTAGACGCCGTGGAGTTTCGAGACGATGCGAATCATCGAGTCTTCGATCGAGCGGGCGGAATCCGAGCTGGTCATCAGGTTGACCAGCCGTTGCAGGGTTGTATTCGAGCCACTGTGGACCAGTCGACTGACGGCTTCTCGTTTGAGTCCTCGGGCCTGGTGGTCGTCGAGAATCTGCCAGGGTGTGGGGAGTCCGAGTTCGAGCGAGAAGCTGGTGGCGACCTGGCTGAAGTAGCTGTCGAGCGTACTGACTCGGAGCTGTTGCAGGGTGTCGACGATGCCGGCGAGGACGTCTCGGCAGTGCGAGCTGTCGAGGTTGTCCGAGCCGATGGCGTCGCCCAGTTCCAGGGCGGCCTGATCGTTGTCGGCGGCTGCGGCGAGTCGGACGAGGACTCGGTCGAGGATTTCGGCGGCGGCGTTGCGGGTGAATGTGACGGCGAGGATTTCTGCTGGCGAGACACCGAGCAGCAGCCTGGAGATGTAGCGATTGGTCAGTTGGTAAGTCTTGCCGGTCCCGGCCGAGGCTCGGATCAGCCGTCGTTCGTCGATGGCGATTCCGTTCATGGCCGACTCCAGTGCTCGTGACGCGGCAGGTCCGGCAGGTTGTCTTGGCAGATACCGGCCCAGTCGTCGGAAAAACTGGGCGGTGGTTCGGTGAACTTGTCGAATTCGCCGCGAACGATCGATTCGGCCACTCGAGCGATCGTGGAATCGGCGTCGGCGAGTTCTTCGTCGGACCATTCTGCGGCCAGGAATCGGGTGTCATCGAGTGTGCTGGGGAGTACCAGGAACCCGAGTTCGACATCGCCGTCGACCTCGAGTGCGTCTTTGACCAACCGCCGGTACAGCGGCAGCTGCAGATTGATCCATTTCCGGTCGTTCTTGGTCCCACTGCGATGGACTTTTTCGGGCGGCTTGGCCTCGTTACCGGTCTTGTAGTCGATCACTCTCCATTGACCGGTCTCTTGGTGCTGATCGATCCGGTCGATTCGACCGATGACCGAGAGTGTTCCGGCGGGCGTGTCGAGTACGACCTGTCCTTCGCCGATCGATTCTTCGGTGAAGGCGATCCGCCAGCCTTCGGAGACGGCAGCGACGTGCCAGCGGGCGAAGGCTTCGAGTCGTTCGTGGAGTTGGACGACCTGGACGTCTACGGCAGCCGGTCGATGTCGGCCGTGTCGTCGTCCGGCCCACCGCCATGCGGCCTGTTTCAGGAATTCGCAGACGTCGTCGAGGTTGGTCGAGTCGGCCAAATCGGATCGGCCGAAGTCGTCGAGTGCATCGTGAGCGAGGTTGCCGAAGGTGAGTGCATTGAGTTCATTGGTCTGGTCGTCGACGGGTCTCAGTTTCAGGACGTGTTTAAGATAGAAGCGGTAGGGGCATTTGAGGTAATCGCCGAAGGCGGTGACACCGACTCGATTGAGTCTATTGGTCGTGGGTGCAGGCACGCGGAATTCGGAATCGACCGGTCCGGACGCGAAAGTACCTGGCAGTCGGGCGGCGGGTGTATCGGGCGGCTGATCGAGTAGCTTGAGGACACGAGCGGGCTGCCGGCCGTCGTTGGCGGCGAGCAGCAGTCGGCTGGGTCGCAGTGGGTCGCCGTTGTCGTTGCGACGTCCGCCGACGAGCAGAAGGTGTTCCTGTTTGGCGGACAAGGCCGAGATGGCGTACGAGTCGCGAGCGATCCGACGGGTGTTGTCGAGGATGCCGAGGCGTTGTCTGAGTCGATCGGGGAGAAACAGGTCGGAGGTGGCAGAAGCGGGGACGTGGCCCTCGTTGACTCCGACGACGGCCAGGATCGGTGCGTCGTCGAGCGGCAATTCGAGCCAGCCGACCATTTCGATCGCATCGGCTTCGGATCGGGCTGCGATGGTCGAGCTGGCGGCCGTTTCGAGAGCCAGGCGGATGGCATCGATGGCGTCGACAGCCAACGCCATCCTGGCGGGGACCTGAGCCATCAGGCCAAGTCCCTGCTGGATGTGCCGCGAAGCGGACAGCAGGACATGTCCGTCGCGATCGTCTCGATCGGCGAGTCGGCCCGAGTAGATGTTGCCCAGGAACTCGGACAGCGGCCCCGACCAATCGGGCAGCGGCTTCAGTCGGTCCGTTGGGTCGTTGGCGAACAGTGGTTCGAGCAGGCGTCGCAGATGCAAGAGCGACATCTCGAGCACGGTGCTGTCGTTGTTGTTGTCATCGAGTCTCGCGGGCAGTTCGAGCCGTGCGGCGAGGTGATGGGTTCGGTAGGTGTCGAGTGCAATGACTGCGTCGCGGTCTGGGTCTGGGTCTGGGTCTGGGTCTGGGTCTGGGTTGGGAGTCGCATCGGGTTCGAGTTGGGCATGGAGCCAGGCGTCGAAATCGGGGTGTCGCCAGAGTGCTGCCAGGGGTTCGTAGGCGACGGTAACGAGTGGCGTATTGTCCGAGTCGTCTTTCGTTTCGGAGTTATCGACGTCGAGGCTGGCGAGGCAATCTGAGACGATTTCGAGCAATCGCCAGGTCGAGGTATCGGACAAGGCGGCTTCGTGGACCCAGCGGGTATCGACGTGGCAATCGGCCAGTTGCCGTGCAACGACGGGAACCAGTGATTCGTCGGCGATCCCGAGAGTGATGTCGTCGGCTCGAAGCGGTCCGGGCAGTTGTGTCAGCCAGGCGGCGACGGCGGCTGCCTGGTCGTCGGGTCGATCAACCACTTGTACCGAGTGGTCTTCGATCGGCACGGCGGGTTGTTTCCAGGCATCGGGCACCAGGCAACCGAGCGAGTCGAAGTGATCTTCGAGTTGTTGTGGAGCGTGGACGAGTGATGTGACTCGATCGGCAACGTCATCGACCTCGAGCATGCGTCGCATCGTGCGATTGATGTCGACGGTGCCGACCAGGACGATGTTGTGGCTAGCGTGGCATTCGCCGAACTCGATGGCTTTGAGCCGGGCGGTTTGTTTGTCCCACAGTCCGAGTTGTTCGAGGTTGCGGAGATAGCGGTTCTGGATTTCGTGAAGGACCTGCCAGCGTCGTCGTTCACGGGGAATCGAGTCGAGCATGTCGCAGTCGGCGACGTTGTCGAAGTCGAGACCGTCGCCGGCCAGTTCGCGGTGTTGCCGTCTGAGCAGGTCGGCCAGTTCGATCCATCCTCGGGGATCGTCGTCATCGGGTCGTTGGCTGCAGACCTCGATCAGGTCTTCGGCGGCAAGTTGCGAGAGTGCTTCGACCCAGGCACAACGTTGGACGAGGTCTTCGGCGAAGGGTTGTTTCGAGACATAGAGTTGTTCGGGGAGCGATCCGACGGTGAGTGTTTTGGGTGGTACGAGCCGATGGGATGAGTTGGCGGCGTGATCGACGAGCAATTCGAGCAGTCGGCGACCGGCTCGGGCTCCGGGCAGCACCAGTAGTTGATTCGAGAGGTCGAGCACACCGTGGCTGGTGTGTTGTTGATCGAGCCAGTCGACGACTGCGGTCAGTGCGGGTCGGTCCCAGTCCAGGAACACTCGTTTTGCGGTCATCGGCATCCTTGCTATGACGCCTCGGGTTCCTCCTTGCCACGGCGTCTGGGCTGGCCAGCCTACCGATCTGCTGCGGGTCCTTCAACAGGCTGCTATGTTGCGTGCAGGGTATTGGCACGGTGAGAGAGGGGACGATGGATGCGAGTGCTTGTGACAGGCGGAGCCGGCTTCATCGGCAGTCACATTGTCGACGCTCTTCTGGCCGCCGGTCACGAGGCTCATGTTGTTGACGATCTGTCGAGCGGTCGGTTGGAGAATATCTCGGAGCCCGAGCGTGTGTCGTTCTTCGAGGCGGACATCCGGGACGGGCGGGCATTGGCCGCGGCGTTTGACGCATCGCAACCCGAAGCGGTCTGTCATCACGCGGCCCAGGTCTCGGTCGGCCGCTCGGTTGACGACCCGGCTCTCGACGCCGAGATCAACATCGTGGGCACATTGAACGTGATCACCGAATCGGTTCGCGTGGGTGCTCGAAGTCTTGTGTTCGCATCATCGGGCGGTGCGTTGTATGGCGAGACGCCCGAGGCGGCCGACGAATCGACAGCAGCGACTCCGGTTTCGCCCTACGGGATCGGGAAGTGGATGGGCGAGCGGTACCTGGCGTGGGCAGCTTCTGAGTTGGGACTGGCTGCGGTCGCGTTGCGGTACAGCAACGTGTACGGGCCTCGACAGAGTGTCGAAGGCGAAGCGGGCGTCGTGGCTGCCTTTTGTCGAGATCTCGAGGCCGGAGCGACTCTGGAAATCTTCGGCGATGGGCTGCAGACCAGGGATTTTGTCTACGTCGGCGACGTCGCTCGGGCCAACCTGGCCGCGTTGGAGAGGGCCCGGCCGGGCGAGTGCACGGCGATCAATGTCTGCTCGGGCGAAGCGATCGACATCAACCGCTTGGCGAGTGTGCTGGGGGGACTGGTTGCCGAGCGGTTGGGTCGAGACGCCTTCGAGCCGGCTCGACACGAGCCGTCTCGGGCTGGCGACATCCGCCACAGCCTGCTGGATCCCAAGGCGGCGGCCGAGCTGCTGGATTGGGTTCCCGAGGTGACATTGCGAGACGGGCTCGGACAGACGGTCGACTGGTTGGTCGAGAAGACGGCGTAGCGGAGCGGTGCGGGGTGATGCGGGGTGATGCGGGGTGATGCGGGGTGATGCGGGGTGATGCGTCGATTCGGTGCCGGGGTGTGTAATTCGAGAGTCCGGACTAGCGTCGTGTTGCGTATTGCCTCGCCAGTGGA
>CAVOEV010000100.1:0-15365 GCA_963694825.1 Planctomycetota bacterium
ACAGCAGAGTCACGATGACAGCAAAAGTCACTACAAAACGGTTGGCCACGGCCTCGTCTCCTTGGAATCTGTTTTACTCGATCGGCGAATCACCAGAACCTCAAGGGCATATAATGACAACTCGCGGCCGATCGAAACAAGGGACAGAGCGTTTCCATCCCCTCAGTCTTCAAGACCCAACGGCAATCCGGATACAAAACGAACAAGCACCACGGCTGCCCAGACGCGAACCAGACGCTAGACTGACCGCCAATTCACAGCAGTAGGACACGAACACCATGTCCAACAGAAACTTCGTTCACCGGCAGCCTCAACGCCAGCTGGGACGCAGAGCGTTTCTGGCCAACGGATCGCTGATCCTCTCGGCCGCTGCCGTCAACCCGACATCTCTGTTCGCCGAGACGTCAAAGCCAAAACCGGCCGTCGAATTGACCATCGGGCTGGTCACCGACCTGCACTACGCCGACAAGCCGCCGGCCGGAACGAGGCACTACCGCGAATCCCCCGCCAAACTTGCCGAAGCCGCCAGCCACTTCAGCAAACACAAACCGGCATTCCTCGTCGAACTCGGTGACTTCATCGACGCCGCCGACTCGGTCCAAACCGAACTCAATTACCTGAAACGCATCACCGCCGATTTCCAGACCATCAGCAAACACCGCCACCACGTGCTCGGCAATCACTGCGTCTACACGCTCAAGAAACAGGAGTTCCTCGACACCGTCGCACAAAAGTCCTCGTACTACTCGTTCGACGCGGGCTCCTATCACTTCATCGTGCTCGACTCGTGCTTCCGCAGCGACGGACAACCCTACGGTCGCAAGAATTTCGAGTGGACCGACCCGAACATTCCCGCCGCCGAAGTCGATTGGCTGCGACAGGACCTCAAACACACATCCCGCAAAACCATCCTGTTTGCTCACCAACGACTCGATGTCAGCAACTCGTACGGTGTCAAGAACGGACCGGCCGTAAGGAAAGTGCTCGAGGAGTCGGGCAACGTGCTGGCTGTCTTCCAGGGACACAGCCACGCGAACGACCACAAGCTGATTCACGGCATCCACTACTGCACGCTGGTCGCCATGGTCGAAGGTTCCGGAGCAGCCAACAACGGCTACTCGCTACTCAACCTCCAGAAGGACGGCACGATCCACGTCGAAGGATTTCGCAAGCAAAGCCGCTACGACTGGACACAGCAGGAACTCCAGTCGTGACATCGCATCCATCACGCCAAGACCCACAACTCAGCCGCCGCGTGGGGCGGTGAGACTACTTGGCCCCGGCAGCTTTCTTCGCA
The DNA here is from genome assembly GCA_963694825.1 of Planctomycetota bacterium. Lineage (GTDB taxonomy): Bacteria > Planctomycetota > Planctomycetia > Planctomycetales > Planctomycetaceae > UBA8437. Next base: position 1,298 of record CAVOEV010000100.1, read on the forward strand.
GCCCCCGAACCGGAGCGTTTCCTGTCTTTGTTTGGCACGGCCTTTTTCAACTGTCCGGGTAACCCTGGACGACACCCGCACCAGGCAATTGCGGTTTACGGTCAACAGCCCGCCGAATACCGGGATCCTAATCGACGACATCCGCATCACTCCGGCCCGTCCTCAGCAAATCACAAGCGTCCGGGTCGTGCCCCTCACCATCCCGGCACTCATCGGCACCAAAGCCAGCCCACTGGCCAAACTGAAAATCGAAACGACCGGTCGACTTGACCCAATCGCGGTGACAGATATCCGTGCGACGCTCGGTGGAACAACCGATCGCTCCGACCTGCTGTCCATCGAAATCTACAACGGCGAAACCCTGAACCGCTTCACAGCCGGCAAGCCTGTTGCCCGGCTAAATGTGACGAAAACCACGAATGGCCCATTCGTCACCTCTTTTCCCGCTTCTTCCCCCCACCTCAGCGAGGGAACCAACTTCATCTGGATTGCTGGCCATGTCGCTCGAAACGCCAATATCGACCACCGGATTGAGGTCACATGCAACGCAGTCACATTCTCGAACGGCAGGACGGTCCAGCTCGATGCCGCACCATCGATTCAACGGATGGGAATCGCCCTGCGGAGGTCGGGCGACGATAACGTTCACACCTATCGCATCCCCGGACTGACGACGACCAACGACGGCACGTTGATCGCAGTCTACGACGTTCGTCGACGTGGCGGCGGCGATCTTCCCGGTGACATCGACGTCGGACTTTCACGCTCGACCGACGGCGGCCGCACGTGGAATCCGATGAAGGTGATCATGGACATGGGCAGTGATCCCCGCTGGCGTTACGACGGTATCGGAGACCCGGCCGTGCTGGTCGATCGACAGACAGGCACGATCTGGGTGGCGGCCACCTGGAGCCATGGGAATCGGTCGTGGCGAGGGTCCGGGCCTGGACTGGCACCGACCGAAACCGGGCAACTGATGCTCGTCCGCAGCGATGACGACGGCAGGACCTGGTCCGAACCCATCAACATCACCCGGCAGACCAAGCGACCCGAATGGTGCTTCCTGCTGCAGGGACCAGGCAAAGGCATCACCATGCAGGACGGGACGCTGGTCTTTGCCGCACAGTACCAGGACCCACCGGCCAAAAACCGACTGCCGCATTCCACGATCATCTACTCAAAAGACCATGGAAAGACCTGGCAGGTGGGAACCGGAGCGTTCGACGATACGACCGAAGCCCAGGTCGTGGAAATATCGCCCGGAGTGCTGATGCTCAACTGTCGCTACAACCGGCAATCGCACCGCGTCGTGATGATCACCCGAGATATGGGTGCCAGCTGGCAGCCACACCCCACGTCACGCAAGGCACTGGTCGAACCGCGAGCCTGCATGGCCAGCCTGATCCACGTCGACCGAGAACTTGGATCTCGAACCGGTCGACGACTGCTGTTCTCCAATCCCGACAGCCAGAGCGGGCGGCACCACATCACCATCAAGGCCTCAATCGATAACGGCACGACCTGGCCAACAGGACGCAAGTTGCTGCTCGACGAAGGACCCGGAGCAGGCTACTCGTGCATGACACTCATCGATGCGCAAACTGTCGGAATCCTCTACGAAGGCAGCCAGGCACACATGACGTTTCAACGCATTCGACTCGGCGATCTCGAAATTCCTTGACAATCACTCGCAAACAGCTCATCCACACACGAACCACTGTTTGCCGCCAACTGATCCCACAACGCCCGTCCAGCCATTTTTCCAGAAATCAAACCGCCGTTTGACTTGTTTTCCCGATTCGGGACTGGTTAGAATTTCTCTCAGCGGTCGAGCAGCCTGAACCAGTCGTGTCGGGCGCGATCGCGAAATCTCTTTTTTTTTAGAAATCGGACGGACGAACGATGGCAGAAGGTACGATCAAAAGGTTGACAGACCGAGGTTTTGGTTTCATCGACACAGGCGCAGGCGAAGACATGTTCTTCCACAACTCAAACCTTGAAGGTGTGAGTTACGATGAACTGCAGGAAGGACAACGTGTCTCCTACACCGAAGGCAGTGGCCCGAAAGGTCCGCGAGCCGAGAACGTCCGGGTGATCTGATCCCCCAGACGTTACGAGAGACAAGGAAGTCGGCGATTCGTCGCCGGCTTCCTTTTTTTATTGAACCCATCGAACTGCGACGAAAAGGAGCGTACCCATGGTCGATTGCCCCTACTGCGCCGAATTGATCGATACCGGTCTCAGCTCCTGCCCACATTGCCAATCGAAACTCACCCTGGCACCCGCACCCACCCTGGCACCCGCCGCCGCGACGAAACCCGCCAAGGACTCCTCGAAGTCCACCATCACCATCATCGTACTCGTGGTCGGCGGGATCGTTTTGGCGGGCCTCTGCATCGTCGGCATCCTTGCCGCCCTGTTGCTCCCCGCCGTCGGACAGGCCCGGGAGGCGGCCCGGGGAGCCCAGTGCAAGAACAACCTGAAACAAATTGGTCTGGCCCTGCACAACTACCACGACGTCTACAAGAGCTTTCCCCCGGCCTACATCCCCGACGCTGACGGCAAGCCGATGCACAGTTGGCGCGTACTGATTTTGCCATTCATCGAGCAACAGCCGATGTTCGATGCCTACGACTTCGACAAGCCTTGGGATCATCCCGACAACCTGGTCGTCACTCGCACCACACCACATGTCTACCGCTGTCCCTCGGCCGTCGGTCCATCGAGCGGCACTCACTACGTGTACATCACCGGCAAAGGGGCCAGCTTCGAAGGCAGCAGCGCGGTTACTATCCGTGACATCAAGGACGGATCGTCCAACACGCTGGCGGTTGTCGAATCTCACGAAACCGGCGTCGCGTGGTTCGAGCCTCGTGATATGCATGTCAGCGAATTCACTGCCATGGCCCCTGCCACGGCACACCCGGCCGGGTTTCATGCCCTCTTCTTCGACGGAAGTGTCGCCCGCCTCCCCAAGACAATCAGCCTCGACACCCTCAAGGCACTTGTGACCCCTCGCGGGGGAGAGGTGATTGAGGACTATTGAACAGTTCCGACTGCCAGGCACGGAACTCCCCAAGACACGCCTCACGCCCGGGCCACCGCTTCCAACTTAAACGGGCTCGAAATCCGTAGCTCCGCCCCGCCTGCACTGCGTGGATGATGTACTGGAAATCCACCGCCGGCGGAAAACTGCTGAAACGGATCTCGTCGCTGGCCGTCCGCAGACGATCGAACATCAACGTCAACACCATGTCGTTGGCCGATCGACTGATCAACAGCGGACAAGTGATCCTGGGGGTGGAGAACGAGCGGAGATTGAGTGCCATGTTGTGGTCGGCATCAAACTCGAGAGCCGAGGCACCCGACGCCAGGTACGTGCCCACTTCAAAACCCTCCGCCGACTCGGCTTCAACCCACACCTCCTCGGCTCCGTCGTCAACGATGCCTCGGAAATGGATGGCCGCGTCGCGGAGGTCTCGCATGTAGTTGGCCCAGAAGAAACCGGCGTAACCACGAGAACCAAACCGCGACACGTCCAGAAACCGGCAGCGGAAATCGATGTCAATCGAATCAGGCGCGGACGGTGTCACTCGTGTGACATGCTCGACCGACCAGGGACCCTGTGACGCCAGGCGGACCAGGAACACCGAAGACCCTTCACGTTCCCGACACAGCAGGTAGGGATTCCGCCGGGCGGAAAAACGGTTGTGGTCGTCGCGGTGACCCGAAAAGACATGCTCCAGATTCCAACCCGCCCGGAATGCCTCGTGCCGATCGTCACCCGCCAGGTAACCAAGTGAAGCCAGTCCGCTGAGCACCTCGGGCGAACGCGAATTGTCGCAGACCGTGAAACTCAACAAGCCCGACTCCACATCGACCACGTCTGTCGGCCGGCCAACCGTCTCGCGGAAACCCAACTCCACAAGTGCCGCTGCCACCGCTGAGTGGGCATCAGCCACTGGGCTTGGAACAAATGGTCGCGACTCGACCGCCGAAACATCGGTCTCCGCAACTGACGATTCCGGCTCGCCCTCCCAACAACCCGCAGTACAGCAAAGACCCGCCACAACAATCCGACCGACGATTCGCGCTAGCACCGAACACCTGGATCACATCGAGTTGGAAGCTGCTTCGAAGAGACGTCGGATTTCTGGTTCCGACAACGCTCGACGATACACGACCAACTCGTCGATTTCTCCATTCCAGGCATATCCCCGAGCGTCACTGCCAATGTAGAGCGGTACGCTGGTGTGGCGAATCGTTCCAGGCTCATCTGGCGACGCCTCCATTTCTTCTCCGCCAGTGTCCCCCTCCGAACCCAACAACCTGGCCGGTGCTCCGCATGCACTCATGCAGCACCAGTCACCAGACCATCATCTCGACGACTCGTTCGTTGAGAATCGCCAGTTCGTCGTCATCCAGGCTCCAGTCCAGTGCCGCCCGGTTGTCCTCAAACTGCTCGATCGAATCACTGCCGGTGATCACGACCGACACCTCGTCACGGGCCAACACCCAGTTGACAGCCAACTGCGGCATCGACACGCCACGCCGTCGAGCCACCGCCGCTACCGTCTCGACCATCGCAGCCGTCTCGCCACGGAACACCCGGTCGAACTCCTCCCGGCGACCGCTCCAGAGAGATCCCTCGGGGGGTGGCTCACCGGGGACATAGGCACCGCTGAGCAACCCCACTTGCAATGGACTGAACACCATCAGGCCCAACCCCTGGTCGCGAACCAACGGGAACATCTCACGTTCCAACTCACGGTTCAACAGGTTGTAGTTGTTCTGAACGCACACAAACGGAGACACACCCATCGTGTCCGCATGCCACAATGCCTTGCACACCTGCCAGGCCTGGTAGTTGCTGCAGCCGAGGTAACGCACCTTGCCACTGGTGACCAGGTCGTCGAGCACTCGCAACGTCTCGTCCATCGGCGTCACCGGATCGAATCGATGCAGGAAGTAGAGATCGATGTAGTCGGTGCCCAGCCGTGACAACGATCGTTCCACCTCACGCAGGATGTTCTCACGCGAGCATCCACCCGCTTCGCCCTCGGGACCACCCTCCGCCCCCACCTTGCTCGTGATCACCACCTCGCTTCGTCGAGTCTTCAGTACGCGACCCAGCACCGCTTCGGAACTGCCATGAGCGTCTGCCGCGTCGGTCTTCAACTGGTACTTGTTCGCACAGTCGATGAAGTTGATGCCCGAATCAATCGCGTGCTCGATCAACCGAATCGCCTCGCTCTCGGACGACTGACCACGAAGCGCCAGGCCCAGGGCCATCCGAGACACCTCCAGATCACTCGAACCGATCCTGACAAATTGCATTAACGAGTCCCTTGATGGATTGCACTCGAACCGATCGCCCACGCTATTGCGAGGCCTTCCTGGTCAGCATCGCCTTCAGCTGTTTCTCCTTCATGCCGGCCAGTTCGATCTTCGGATCATGTGTCAGCTTCAGGACCCGGTATTGCACGGTCTGTGGCGGCCCACCGTGAATCTGAAATGCGATCTTGCCGGACAATTCACCGTCGGGATCCTCAAACGCCACGCACAGCTTGCCATTGATGGCCGTCCAGATGCGATGATCGACCGCGAGGATCTCGTACCGGTTCCACTGGCCCGGCTTGACCGCCTTGGAACCCCGGTCGTTCCAGTCCAGCTTGCCACGACCGTGCTCGTGGTAGAGCTTGCCCCAGACGCCTTGACCCACATCGGCCTGGTAGCCCAGGGCCTGGCCCGTGGCATTCGCCTTCGTCGAGCGAAACTGGATCCCCGCGTTGCGGTTATCCGGTGCGAGCTTGACGTCGACGGCAAGGTAGAAGTTCCTCACCTCGACGTCGGACCAGATGAACTCGTTCCGGGGCACGTTGGCCGTCGAATGCCCGACGATGGCGGCTTCCTTGACCGACCAGTACTTCGCCTGCGCAGTCGACCATCCCTTGAGATTCTTGCCATTGAAGAACCCGGTCGCCACCCGCGGCAGCGGATTCCAGCCGCCTGGTTGTGGCGACGCGGTCTTGCGGGTGTCGGCATACCACGCCTTGATCCGGTTGAGCATGGCGGTGGCGAGCCTGGGTTGGCTGGCGGCAAGGTTCTTGGTTTCTCCCTCGTCCCCGGAGAGGTCGAACAACTCAATCGTCTCGTTCTCGAACGTCCCCGGCCTGGCCTTGGGATGCTGCACCACGAGTTTCCATTGTCCCTCGCGCAGGGCCTCGGAACGTGAACCGTTGTTGTTGAGGTTGGCCCAGTAGAGCGGACGGGGTGGCAGGGGTTTCTGCTCGAAGAGCACCGGCGAGAGGTCGATGCCGTCAAGCGGTCGATTCCCGGATGCCGCGATTCCCGCAACCGACAGGATGGTGGGCATCACGTCCAGCGTGATGCTCGTCTCGTTTGTGCTGGTACCGGGCTGGATCCGTCCCGGCCACCACGCGACGGCCGGCACCCGCGTGCCGCCCTCGTAAACCGAACCCTTGTGACCACGAAAACGCGGGCTGCCCGTGGCCGTCCGCGGAGCATCGCCATTGTCCGAGAAGAACAGGAAGAGCGTGTTCTTCTCCAGGCCCAGCTCGACCAGCTTGGCCCGAACCTGCTCGACTCCCTTGTCCATCTCGAGGATCATCTGCTTCATGGCCTCGGCGTGTGGAGTCTTGCGGGGCTGCCGGCCGGGTCCGCGCTGGATGGGATCGTTGGGACCCTGCACCGGGGAGTGCGGTGACTCGTGCGCCACGTACAGGCAGAAGGGCCTTTCCCGGTTCTCCTCGATGAACTCCAGCGCATACCTGTTGATCAGGTGCGTGGTGTAGCCAACTTCCCTGGTCTCCTTGCGGCCATGCCACCAATCGTGAGCGAAGTGGTCGCCCCAGTGATTGATATAGTCGATATTGCCGCTCACGTAGCCCATGAAGTAATCGAACCCGTGGTTCATCGGGTGGTACCGGGGCGTCTCCTTCGCATAACCAAGATGCCACTTGCCAACCAGGCCGGTGGTGTATCCGGCTGCCTTGAACAGCTCGGCAAACGTCACCTCCGAATCATGCAGTCCCTTACGGTGCTCGGGATGCGCGGCACGCGGATGAATCACCGCCTCGATTCCCGCACGTTGCTGGTAGCGTCCGGTAACCAGACCGGCCCGCGTGGCCGAGCAGATCGCGCCGCTGGCATGAAAGTCCGTGAACCGCATCCCCTCCCGGGCCAACCGGTCCATGCCCGGAGTCTTGTAGTTGGGGTTCCCATACGGCGCAATCGACGGGCCGGCAAAACCCATGTCGTCCACCATCATCACCACGACGTTGGGGCGGGCGGCCGGAACCGTACCAGCCACGGCAAGAATCAATGTGCAGCACAGTGAGAATTGCCGTGCGATTTTAGATGAAACTCTCATGGGTGGTTTTCCTTGCTGTTCCTGACACTCTCAGCCACTCGACCCCGGCCCATCGCGATGGGAAGGCGACTCCGTCTAAAAGCCTCTGGTGAGTTCATTTTCCCCACACGCCTTTCGGAACGGCTTTGAACAACACGCTCTTACGATCGTTCTTCAAAGCCGGTCCCCTGGTGCTTCGCCCCCGATCAATCAGCGACTGCGCTGCGGCGACCATCTTCATAACGCGTCCCGGATGCTCTGCGGCAAGGTTCTTCGTTTCGGCGTGGTCTTCCGCGAGATTAAACAGTTGAACAAAGGGTGCCTGGGCCAACTCGCTGTGCGATTTCGGGTTCCTGCCGTAGGCCTCTACGGCTGCCGGCCACGCCTTGGCCGGGATGGGGGTGTTGCCCCACTTCCCCATGGCGCCGCTTCCGGGGCAAAAGGCGATCTTCCAGTCACCCTCCCTGTACGCGTTTCCGTGAGTACCCTGAAGAAAGATCGAGCCACGAGCCCCCTTCGCCCGGGGGTTCTTCAGCAGCGGGAGAAAACTGATCGAATCGGGTCGCTGAACATCGGTGATGTCAGCCCCGGTCACCTCGCCCAGCGTGGCCATCAGGTCGATCAGTCCGATCGTCTGATCACAACGCCCCGCGGCCTTCACCACGCCAGGCCAACGCACGACAAACGGCACACGGAACGCGCCCTCGTAGATCGAGAACTTGTAGCCCCGGAATGGGCCGGAGGCATAATGTCCGTGTTTTTCCAGTTCCTTGATCTGGAGATACGTCGCGACTCGCTCTTTCCCGGCGTATGGAGCCGGGCCATGGTCCGAGGCAGCGACGACCAGCGTGTTGTCGGCTACGCCGGCTTTCTCCAACGCCGACAGCACGCGACCGAGCGTGTGATCTGTGTTCATCACGAAGTCACCGTAGAGACCGATCCGGCTCCGGCCCTCGAACTTCTTCGTCGGGCTGGTGGGCGTGTGCGGTGCGGTCAGGGCCACAAACAGGAAGAACGGCCTGTCCCGGGAGGCGGCGACGAATCTCTCGGCCTCGTCACCGAAGGTCGCCAGCACCTTGACGTCCTCGAAGTCCTCGGCCGCCGGTCCCATTCGACCGAATGCCGACCAGCCCTTCGTCGCGGTCACCTTCCCAACCCAGCGGTTGTTTCGGGCAAAGACATAGGGATACATGTCCAGTGAACCGGGAAGGATGAAACTCTCGTTGAAACCAAACTGTGGAGCACCGATTTTCAGTGGCTTGGTGTAATCCACGTTCTTGAGACCCTGGATCTTGCCGTCGGTCGTCGTCATCAGGGTCCCGAGGTGCCACTTGCCGACGTAGCCGGTACGGTAGCCGCGGGAACGGAACATCTTCGCCAACGTGAACCGGTTGGTCTTGAGCTGCGTGCCAAGAAAACCCCACGGACCACCGGATGCCGGTCGTCCAAATCGAAAGGCATAACGCCCGGTCATGATGCTCATCCGCGAGGGGACGCAGACCGAGGCGATGGCGTAGGCACTCGTGAACCGCATTCCCTCGCGGGCGAGTCGATCGAAGTGCGGCGTGTCGATCTGACAACGGTCCAGGCCAAAGGACTTGACGTCTCCGTAGCCAAGATCATCGGCCAGAACGACGACGACGTTGGGCGGTGCCGCCTGGAGATCACGGGGGAATACTGCAACACAGCTCACAAGGAGAGCCAGGCTGCAGGCCAACCGACAATATCGCATGACTTCTCCCTTCATCCAGCGTTCCCAGGAAATGCGGCCGCCTGCAAGCCGATCATGATCGAACAACATGCCCCGCCGCCGTCAGCGATTCAATCGCAGGTTCAAGATCCGCCTGTTTCACGAGCACAAGATCGGTATCGAATGTCGAGACGACAAATACGCCAATGTTCGCCGTCGCCAGTATTCCGGTAAGAGACGCAATGACGCCAACCATCGAAAACTCCAGTGGACCAACAACCCGCAAACACCTCCAACCCAGTTCACTTCTGACCGACGCTGGAACCTCCTCCTGGCAACACACGATCGACAACTCGTCGACGGTTCGCGTGATTGACGTGATCGGGCCGGACGCCCAGTCGGGTATGGCCGCATTCGCATCAAGTCGGCAGACGGCCAATTCGCCAGCGAAAACTTCGAGAGTCAACCTGTCCGCCGCCATCATCGCCGACCCCGACCAGCCCCGCGAGCCTCGCCACAATTTGTCCGCAGATTAACGCGAAGTCGCTGTTCCCGCCATCCGCTTCCCCAGGGCAGCCCATCGCCTGGCCTGCATTTCTCACCAGTGTGCAACACCTGCGGTCACATGCCCGCCGTCGGAAGACGATCCAGGACATCCAACTCCAAACCTTCCGACACCAGTTCGATGCCGCTCAGCAGAGGTTTCCCTCGATGGGCTGTCAGGACCAATTCGCAACGACCATCGATCGAGATACCAGGATACTCGCGAACAACTGACCTCATCGAACCACCAGCCACAGCAACGATATCCAAGCCCTTCAGGACCGTCTTGCCTTGCAACATCACGTCAAACACGCGTTCACCGACACCGATCGAACGCGGCTCGGCAAAATAGAGTCGAACCGTGAATCGCCCCGGTTTCAGGCCGTCCAACTGAAACGAAGTCAGGCCCTCGGCACCGGACGCACACACCCAGGGCCAGCCCGTTCCGCCTTCGTTGAATAATGAATGCCGGTAGAAGTAGCGGGTTCCTTCTGGCTGAATCTTCCAGGCAATGTTCGGCGACGGACCACCGACACTGGGAGCATCCACCCATAACGTCCCCTTACGGGTCATGCGATCACCGGGTGCACCCAGGTTGATTCCAACCCGCACAATCGGGCCAACGTCACCCGCCCCCCATGCCGTCCACTGCTCAAACGTCTCGGGCATACTCACCAATGCCGCACCCGTGGGCAGCGGGTAGCTGCAGGTGCAGCCGTCGTAGAAGAACGGCATATTCAATATGCCATTCGCGGGAATAATACTGTTGGTACAACCCGACCGCGGACCGCTGATGTTGATTGTCCCACTTTCAATCCGCTTGTCATAAAAAGCAGGTGTCGCCGACCGCATCGTGATCAACTGGCCGTAGTCATTTCCACCATCACACCCATAGCTCTTCACGTAACGCCGCGGCTCGACGAGCCCAGTGAGTGGGTTGGTCATTTGGCCCTTGTTCATTTTCCGCAGGAAGGGACGCCGTTTTTCACCGGGCACCTCAATATCGGTCACGTAGGGCGGACGGTATTGGTAAGGCTGCCGAAGACTGGTGGCTGGTGAATCGGGGGCTTTCTTCAGCCGCGAAGACGCCTCAGGCCTCCTCAGCACGCGGCCCGTATACACGTCCATGAACTGCGGTTCTCCCAGGCCGAATCTCGCCGAACCTGCAACGTGCAATCGTCCGCGCGCCCGAAATAGGCGACTCACACCGAGCCACGCCTTGTCTCGTGACACCATGACACCACCCAGGATGTCGGGCTGAGGTGATCGCTTGAAATGGGCATTCGCGTCGCCAAACCACAAAATACCCAACGGGGCTCGAACTCGTGCATCCGGAGCCGACCAGTTCCTGGTGTAGTCCACTGCTCCGGGCAATGAGCCCTCTCGTCGAATGACCGTGTACTCGCCGACCCGTTCCACCACCGCCTCCGCATGATTCGCAGAGGCCAACCATCCACGAATCTCATCCGTTCCATCCCCTGACAATCTCAGGCAAGCCACGCCACCGTAAGGACGCAATCGCTCGTAAATCGCCACGATCCGGTCGGCGTCAGGTTTCGCGACAGCCGGAGATTCCTCGACGATCAGGTCGGCCAGATACGGCGGGAGATCCAGATCCCCCAAACGCCCGGGAAGAAACACAAGCCGACCGGGTTCCATCTCAGGAGAATTAAAACGTCGGCGAAGACGCTTCAGGTCGACTGGATCCGGCGTCACAGCAACGACAAGGTACTTCGCATCCGTCGACAATTGTCGAGCCAACTCACCGTTGTGCGTTTCCAGGACCAGGGCGTAACCACTCCGCTCGCCGATCGCTTCGGGCAAGCCGAGGGCCGTTGCAACGGGGTGCCTTTTTTCAGTGACCTTCTGAAACTCTCCGGGTGTGCCCGGCTTGTCAGCGAAACAGTAGATCACACCCTCAAGTGTGACGATGAACAGCCGGCCGTTCGCCGCCAGAACTGTGTGAATCTCACCAGTGACTCCCTCGAAACCATCCGAATACTTCAGCGTCGTTCCAGCCAAGACAATCCGCTTCCTGAGCCCCGACTCGCCGTTTCCGACCATCTCCTTGTCCTCGTGTCGCTCTCGATTCACGCCGCTGTCGAAACGGATCTTGCCTCTCCGGAAATCCTTTGCCATCTGAGGATTCGACATCATGAACCAACCGCCCGGCAAACGGCCCTCACCCGGTAACGAAAACTCGATCAACTCACCCGTACGACGATCAAATGAGGCCGGACGGGCGGTGCCGCATGGGACCAACAGCTTGTCGCCGTCAACCAGCAGGTATCCTTGAGGCGAAAGGCCTCCGAGTGCCTGAGCGTTATGGGGTTGTCGGCCGTACAGCGAGCCGCAACGCTCGTTGCGCCAGACAACCTCACCCGTCTCCGCCTTAAGTGCGTAAACGAACACACCCTCCAACGGCCAAACACCGGCTGCGAAATACACGATCCCGTCAGCCAAAACGGCTCCACCGCGAACTGGCCACACGGAAATCAACCGACCGTTTCCGAGAATCTTTCGCGACGAGGGAACAGCTCGAAACTTCCATTTGACTTGCCCGTCGGCGATGTTCAAGCAATAGAAGCAACCGTCGTCGGATCCGAAAAGCACCCGGTCACGCCAGGCAACCGGAGCCAACCGCACCGGCCCGTCCGTATAAAAACGCCATCGTTCTTCGCCGCTCGCTGCGTCGTAGGCCACCAAGGCGTCGACATGAGGCACGGCAACAAGCAACGTGTTCCCCATCACGATCGGCTCGTAACCCTGGTCGAACTGAAGTCGAGCCTTACGAAAGGCCGGCTTCATGACGGGAAGTTGACGCTTCCATTGAAGACGCGGATTCGCAGGTGCCGCTTCCACCGACACGTTCGCGCGCCTCGCGTCGTGACGCCACATCGGCCAATCTCCAGCCCATGTGACAGTGCCGCACATCAGCATCAATGTACTGACGACAAACCGCGTGCTGCCTCTCATCACCAAGACACCTCGACTACTCTTTTGAACGCCTGGATTCTGTGAATTCCTACCCAAAACGCAACGCCAGGAACCCTCTGCCAGATCGCACAGGCCTTCCCGAGGCGTTTGCGGGTCGAGGGACTTCCGGGGACGAGTATTCCGCAACCGGATGGCTCCTGCAACCTGCTTGTCGTTGATACGGGACAGATCGAAGTGGGAACCAACACGGTCGTCTTGAACACAGGGTCGAGTTTTGTGGACAATGCACCCCATGTCCTGTCCAAAGAGAGACCGCATGTTTCACTCATGTCTGTTTTCCGTTCTTGTCACCGTCGTCTCGCTTGCACTCGCGACTGACGCCCAATCCGCCGACTGGCCGATGTGGCGGAATGACGAACAACGGTCTGCGAGTTCCTCATCGCAATTGCCCGAAGTCCTGCACTTGCAATGGACCAGGCAGTTGGCTGCTCCCGTGCCGGCCTGGCCGAATGAAGCCCGGCTGCATTTTGACGCGTCCTACGAACCGATCGTGTTGGGTTCCAGGATGTTTGTTGGATCGATGATCGACGGAAGTGTCATCGCACTCGACACCAGGTCGGGCGAGGAATTGTGGCGGTTCTACACCAATGGACCTGTCCGCCTGGCACCCGTGGCTTTTGATCGGCGAGTCTGTTTCGGTTCGGATGATGGCTGGCTGTATTGCGTCGATGCTGTCAGCGGCAAGTTGCAATGGAAAGTGTCCGGGGCTCCGCTGGATCGTGGGGCTCACTGGCACTTGGGAAACGCCCGACTCGTTTCGTTCTGGCCGGTCCGGGGTGGACCCGTTGTGGCAGACGGCGTCGTTTATTTCGGAGCAGGCATTTGGCCAACCTTGGGGGTGTTTGTTCGAGCTGTTGAAGCCGAAACCGGAAAAGTCATCTGGACCAACGGCAACAGCCATGCCATCGCAGACGTTCGAGTGGATCACAACTACCTCCAGGAATCGGGACTCTCTCCCCAAGGACACATGCTGGTCCAAGGCGACATGTTGATCGTGCCGAACGGTCGATCGATGCCGGCACGGCTGGATCGCAAGACCGGCAAGCTGCACTACTTTGTGCAGGGCTACCGCAACGGCGACAGCCGGGTGATTGTCGATCGAGATATCGCATTAGTCGGCCGGACCGGAGTGGTCAGCCTCAAGGATGGCCGCGAGATTGCTAATCGTTGGACTGCAGCCGGAAAAGACGCACCCGCCGGATGGAGCACCAGCAAGGTCGATCTCTTTGAAGGCCCGATGTTCCCCTACAAGTTTCAGCATGCATGCGATTACCGTTCGGTCATCGACAATGGCGTCGCCTATGGACTCGACAACGGCACCGTCCATGTCTACGACCTCAGAACTGCACGCACGTCATCGCAGAAGAACAAGACGTTCAACGGCAAGGACATCCAACCTGCACGGTGGGATGCAACCGTTCTGTGGACACTCAAGACTCCGTTTTCTGGCAAGAAACTCAATACCA
>CAVOEV010000101.1:0-15120 GCA_963694825.1 Planctomycetota bacterium
GTCGGACGAGCAACTGACATTGGGCGAGAAGATGGTGCAGTCGGAGTTCCTGTCGGACTTCCGCCAGTTGGCTCAGCAGACGACTCGAGGCTGCATTGTTCTGGAGCGCCCCGATTTGCTCAGGGACCTGGTCGTCCGGCATGGTTCACGCGACGCGACGGTTCGCCAGAGTGCGTTGGCCGAATTGGAAGCGATGGAGGTGCGGACGTCTCAGTATCTACCGGGCGCGGAGATTCCGGAGAAGAGTTGGGCGTACCGGTTGATAAAGAAGTTCCTCTACAACGATTTTGGCGTTTATGACGGCTACGACCACAGTACCAGTGCGGCTCCGGCGATCTTGGAACTGCCGACGGTTGAGTTGGATGTCGAAGGCGAGTCCGTCCGGGCGTCCACGGGCGTGCTAGACTGAAGAGACGGCGGGGCGATGTGTTCTGTTGTATCTTTGTCCATTGGGCCGATTGGTCGTGGGAGCGGAAGCATGCGGCGAATCGTTCTGGCATTGGTGACCGTGTTGTCGGTTTTGTGGGTCTTTGCGATCTGGTCAGAGTCTGTCGTAGCCCGTGAAACTTTGATTTACGGTGCACCGGTGCGTCGTGGCGACTTTGTTGCCGGGACGGTGGAGTACGTCCGTGGTCGGAGTGTTGCGATCGACATGGGTTTTGTGGACGGCGTGGTGGGTGGCCAGAGATTCCGGGTGTACCGTCGAGTGGGTGGAGATTTGGAGTTGTCGGGGGTTGCGATCGTGGGTTGGGTTGGTCGTCGCCAGTCGATCGTATCTCCTCGGACTCGAGTCCCGATCCGAGCTGGCGACGCGGTGGTGATTGCGGCGTCGGAGTTGGTGATCTGGACGGAGTCTCGCAGTGGAGCCGACGCCGAGCGATTCCGTCGTGGGGTGGCTCGTCCTCGGCAGTTGGGTTACGACACGCGTGAGGCCAAGTTTGACGCGGTAGATTTGTTGGAAACGCGTCGAGTGAATCGATTGAAGTTGCTCGAGTGGTCACGGCGTCTGACGGAGGCTCGACCGCAGGATCGTGCGTTGTGGGATTTGACGAACCTGAAGTTCCGTCGTCGCGAGTTCATCGGTAAGCTCGAGTCGTTTGGGGACTCGTTTCGGTACCGCAATCGTGAGGAGCGTGAGCAGGCGTCGTTCACGAATCTGGTGCAGCCGATCCGTCCATCAGCACCTCAAGCCGGCCAGCCATACGAGTTGCCGGCGGTGGTTGAAGTGGCGACGAGGGAGAGTGTGGCCAAGACGCACGCCACGCCTCCTCGCCGGAGGCCTCGCGTCATCCCACTCTCGCGCCGCGTGTCCCAATATCTCGGCCGCGGGAACACTCGTTAGAGGTGCATTTTCCACCAACCGAGGATTTCGCCGAGTCGGTGGATTCTGAGGTCAGGCGGACCGCAGCGGCTCATGCCGTGGCTGGTGCTCCTGGGGTATCGCACGAAGCGTGTGGGGACGCCGAGCACTTTCAGTGCGGCGAAGACCTGTTCACTTTGTTCGACGTTGCATCTGAGGTCACCTTCGCTGTGGATGACGAGAGTTGGAGTTGAGACATTTCGGATCGAGCGAATCGGGCTTTGTTTCCAGATCTCCTGATTGTCGTCCCAAGGATTCCCTGGCCAGTACTCACCCGGCACGAGCGGATAGTCGCTCGAGCCGGCCATGCTGACGAGGTTTGAGACGCAGCGATCGGTGATGGCTGCGGCGAAGCGATCCGAGTGCGTGATGGCCCAATTGGTCATGTATCCTCCATAGCTGCCCCCGGCGATCCCGATGTGTCGCTGATCGATGCCGGGTTGTTTTTCCATGAAGTCGGCAACAGCCTGCACATCGACCCAGTCGGCCTGTCCCCATTTCCCCATGATCGCCGTACAGTGTTCTTCGCCGTAGCCTTTGCTGCCCCGCGGGTTGCTGAAGACGACGACGTATCCGGCAGCGGCGAGCACTTGGAATTCGTGAAAGAACGTGGTGCCGTAGAGTGCGTGTGGTCCGCCGTGCACCTGGAGCAGTCCGGGTCGAGGTCGTGATGAGGCGTGTTGTGCTGGTGGTTTCATGACCCAGGTCTGGATCCGGGTTCCGTCCTCGGCTGTGATCCATGTTTCGGTGGGTTTGGAGAGTTCGAGTTGTTCGAGCAGTGGTTGGTTGAAGTGAGTGAGAGTTTGGAGCGAGAGTTCTTTGAGTTTGCGTCCACCCCGGATTTCGGCCACCGCCACTTCGGGCAGGGTCACGGCATCGCTGTGGCAGGTGGCCATCAGTCGACCATTGGCGGAGAGGTTCCCCATGACGGTCGAGGCGGGGCCGGTCGAGAGCAGTCGCACCTGTCCGCCTGCGACCGGCACGGTGGCCACAACGGTGGCTCCGTGCCAGCCGAATCCCATCAGCACGTGTTGTCCGTCGGCGGTGAATTCGTAGTGGACACCGAAGGCGGCTTCGGAGGTATCTGAGATGACTGTGGCCTGCAGGCAGAAGTCGGTGTGTCCGGTGAGGTCTTTGAGATTCGAGCCATCGAGTTGACAGGAATAGAGGTGAGTATTTCGGACTCCCCATGTTTCCCGACCGTCTCGGCCGGCGAAGAGCACACGCGAGCCGTCGGGTGCAAAGCGTGCGGCGGTTTTACAGCCATCGGGCAGCCCGGTGATCCGCGCGACTCGGCCGGTCTCGGCATCCACGCGAAACAGTGCGTCCTTCCAGGGCGTGAGCAGCGGTTCGCGGCTGACGTTTGTGGTGATCAGCAATTCGCTGGAGTCGGGCGCCCAGTCGAACGAGAAGCCTGGCGCAGTGCCTCGAGCGAACAGCAGTCGATGTTCGCCGGATTGCGTATCGACCAGGTAGAGTTGAAACCGAGCGGACCCGAAGTAGCCGTCTCCATCGAGACGGTAGAACATGTCTTCGATTTCCCAGGGCGGCGTGCTGCCGCCGGTCTCTTCGCGTTTCGCTTCGGCTTCTTCGGTTCGGTCGGCATCGGTTTCGCGGAAGGAGACGGCCAAGGTGTTGCCATCGGGAGACCAGGCCCAGCCGCGGATGGTTCCTTCGGGAAAGTCGGTCAGTTGTCGCGCTTCGCCCCCTTCGGCCTGGAGCACGTAGATCTGGGGTTTTCGACTGTTGCGAGCCGATGTGAAGCCGATCTGGCGTCCATCGGGAGACCATCGCGGGTGACTGTCGTTGTCGCCGGAGGTGAATTGGCGGGGGGGATGGTTGTCTTGGACGCTGGTGATCCAGAGATTGGAGACGGACTGGTTCTTGTCGCCGACGTGGCTACGACACATCAGCACGCGGCTGCCGTCGGGCGAGATCTGTGGGTCGGAGACGGAGACGAATTGCGTGAGGTCTTCGGGGGTGATGGGGCGTCGTTTCCTGGTCGGACTGGGCATGGTGGGGCTCCCGGATTATGTTGCTCGAGATCATATCGTGCGGTGGTCGGTGTGTCGAAAGTGGACGACTCGAGTCGACTCGGTATGATCTGTGTCGACGTGGTCGTTGTGTGAGAGGGGGGGGGGAGTACGATGTTTCGAGTTGGCGTTCTTTCTTGTCTGCCTGTTCGGTCTGTTCTGTCTGTCGGGTTGGTGTTCTTGATCGGTTCGGGTGCATTGCGTGCTGCCGAGGGGTCACTTGCGAGTCGTGCCAAGGCGGTTGTGCAGGTGATTGCTCACCGGGGATCGAGTTCGGATCGTCCCGAGTGTACGCTGTCGTCGTTGCGTCGTGCGATCGCGGTGGGTGCGACGGCGAGCGAGGTTGACGTGAGGTGGACGCGAGACCGTCGTCTGGTGATTCTGCACGACGCGACGTTGGACCGGACGACCAACGGCAGCGGCGCGGTCGGTCTGCGGACTTTGGCGGAGGTCCGTCGATTGGACGCGGGGAGTTGGTTCGACGTGAAGTACCGTGCCGAGCGGGTGCCGACGTTGCGTGAGGTATTGGAGTTGGGCCGTGGGAAGATCGACGTCTTGTTGGATTTGAAGGAGCAGGGCGAGCGGTACGACGGCCAGGTGGCCGAATTGGTGAAGCGTTACGGGGATGTGAAGAAGACGATCATCGGAGTCCGCAGTGTGGAATCGGCGCGTCGATTCCGTCGCCTGTTGCCAAAGTCGCGTCAGCTGGGTTTGATACCTCGTCCCGACTCGATCGAGCCGTTCGTGAAGGCGGGTGTGGAGACCATCCGTTTGTGGCCTCGGTGGGTCAAAGCCGATTCCAGGCTGGTGACTCGGGTACACCGATTGAAGGTAGGGTTGCACATCAACGGCAGTCAGGGATTGCCGGCCGAGGTGAAAGCGGCATTGGCTCATCGGCCGACGTCGTTGTCGAGTGATGATCCGGGCCGATTGATCGAGACATTGCGAGTGTTGTCGCGTGCGAGTTGTGGGGAATGAGCAGCATGGGGTTGATGGTGTTGGTACTGGGTGTGGTGGGGCTCGTGTTATCGATTGCGACAGTGGTCATCGTTTTTATTGTGCGTCATTTCATGAGAAGGAATGACAACTGAGGAGAACATGCAGGGCCCGGGTGCCTCTTTGACCGACCTGCGTCAACTGGTTAGAGATTTGGAGAGGGACGAGCGGTTTGTCGCGGTGGTTGGTGCCTTGTCGCGAGGCGAGAGTGCCACGGTCGACGGAGCGTGGGGCTCATCGTGCGCGCTGGCGTTGGCAGGTATTGCCCGTGCCCGTCCGTCGGCCCTGGTGGTTGTGGTCCCCCGGGTGGGTGATGTCGAGGCATTGGCGGCCGATCTCGCCTCGTTCTCTCATGCTCCGCCCATCGTCTTTCCTGCGTGGGAGACATTGCCCGAGGATCACGACACATCGGACCCGGTTTTTGCCGCCCGATTGCGGGCCTTGGCGGCTCTGGAGAGCCCATCGAATCCGCCGGTGGTGGTGACGAGCATGGCGGCGTTGATGCAGCCGGTTCCCAGTCGTGCGGTGCGAGTGGCTTCGACGCGTCGTTTTGTGACTGGGGAGGAGACGGACCTGGAGGAGTTATTGAGTTGGCTAGTATCTGGCGGTCTTCAGTCGTCGACGGCAGTGGCGTTGCCAGGGGAATTCAGTCGTCACGGCGGGATCATCGACATTTTTGCTCCGGATGCGGTGGATCCGGTCCGGCTGGAGTTCTTTGGTGACGAGATCGAGTCGATCCGGACATTCGATGCAGAGACTCAGCGTCAGTTGGAGGTTTGCGAGTCGATGGAAGTCTGCCTGGTCGAGCCAGCGGGATTGGAGCTGGATGCTGGGGCATCTGCGGAGGTCGAGTTGTTTGGCGAGTCGATGCCCGAGGGGACGTGGGTGGGTTTGGTGGAGTTGCCGGAATTGCAGTCCGAGGGTCAGCGGTTGTTGGATCGGGTTGAGGGTTGTGAGGGTTGGATTGGGGTGGAGCGGGTGTTGAGTGGATTGACGGAGTTCCCGAGCGTGGCGGTGGCGTCGCTTTCGGCGGCGAGCATGGAGACGACGTGTCATTTGTCGATCGAGTCGATCGAGCGTTTCAGTGGTCCTCGGACTCGCGTGTTGGAGGAGTTGCAGGAGACGTTGGGAGTGGACGAGCGGGTGTTGGTGGCGTGTCACAACGAGGCACAGCAGCAGCGAATGTCGGAGATGTTGGCGGAGCTGCCGGAATCCGAGACCGAGGGTGTGGTTCGATTGGTCGAGAAGGTCTCGTTGTGCCAAGGCCGTTTGGCTCGAGGATTTCGGTTGGTCGTTCGTCGGTTGGTTGTGTTGAGTGACAGCGAGTTGTTCACCCGGACCGCGGCCGGGCCCCAGACTCGGACATCACGTCGCGATGCTCGGGCGATCGACAGTTTCCTGGATCTCGAGCCCGGCAATCTTGTCGTCCATCTGGCTCATGGGATTGGCCGTTACCGGGGTTTGAAGTTATTGGACCGGGACGGCCATTCCGAGGAGCACTTGTCGTTGGAGTTTCGGGACCGGGTTCAGTTGTACGTACCGGTGTCGTTGATCCACCTGGTCCAGAAGTACGTTGGTCCATCGAAGACGACTCCCGAGTTATCACGAGTGGGCGGATCGGCGTGGGCTCGGAAGAAGAAGCGAGTGGCCGAAGCGGTCGACGATTTGGCATCGGACATGTTGCGGCTGCAGGCGACCCGGGCGGCTCAGCCGGGTTTGTGTCATCCCGAGGGGAGTCATTGGCAGCAGGAGTTTGCGTCTGCGTTTCCCTACACCGAGACGCCCGACCAGTCGGAAGCGATTGGCGAGGTGGCCGGTGACATGCGTCGTCGGCAGCCGATGGACCGGTTGTTGTGTGGCGACGTGGGGTATGGGAAGACCGAGGTGGCCATGCGTGCGGCGTTCCAGGCGATTGATGGTGGCCGTCAGGTGGCGATTTTGGTGCCGACGACAGTTTTGGCCGAGCAGCACTTCCGGAGTTTTTCGGAGCGAATGGCCGAGTTCCCGGTGACGATCGAGTCGTTGTCTCGATTCAAGACACGTCGAGAGCAGAAAGACACTTTGAAGCGGCTAGCGGAGGGGACGGTCGACCTGGTGATTGGCACGCATCGGCTGGTGCAGAAGGACGTCGAGTTCGCGGATTTGGGTTTGCTGGTGGTTGACGAGGAGCAACGATTTGGAGTGGCTGCCAAGGAGCTGCTCAAGACGATGCGATTGGAGGTGGACGTCTTGACAATGACGGCCACCCCGATTCCTCGGACGTTGCACCTGTCATTGTTGGGCATTCGCGACATTTCGAACCTGCAGACTGCTCCGCGCGACAGGCTGGCGATCGTGACCCGGATCGCTCGCGACGACGACGAGTTAATTCGCCAGGCGATCGTTCGGGAATTGAACCGCAACGGCCAGGTCTTTTTTGTTCACAATCGCGTGCACGACATTCAATTGATATCCGAGCGGATCAACAGGATCGTGCCCGAGGCGCGTGTGGGCGTGGTGCATGGTCAGATGCGAGAGTCGGATTTGGAGCACGAGATGCTCGAATTCGTATCGGGCCGGACCGACGTGTTGGTGGCGACGACGATCATCGAGAGTGGTTTGGACATCCCCAACGCGAACACGATTTTCATCCACGATGCGGACCGTTACGGGTTGTCGGATCTGCACCAGTTGCGAGGACGTGTCGGCCGTCACAGTCGTCGGGCCTATTGTTACCTGTTGTTGCCGTTGACGCGTCCGTTGAGCCAGGTGTCGACACGGAGGTTGAAGGCGGTGGAGGAGTACAGCGAGTTGGGAGCGGGTTTCAAGATTGCGATGCGTGATTTGGAGATTCGTGGTGCGGGCAACATTTTGGGGACTCAGCAAAGCGGCCACATTGCGACGGTGGGTTACGAGTTGTACTGCCGGTTGCTCGAGAATTCTGTACGCAGACTCCAGAAGTTGCCTGCTCGGAAGGATCGTTACGTGTCTGTGGATTTGCCACTGACGGCGTTTTTACCCGAGGGATATGTTCCGGACGGTCGTCACAAGGTGGACGTTTACCGGCGGATCAGTGCTGCTGCGGATGTCGAGGTGTTACGAGAGATTGGCGACGAGTTGCGTGACCGGTTCGGTCCATTGCCCGACGAGGCGGTTCGGTTGATCGAGTTACGGCGGTTGGCGTTGTGGGCGAGTGGTTGGGGGATCGAGACGATCCGGATCGAGGGTCGTCGTGACGGGCAGGGTCCGTTTGTTGTCTTGGAGTGCATCGATTCGCAGCGGTTGTTGCCATTGGTCGTCGGCAGTGAGCGGACGATTCGCATTGTCGATCCGCAACAGGCCTGCGTGATTTGCGAGCCGCATGAGATCGAAGGGGTTGGGTTGCTGGAGTTTGTCAAAGAGGTGTTGCAGCCCATCTAGAGCGTTCCTATACTCCCGCCCCTTCTCTCGGCTCCACGTCGCTCATCTCCACTTTTCTCAGAGTTTCCGCCACACGGGGTCTCCGTTGCGGAGCCCTGGACCGGACGGAACCGGCCCAATGATCAGACGAATTCCTGCAGTTTCGACCGGCTTGGCATCCCTTGGCACGGTGACCGCCACCGCATTGGCGGCTGTGTTTCCGATCGTGCTGGTTTTGTGCACGAGTGGGTGTCGTGGCGTGTCGGGTGTTTCGACCGAGAGCACGGCGGGAGTCGGGTCGGGCAACACACTGGGCGAGTCGGCGATTGAGCGGGCTTCGCTGGTTGAAGAAAACGGGATTCGCGAAGGGCTGCAAACGGGTCGATCCGCGTTCCAGTTGTCGCAACCCGCGTCGGAATCCGACTGGCTCAACGGCACTCACGTCGTGGCGATCGTCAACGGCGAGCCGTTGTTTGCGAGCGAGATCCTACATCGTCAGTCGCGATCATTGTCAGCGGCTCGCGAACAGTTGCCGGGTCCGCGTTACCGGGAATTGCAGGACGATTTGATCCGAAAGCAGCTCAGGGGTTACGTCGAGCGTCGCCTGATGTCTCAGGCGATGCTCAGCGGACTCGAGCCGGATCGCCGGGATTCTCTGGACGAGCAGCTGGATGTGATTTTCACCAAACAGGAGCTTCCGCAGTTGTTGTCTGGTCGCGGGTTGCAGTCGAAGGTGCAATTGCAGCGCAAGTTGACCGACGAGGGGACGTCATTGGAGATTCTCAAGGAGGATTTCAACCAACAGCAGTTGGCGATGGAGTACCTGCGTCAGACGGCGAATCTACGAACGACGTTTTCGCCATCAGAGATGGTGACGTGGTACCGTGGTCACCTGGACGATTTCCAGACGACTCCTCGAGTCCGCTGGCGTCAGATCCTGATTTCCGAGTCGAAGCACGGAGACCGGGACGGTGCATTGCGAGTGATCGAGACGATCCGTCGGAGACTATCAGCGGGGGAATCGTTCGAGGCGTTGGCCCGAGAACTGTCAGACGGCCCGGCGGCCTCGGATGGTGGCCAATGGGATTGGACGGACCGCGAGAGTTTCCAGGACAAGCGGATATCAGAGTCATTGTTTCGGCTGGCGGTTGGTGTTCCCAGCCGCATTCTCGAGGGCTCCGAGTTTTTTCAGCTGGTTGTTGCGACCGAGCGTGAAGACGGTGGTGCGGCGAAATTCGAATCGGTGCAGGACGAGGTCGAGAAGCGAATGGCCGATGAGAGCCGAATCAAGGAAATGGAGCGTGTGGTCAAAGCACTTCAGTTGACTGCTCAGGTCACGACGGCATTCGACCAGCCGGGCCGTCCGTTTATTCAGTCGACGGTTGTTCCGCCGACTGACGGTTCGACACGAACAATTCAGCAGACCAATAGTACAACCACGAAGGGTCGGACGGGTCAGTAGAAGAAACCGTATCGACCGGGGTTGACCCGGTTGACGGCGATTGACTAAAAACCCGCCCACTCATATCTCAACTCACTCCGAGTCGTTCTGTTTCAGTTCTCTCACACCAACAACGACTCGACTCTCACTTCTACTCTCCAGACTCACCCCACTTACAATCTGATCTGACTCGTCACGAGTTTCTGCCAGGCAATCGACCTGGTCGTGGCCGGGCGCCCAGTTGGCCCGTCCTGACCTTGGAAGAGAGTCCGGTCATGTCTGACTTCGGATGGACCCGAAGTCGATGGCCACGGCGGATGCCGCGACCAGTCTCGCGGAGGAATTTCCGGTGCGAAAGGCTCTTGGACTCTTTACGTGTACGGGCTTCGTGGCCCTTGGCCTGTGGCTCTTTTTGCCGGCCGACACGCCTCGTAATCTCTCGGCTCAAACAGCAGCCGTTTCACCTTCAGGCCAGTCCGGCCCGACCGGTAAGCGAGCAACTCGTTCGCTGACGGAGCTGGACTTGGCTCCAGCGCCGCGGACGTCTGGTTCTGCCGAGGTGACTGTAGGCACGGCGTCGGCTTCGGGGGGTGCTCTGACGAGCAGTAGCATCCTGAAGTTACGAGTCCGTGACCAGTTGGACATGGCCCAACGGGCGATGGATCGAGGGGACCGGAGCGAGGCACTACGGTTGGCCGAGACGGCCGAGCGAATTGCTCGCAGCAGCGGACTCGAATTTGGTGTCGGCGAGACGACTCCGGGGCAGTTCCTGGCCAGTCTGCGGCCGGTCGAGCGCGACGATCCAGCCTTACAATTGTCGGACCTGATTTTTCGAGCTCGTCAGGCGGGCACGAGTGGGAGTTTGGCCGAAGCGCTCAACCTGGCTGCTCAGGCCGATCGCCTGGCCCGTGAGCACAAGTTACCCGTGGCACCGGGAACGCCTAAACCGTCTCTGTTGGTGGCGGCCTACGAGGTGAAGCTGCTCGAAAAGTCTTCGGGTTTGAAAGGTGGTTCGCTGGCGAAGCTGCTCGAGGTGCGTGTCCGAGACTACATGGTGGTGGCGACCAAGCAGGAAGCTGCCGGTCGATCTGAAGAAGCGTTGCGTCTGGCGACGGTGGCTGACCTGATTGCACGGCACCAGAAGCTGACCTTTGCTCGGGGCGAGATCACGCCCGAGCAACTGATCGCTCGGATCGAGGCCGCTCATCCCAGCGTCCGCCCGGGGACTCTTCCGGGGACGTCTCCGGCAACGGCGACTCCGGGCCCCGATAACCTTCTGGCGCCCAAGGATCGCGCCAAGTTGCTGGTGGCCGAGGCACGCCGGCTGTTTCAGGCTGGCAAGTTGACCGAGGCGGCCGCTCGGGCCGAAGCGGCGAGTCGGATCGACGTGGCGTGGGATCTGCTGGAAGATCGTCCAGGTTTCGTCTTGCAGGACATTGTTCAGAAACAGGCCCAGGTAGCATCTGCCGAACAACCGGCTGCGATTCAGCCAGCGGCCCAGCCGCCGATTGCGGAAACGAATCCGTCGTCAATTCAACCGGCCATTCCATCAGCAACCCGACCACGCCCATTGTCCGATCCCATGTTGCGGCCCGAGGGTGTGGCTCGTGCGATTCGTCGCGGACCGTCGAATCCGCCTGATCCGGTGGTTGATCCGGCGGTTGGTCCGGCGACGGGCACGTCGGTATTGGACCAGTACAACGAGGGTTTGGTTCATCTGAACCGGGGCGACCGCGAGGCAGCTTACAGGGTCTTTCTGGACGTGTACCGAAGTGGCGAGAAGTTGGATCGGGTGCGATCTCAGCAGTTGGAGGATTTCATCCGCGAATTGTCGCCTCGAAACGCCAGCGGTGTGCGGACGGCGTCTGCCGAAACTGCGGTGTCTGGCCAATCGGGTCCGGACGACGCGATCGCGTTGGCTCAGCGTAAGCAGAGGCTGTTGTTCGAGACGCTCCGCAGCCGCACGTTGAACACCGTCTTCAAGGCTCAGAAGATCAAGGAATCGGATCCGGACAAGGCATTGCAGTCGTTGGATGAGTTGTTGGCGGCGGTCAACACGGCGAATTTAGACAAGGCATTGGCTGATCGTCTGAAGAACCAATTGAGCACAACTCGTCGAGCGATCGCGGCCGAGCGTGATCTTCGAGCGCCTCAGGTTGCCCAGGGCATGCGAAACAAGGAGATCGAGGCTCAGTTCGAGGCCGAGCAGCAGCACAAGATCCGTGTCGAGCAGGAAATCGACCAGTTGGTCGACAAGTACAACGAGTTCTACCGGGACCGGCGATTCGAGGAAGCCGAGATGATTGCCCGGCAGGCACGCGAGTTGGACCCTCACAGGCCGGTCGTGGTGACGATGTTTCAGAAGGCGATTTATGCACGTCGGAACGAGATGAATGATCGTCGTCGTGAGGACGTGGATGCGAGTTTGTGGGACGCCTTGAACGACGTCGAATTGGCGATGGTGTTTCCTCAGGACGACTATGCCTATCCCGGTCGCCAAGAGTGGTCTGATCTGGTCAAGCGTCGCAAGCGTTACGGTCGACCGGACAACCGCGTTCGCAGTGCCGAGGAGTTGCAGATCGAGAAGAGTCTGAATTCTCCGGTGTCGTTGCATTACGACGAGGCACCGTTGAAGGATGTCATTGACGAGATTCGCCAGCAGTTGGAAATCAACATTGTTGTGGACAAGTTGGGTCTGGAGGAGGTTGGAGCCACGACCAATTCGCCGGTCTCGATCGACCTCAACGGCATCAAGCTCAAGAGCATTCTGAACCTGATACTCGAGCCGCTCGATCTGGATTACACGGTCCAGGACGACGTGTTGAAGATCACCAGCAAGTTGCGTCAGCAGGGTCGTCTGATCACGGCGACCTATCCGGTGGCGGACCTGGTGGTGCCCTTGGAGATCGGCATGCCGATCGACGGGACGCTTTCGAGTTTTGGAGTCGGCACATCTCAGGATCCGTCACGACAATCGGCTGGCCAGTTGTCCGTCGGCAGCACATCGGCTCAGTTCCAGGTTGGCGGCAACCCGGCAGCGGGATTGCCTGGCTTGGTATCCGGAGGCGGGATGCAGTCGGAGGTGACTGGTGGAGAGCGTTCGATCAACTTTGGTTCGCTGTCGAGTTTGATCACATCGACGGTTGAACCGGGCAGTTGGGACGAGATTGGTGGCCAGGGCAGTGTGCGAGGTCACGAATCGACGTTGAGTCTGGTGATCCGTGCGACTCAGAAGGTGCACGACGAGATCGCTGACCTGTTGGAGCAGTTGCGTCGTCTGCAGGACTTGCAGGTGACGATCGAAGTGCGTCAGATCAGTGTGAGTGACCACTTCTACGAGCGGATCGGCATCGATTTCGACTGGAACATCCAAGATACGGTTGGCGGCCCGGTCTTCGACGGCGGTAGTTCTCAGGGCGGCGGCGGCGGCGGCGGTGGCGGCAACCAGAGCTCCGGACCCGGTTCGATTCTGCCTCCCTTCGGCACGGTGATCGGCAACACCGGTGGCACGGCGGGCCAGGGTGGCGGCCAGGGTGGCGGCCAGGGTGGCGGCATGTTCGGCGTTGGCGGCATCGGCGGCTTCGGCGGCGGCCAGGGTGGCGGCCAGGGTGGCGGCCAGGGTGGCGGCCAGGGCGGCGGCCAGGGCGGCGGCCAGGGCGGCCAGCAGCAGCAAGGTGGCGGCGTTGGCCTGTTCGATCCGGCTCCGACACGCAACCTGGTGGGTCGCGACAACTACTCGCGTCCGACGGTCATCGGCTTGGCGTCTCCGGATCAGTTCACCGACGATCTTGATCTTCAGTTCCGTCAGGGTTCGTTCCAGATCGGCATCCCCGACTTTGGCGGGTATGACCCTCAGAGCGGTCTTCAGTTCGGAATGGCGATCCTTTCGGACATCGAGACATTCTTCTTTATTCAGGCCGCTCAGGGTGACGCTCGAACCAACGTGATGGCGGCCCCGAAGGTGACGATGTTCAACGGTCAGCGGGCGACGATTCGTGATCAACTGATGCAGCCATTCGTGGTGAGCATGATTCCCAGTGGCGGCGGTGGCGTTTTCGGAGGAGTTGGATACACGCCGGTGATCCAGACCTTGTCCGAGGGTGTGTTCCTGCGAGTGCAGGCGGTCGTATCGGCCGACCGGCGTTACGTGCGGCTGACGGTCGAACCCAGTTTCACTCAGATCACAGGCATGCGGACGTTCAGCTTTTCAGGCGGCGGCGGCGGTGGCGGCCAGGGTGGCGGCCAGGGTGGCGGCATGGGCGGCGGCCAGGGCGGCGGCATGGGTGGCGGCCAGGGTGGCGGCGGCGGTGGCGGCGGCATGATGGGCATGGGCGGCATCGGGGGTGGTCCTCACGATTTCCGACCAACTCGCAGCACGGCCGGCCAGTTTGGCCAGGCACTGCCGATTGACACTAACCTGGCTGACGCGTTCTCTCAGAGTGCGCAAAGCGGCTTTGGCGGCATCGGCGGTGGTGGCATGGGCGGTGGTGGCATGGGCGGTGGTGGCATGGGTGGCGGTGGCATGGGTGGCGGTGGCATGGGCGGCGGCATGGGTGGCGGTGGCATGGGTGGCGGCGGCGGTGGAACGTTGACGGTTCAGCAGCCGATTCAGCAGATACTCAATGTCACCACGACGGTCAGTGTTCCCGACGGCGGAACCGTTCTTTTGGGCGGTGTAAAGCGGTTGCGAGAAGGTCGCAAGATGTCCGGTGTTCCGATCCTGAACAAGATTCCCTACATCAGTCGCCTTTTCAAGAACTCAGGTGTTGGTCGTGAGACGGAGAGCATCATGTTGATGGTGACTCCGCGGATCATCATCCAGGAAGAGGAAGAAGAACTTTTGGGCATTCCACCGGAGTAGTTCTGGTGGAGGCACTGGATCGGGTCTAAGCCAATGGGCTCCGGCTGAAACCCGTACGGTGTTTGTCCGAGGGTGGCAGGCCGTCGTAGAGTTGCGGGACTCTGCGGCGGCCGCTCCCTTTTAATGGGATTGGCTGTGCTGCTGCCGGGACAGGCACCCGCCTGCCGTGGGGCGGGCGAAGAGGCAGTCTCTGGGGGTGACCGTTTCGTCTCGTTGCAAGCCACGGCATGTGTTACCGTCCCGCCCCGCATCATTTCTCGAGTCGGACTCACAGCTCTTGGATCGCCCGTCCTCATTCCCGCCACGGCCATTGCGAGCGGCGATTGCGCCGTTGGTCTTGTCGTTGCTGGGGTTGCTGGGTCTGGGGGCCTGGATTGGTGGCGTGTTGCCCTGGGAAGTTGGTGGTGCGTCGGTCACAGCGGGTGGTTTTGTTTTGGATGACCGGCCGTTTGTCGAGTCGATCACAGTGCGAGACACGTCTGGTGTGGTGCACCGAGTTGGTGGTCGTTGCGAGTCACCGGCGACGGTCGTCGTCTATCTCTCGAGCACCTGCCCGATTTCGCTCAGCTATCAGCCGATGTTGCGTCGACTGCAGCTTGCGGCGTCGCGTCGTGGCGTCGAGGTCCTGGTGATTGGAGTTGATGATGGAGTTGCGGACCTGTTGGCTGGTCGCATTCCGGTGATCAGCGAATCGGACGATCCTGCCCATAGCAGGCTCCGGGACGTCTTGGAGCCGACGCATGTTCCCGAGTCGTTCGTGATCGACGGTTCGGGGCGATTGTGCTACCGCGGTCGGATCGACGACCGTTACATCGAGGTGGGTCGTCGGCGCACGGCTGTGACGAGTCGCGACATGGTGCGTGCGATCGACACGGTGTTGGGCGGGCGGTCTCGAACGTTGTTGCGGACGAATCCGGTCGGTTGCCTGTTGGAACCGTTGTCATCGTCATCAGATCCTGGTCCGGCGTCCGACCGAGAGACGGAATCGGAGCTGATGACGTGGTCTGGTGGCATGGCGAGTCTGGTGCATCGTCGTTGCGGGGGTTGTCAC
>CAVOEV010000102.1:0-14945 GCA_963694825.1 Planctomycetota bacterium
GGATCGGTTGCGATTCGGATTCCGCACCTGCCTCGCACGAGAACCCTCGACCGAAGAACTCGCCACGCTCGCCAACTTCCTGGCAAGCCAGCGGATGCGGTTTCGAGACTCCGACCAAGACGCAAAGGCAGTCGCTCCAGCAAGGCGACCCGTCGGAATCCACGCGGCCGAAGCGGCGGCGTGGACGGCCGTCGCCCGCGTGCTGGTCAATCTCGATGAATTCATCACCAGGGAATGATCCGATGCGGACTCACAACACCACCACTACGCCGGCCTCGGTCCAGGAACAACTGTTCGTCCGCGAACAGACACGACGCCACTTCTTCGGCAACGCCGGACTCGGCATCGGATCACTCGGTCTGGCCCACCTGATGGCCGATGGCCAACTCGAGTCCCATGCCCAAGGCCCCGGATTGCTTCGACCCGGAGCACCGGGCGTTCCGCAGAACGGGCACTTTCGGGCCAAAGCCAAACGAGTCATCTACCTGTTCATGGCCGGTGGGCCCAGCCAACTGGAACTGTTCGACTACAAGCCGAAGCTGCAGCAAATGGACGGCCAGGTGATTCCCGCTTCCTACGTCCAGAACAAACGATTCGCGTTCATCAAGAAGGACGCCAAGCTGCTGGGCACACGCCGCCAGTTCCTGAGCTGGGGTGACAGCGGACAACAAATCTCCTCGCTGTTGCCTCAACTCGGCTCGATCGCCGACGACATTGCCATCGTCCGCTCGATGAAGACCGAAGTCTTCAACCACGGTCCGGCCAAACTGTACATGAACACCGGCTTCAACCGCTTCGGCCGACCCAGCATGGGATCGTGGGTCACCTACGGCCTCGGTAGCCCGTCGGCCAACCTGCCCGGCTTCGTCGTGATGCACTCGGGTCCCCGAGGACCACGTGGAGGAACACCGCTTTGGGGCAACGGGTTCCTGCCCAGCCGCTACCAGGGAGTCCCCTTTCTCAACGGCGCTGACCCCATTCTCAACCTCTCCTCTCCCAAAGGCATCGACCGACAAAACCAAGGTCAGTTCGTCCAAACCGTCAATCGACTCAACGCACTCAGATTCAAACAGGTCGGCGATCCGGAAATCTCGACACGCATCGGCACCTACGAAATGGCCTACCGGATGCAATCCAGTGCACCCGAATTGATGGACCTTTCCGGAGAAACCCGGCAGACCCTGGACAGTTACGGAGTCGAACCGGCACGCGGGTCCTTCGCCCGCAATTGCCTGTTGGCCCGGAGACTCATCGAACAGGGCACCCGCTTCGTGCAGCTGTACCACACCGATTGGGACCACCACGGCAACCCCGGTACCAACCTCGGCAAACCACTCGACCAACGCTGTGCCGAAATCGACCAGGCGTCCACCGCACTGGTCAAGGATCTCAAGCAACGAGGTCTTCTCGATGACACGCTGGTCGTCTGGGGCGGAGAATTCGGCCGCACGCCGCAGGGCGAACCACGCGATACGCTGGGCCGAGACCATCACATCGAGTCGTACTCGATGTGGATGGCTGGAGGCGGAATCCGAGGCGGGACGACTGTTGGCGAAACCGACGAACTGGGCTACTACGCCGTCAAGGACAAGGTCCACGTCCACGACCTGCAAGCCACCATCCTGCACCTGCTGGGACTCGATCACCTGAAACTGACCTACAGGTTCCAGGGCCGAGACTACCGCCTGACCGACGTCGAAGGCGAAGTTGTCCAGAAACTGCTGGCCTGAACCGAACCGGCCACCGGGGGACTGGCTCCCCACCGCAGGCGGCTGCCTGTCCCTCCGCTACTGAGCCGCCGCAGGCACAGGGATCAGGTAGGCCTTGGCGTCGCGGGCACCGACGACAATCTGCTTGCCGTCGTTGGAATATGCCGCCGAGTAAACCGGTGGATTGGCCAAGCGCGTCGTGAACAGACTCTTACCACTCACCGTGTCCCAAATGTGGATCACTCCCGAATAATCCGCCGTCAACAACCGGTCGCCCTTCGTCGGATGGAATCTCACTCGGTAAATGTCACCCGTGTGACCTTCGATCTGCTTCGACGGCTTCGGATTGCCAAGATCCCACAAGTACACCGAACGCGTGCCGCCCAAACCTACTCCCGCTCCCGCAATCGTCTTGCCGTCAGGGCTGAAGGCGACCGAGTAGACCGGTTGAGTCGGACCGGTGTATTTCCTGGCCTCGGCTCCTGTCTCGACATTGATCAACCGCACCGTCTTGTCCGCTCCGCCTGTGACCACGAACTTGCCGTCCGGACTGAACGACACGGCGTAGACTTGGGACGGCTGAGTCGACAGCGTACGGATCACCTTGTGAGTCTTTGTGTCCCACAATCGCACTGTCTTGTCCGACGAAGCACTCGCCAGCCGCGTGCCGTCGGGACTGTAAGCCAACCCGGCCACATAGCCCCCGTGACCAGTGTAATTCTGAGAAAACCCGGTGGCGGCCACAGTCCAGGTCTTCACCGTCCCGTCACCCGATGCCGTCACCAGGGTCGTGTTGTCGAGGGCCAGGGCCAATGCATGGATCTCGCCGGTGTGGCCGGATAACAATTGGGCCGCGTCACGCGATGGAGCGACCGGTGGCTTCGGATTGGGTGCAGTCGGATCGTAGCTGCGAATCGAATGGTCCAGCGACACCGCCAACAGCTTCTTGTTGTCCACGGTGTAAGCCAAACCGGTGACCGGCGATGGAGTCGGAATCTTCAGCTGTAATTCTCCGTTGCTAGCATTCCACACACAAAGCGACGTCCCGTCAGCCGCTGCCAACTGGTTACTCGACGCATTCATCGACACCGCCCGGCTTCCACCCGACAACCCCTCAAACGTCCGGATCGGCTGGCCACTCCCCGAATTCCAACTCTTCACTCCACCCGGACCCGCCGTCACCAACACGGCACTGTTTCCAGACAGGCCCAGGGAATCGACCGAACGGTCGTCGGCCGTGATCACGACTTGGACCGAAATCGCCTCGATGTGCAGCAACGTGTCGGTCCCGGCAAAAGCAATCGTGCGGTTGTCGTTGCTGAAACCCACCCCCGAAATCGCTCCCGTCGTCCGGAAATGCTGCAGCACCCTGTCGGTCTTCAGATCCCAAGCACGCAATCGACCATGTCCCGAACCACTCAGCAACTTCGTGTTGTCGCGACTGAACTCGACAGCCGTTACCGCAGATTCGTGACCGCCCAGCGTCTTGGCCAACTTGCCGTCACTCAAGGTGTAGACGCGAACCGCCTTGTCAGATCCTCCGACTGCCGCCTGTACCCCGTTCGCCGAAACGCTCAGCGACAACGCCTCCGATCCGGTGGCGATGGTTCGCACCAACTTGCCGTCGGCCGACCCGAAGACTCGCAAGCTCTTGTCACGACTCGAAGTCACCACCTGGGCACTGTTGGCTGTGAACGACACACCAGTGATCGCGGCCGTGTGACCGGCCAGCTTCGCCTGCACGCTGCCGTCGGCGATCTTGTAGAGGACTACCGACCCGGTCGTGTCGCCCGCAACCAACAACTGACCGTTGGCCGACAGCGACACGCAGCTGATCGGACCGGCCTGGGCCGGGAATGCCTTCTGCAACTTGCCGCTGGATACGACGAACAACCGCACGATCTGGTCGGCCGAACCCGTCGCGACCTGGCTGCTGTTGGGGCTGAAGGCAATCGAAGTGATCTGGGTAGGATGAGATTCCAGGGGTCTGAGCAACGTGCCGTCCGAACGACTCCACAACCGGGCAGTCTTGTCCAAGGACGCGGTCGCAACCATGCTGCCGGTCGACGATACGTCCACACTGGTAATCGGGGCACTGTGACCCGAAGCGGCCAGAGTTGCCGGCAAACTGCGAGGCCACTTGCGAACCAGACCGTCACTGCCACTGGTGACCAAGAAGCTGTTGTTCCGTGCATACAGCAGGCCGGTGATTGGACCCGGATGAGCCACCACCGAGCCGCCGATCGGTTTGCCGTCCGCCAAAGTGAACAGACGAAGCACTCCGGACTCTGTCGCAGTCGCCACCTCAAGATTGTCCGACCGCACTGCAATACCGACGACACCCGCCAGGTGACCCTCGAACACCCGGACCACCTTGCCGTCGGCCGTCGCACGCACCTGAACACTCTTGTCGCTGCCGCCACTGATGATCCACTGCCCGTCACCAGTCATCGCGACAGAACGGACCGGGCCACTGTGGCCAGCGAAATCGGTGATCGGCGAATTGATCGGTACATCCCAAATCTTGATCGTGTTATCCATCGCACCCGAAGCAATACGGCCTCCACCAGGATCCACGGCGATCGAAAGCACCAGGCCCGTATGACCCGACATCGTCCGCACACTCTGACGACTCGCCAAATCCCACAACCGCAACGTCTTGTCGAAACTCGCTGTGACCACCCAGCGGCCGTCCGGAGTGAACACGGCGTCATAAACCGGGTCGGTGTGGCCGTCCAGCGACTGAGACGATTGGGCCAGTACGACCGGACCGATCACGATCACGACGCACAACCCCATACAGATTCGTTTGACTCCCGAGAACACTCGCATCGGTTCGCCCTTCACCAAAACGCACACACGGCTGACAACTGACTCCATACACGACAGTCTCACCCCAGACCAACCAACCGGTCAAGCCAACCGGTCAAGCCAACCGGTCAAGCCAACCGGTCAAGCCAAACCCGTCTGGACACCTCGTCACACAATCCACTATCACCCCCACCCTCTCTCACACTCTCTCACACGCTTTTCTCCTCTCACCTTTCCAACCTCTCCCCCCCCCCCTCCTCCCCCCCCTCGGAGGCATGGATGCCACCAGAGGCGACTCAATCATTGCGCGACGCTGCGCTGCGATGGCGGAACCTGTTGGTTCCAGCCGGAGTGGTCTCGTTGCTGCTGGTGATCATCGTCCCGGTCCCTCCAGCACTCCTGGACCTGCTGCTCGCCACCAGCATCACACTGGCCGTTCTCGTCCTGCTGACAACGATCACCGTCGCTCGTCCACTCGACTTCAACGTCTTCCCCACACTGCTGCTCGGAGCCACTCTGCTCCGATTGGTGCTCAACTTCGCCTCCACACGCCTGATCCTCACACGGGCTCCGATCGATGGGACCGAGGCGGCTGGAGGTGTGATCGAGGCGTTTGGCAACTTTGTCACCGGAGGCCAAGTCGCCGTCGGTGCCATCCTGTTCCTGATCCTCGTCGTCGTTCAGTTCCTGGTCATCACCCGCGGTTCGACTCGAATCAGCGAGGTCGCCGCTCGCTTCGCACTCGATGCCATGCCCGGGCGACAAATGGCCATCGATTCGGATGTCGCCGCCGGATTGATCAGCCGCGAAGATGCTCAGGTCAGACGAGCCGAACTCGAAAGTCGAGCGGATTTCTATGGAGCGATGGACGGAGCCGGGAAATTCGTTCGAGGCGATGCGGTGGCTGGGATCGTGATTACGATGACCAATATCGCTGGAGGACTCTACGTCGGCATGGTCCAGGGTGGCATGTCACTGTCACGCTCGATCGATGTCTTCTCACGGTTGACCATCGGCGATGGACTGGTGACCCAGGTCCCGGCACTCCTGCTCTCGCTCGCCGCCGGACTCATCGTCACACGCTCGTCGTCCGATCAACACCTGCCCAAAGCCATCATGACACAACTCTTCGGTCAGACCGATGCCCTGTTCCTCGCCGCCACCTTCCTCGTCGTCCTCGCACTCACCGGACTCCCCGCACTCCCACTGATCACTCTCGCCGCAGTCTGCTTCGCCAGCGGACTCGCACTCCAACGCCGAAACTCAAACAACAACACCGCAGCAGACACCGCAGCAGACACCGCAACCGAAATCCCACCAGCCGCAACGGCACAAGAATCGGCCTCGACTATCCCCAGTCCATTCGTCGAACCGTTGGCGTTGGAGTTGGGAAGCGATTTACTGGGGCTGGCCTCGGTGGACACTCCGGGAAACGGATTGGTGCAACAGATCGGAATCATTCGCGATCAAGTCGCACTCGAACTCGGGTTCCTGCTTCCCGACGTCGTTGTGCGAGACAACCTGAATCTTCCCGAGGACGGGTACCAGTTCACGCTGCGAGGTGCCCAGATCGCCGATGGTCGCCTGCGACCCTCTCACCCCGACGCCACCCACAGACTGCTCGAACACCTCGGCCAAATCGTCAGACGCCACGCCACCGAACTGCTGACTCGACAACAGGTGCACCGGCTGGTCGACCGGCTGGCCGAACGAGCTCCACGACTGGTCGAGGAACTCGTGCCCCGGGTCGTTCCCACCTCGCGGCTGCACCGCGTGCTGGGCAACCTGCTGGCCGATGGAGTCCCCATCCGCGACCTCGAAACGATTCTCGAAACACTCGGAGACCTGGCCCCCTCGACAACCAACCCCGACCAACTGACCGAACTGGTCCGGCACCGGTTGGCTCGAGCCATCTGTACCCTCTATCGCGACGACGAACGCCGACTGCAAGTCGTCACACTCGATCCCGAACTCGAAGAAACCGTCGAAGAACACAGCCGCTTCTCCGAAAGTGGCCTGCAAGTCTGGTTGGCTCCCTGGCTCGCCGAACGACTCGCCGAAGGACTCGAACACCGCTGCCGACAAGTCGCTCCCGATGCCCCACCCGTTGTCGTACTCTGCTCCAGCCCGCTGGCTCGAGCTTCGGTCAGCCAGGTCGTCTGTGACAAACAGCCCAGGCTGATCGTGATGAGCGTCGAAGAAGTTTCACGCGATACTCACGTCGAATCACTCGGACCTCTCACCATCTCGCTCGAAGATCCCCACAACGTCCCACAACAACGACTCGCCGCCTGATTCCCAACCACCACCCAAAATCGCCTGGACCGTCATGGGCCAGGACTCACGACATGACAAATTCCGACGTCAGGACGTACCGCGCCGAGACGATTCACGAAGCACTGAAACTCGTCGAATCCGACCTCGGCCGCGATGCCGTCATCCTGCACACACGACAAATCGAACACCATAACTGGATCCCGTGGCAAAAGACCCGAGACGAAGTCGAAGTCGCTGCTGGCATCGGCTGGAACGTCACCAGTGCGAATCAACTGAACCACAACTCACTCACCCCAATCAGCACACCTGCCCCTGCCCCTGCCCACAAGCCGGACCCCGCTTCCAGCCTGCCAACCCAATCGACCGCCTACGACGACGCGTCGCCGATCCCGCCGGCCGCCCCGGCCGAATCATTCACTCAGATGCCACGCGAGTTGACGACCGGCCTGACCGATCGACTCGCCATGCTCGAAGAACAACTCGCTCAACTCGGCTGCGACAAGACGTCTCGCCACGCTGTCAGCCCTCCGGAACTCTTCGATCTTTACAACGAGTTGATCGATTCGGAACTCGACGAATCACTCGCTCGCGAACTCGTGTTTTCTCTGAAACGCGAGGCGTCGCGCGACGAACTGGCCGACGAGGCGTTGTGTCGGGCCCGACTGGTGAAGATGGTCGAAGCCGACTTCGTGGCTGCCGACTCGATCGCAGCCACACCGGGAAAACGACGAGTCGTCGCGCTGGTTGGGCCGACCGGAGTCGGTAAGACGACGACCATCGCCAAACTCGCCGCCAATCTCAAACTCCGAGACGGAGTCCGCATGGGACTGGTCACAGTCGACACCTACCGCATCGCTGCGGTCGAGCAACTGAGAACTTACGCCGAGATCATCGACCTGCCGATGAAAGTCGTCACCACGCCGATGGAAATGCGACGTGCACTCGATGAACTCAGCGACATGGACCTGGTGCTGATCGATACTGCCGGCCGCAGCCCTCGTGATGAACTGCAGATCCGGGAACTCAAGAACCTGCTGGCCGATGCCGAGGTCGACGAAATCCACCTGGTGCTCAGCCTCACCGCCAGCCTCGATTTCCTCGTCTCCACCGTCGATCACTTCGCCTCGGTCGGGACCAACTCGCTGGTGCTGACCAAGCTCGATGAAGCTCACGAACTGGGAGTCATGCTCAACCTGGCACGCCGCGTCGGATTGCCCGTCAGCTACCTGACCACCGGACAGGACGTACCGGATGACATCGAATGTGCCGAGACCCAAAGAATGGCTCGATTGGTCCTCGGACACGACCGACTGCTGGTCGCCGCAAACGGATCGTGCGAGGACCGCAGATGACAACACTCACCAAGACCCCCGCCGCCAATCGGCCCACCGACCAGGCTCGACGACTCAGAGGACTGGTCCAACAACATCACCGAATCGCCGCCGACGACCCCAACGTCTCGGCCACCGTGATCGCCGTGACCAGTGGCAAGGGAGGCGTCGGCAAAAGCAGCCTCGCACTCAACCTCTCGATCGCCCTCGCACGACTCGATGTCAAGGTCGCACTGCTCGACGCTAGCCTCGGACTCGGACATCTCGACCTGATGTGCGGACTCAACGGGTACTGGAACCTCGGACACGTCCTGGCCGGCACACGACGCCTGACAGACATTACCCTCGACGGACCCGCCAACATCCACGTCGTCCCCGGCGCCGGTCAACTCTGTGATGCCATCCACTCGGACAAAAGCCTCGGACACGACGTCGTTCAGCAACTCGGCCAACTCGAAACCGAACACGACGTCATGGTGCTCGACACCGGACACGCCGCTCACCCAGCCGTCAAAACACTCCTCGCCGCCGCCGACACCGTGCTGGTCGTCACCACGCCGGAACCGACCGCACTCGCAGATGCCTACGCCACATTCAAATTGATGCCCAAAACCACTCACGCACGATTGCTCACACTCGTCAACCGAGTCGAATCGGCCAAGACGGCCGCCGAAATTCACCAAAGACTCACTCGGACGACCAAAATCTTTCTCGAATCCGAACCGTCTCTCGCCGGCTGGATTCCCGATGACCCGGAAATGGCAAATGCCATCTGCAACCGCATACCACTGATGGTCCAAACTCCTGACAGCCCCGCCGGACGAGCCATCACGCAACTCGCCACTCGACTCGTCTACCACTCGCCTCAACCCCACAACTCGCACTCCTTCTTCCAACGTCTCCTCACAACCAGCAACTCAACCAATTCGAAGCACGACGCCAACGATTGACCGCGATCTCAACCATTTTTTTCAGAAAACCTCATCCATCAACTCATCCAAAGTCGATATCTGCCGAAGTGGGTGCTGTCCGTCGGGGACATGCCCACTCAATGTCCTGGCCGCTTGGATGAACGGTCTCGACTCAATACCGACTTCAATTCACGGAGGAATTCATGGCAGCCAAGGCCATTGATCCCGCAGTCCAGAAACTCTGGATCGACTTCAAACAGGACCAGTCCGACCAGCATCTCCGTAATCGACTCATCGAACAGTACTGCCGGTTGGTCAAGTACAACGCCGAGCGAGTCTGGGCCAAGCTGCCCGAGGGTGTTGATCTCAACGACCTCATCTCAGCCGGTGTCTTCGGACTGATGGACGCCATCGAAGCGTTTGACCTCAGCCGAGGCGTCAAGTTCGAAACCTACTGCGTGCCGCGGATCCGTGGCGCCATGCTCGACGAACTTCGCATGATGGACTGGGTCCCGCGACTCGTTCGCAGCAAGGCCAGCAAACTCGAAGCCGCACGCAAAAAGGCTCAGGCCCAGACCGGACGACCGCCGACCGATCGAGAAATCGCCAAGGAAATGAGTCTCAACTCGGCCGACTATCACAAGATGAAGAACGATGCCAATGCGGTCAGCACCGTCAGCCTCAATAAGAAATGGTACGAAACCGACAGCTACAAGGACGTCCGTGAAGTCGACATCCTCGAGGACGGCAAGGGCGAGGATCCGACCAAGGACATCCAAAAAGAAGACCTGATGAAGCTTGTCACTCGCGGTCTCAATCGCAACGAACGACTGATCATGATCCTCTACTACTACGAAGAACAAACGATGAAGGAAATCGGAGCCACGCTCGGACTCTCCGAGTCTCGTGTCTCACAAATGCACTCCAGCATCGTCGCACGACTCCAAGGACAACTCAGACAACGACGGCCAGAATTCGCCTAAGGACTCCGACCCCCTCTTTGGATCACAACAGCAAATCCCACCAACCAACTTCAGAAAGGGGCCAGGCCCCGCCACGATCGGCGTCTGACACGAAGCTGAAACACCATTACGTCCCCGGCCGGTTGCCCCACAACTCGATGTGCAACCGTGGCGAGACTCGCCAACCACGCGACTCGGCCGCCTCGCGGATCCACTCCGCACGCTCGGCAATCTGGGCGGTGGTGACTGCCTGAGGCATCAGCCACACGTGGTCTGGCTCCGCTGCCTCCAACCGCTCGACATACGACTCAACCTCCAAGACATCCGCCGGTCGATCGACCACGAACTTCAGCTGGTACGCGAAGTCGTCGACAAACCGCTCGATCACCCGAGGGGCATCCCGGATCGCGTCGTGCCGGATCGCCCAGGCCGGTTCGTCGACCGGAGTCGAATTGCTCAGCTTCGGACTGATCGACATCAGATCCGCCGACACGTCAGCATCGACCGTTCCGGCCGTCTCAATCGTCACCACGTGACCTCGCTCACGCAACGCACGGGTCAGCGGCACCACACCAGGCTGCAACATCGGCTCGCCGCCTGTGACCACCACATGTTCACACTCCAGATCGGCAATCTGCTCAACCAGCCCCTCCCACTCACGATGGTCGCCTCGAGGCCTCCAGCTGGTCTCGGGCGTGTCGCAAAACCAGCATCGCAGGTTGCAGCCGCTGGTTCGCAGGAACGCCGACCTCGTCCCCGCAAATTGTCCCTCGCCCTGGATCGAAGCAAAGACCTCCGCAATCCACATCGACTCGCACCTCCACATCCCAAAAACCAACCGCCTACTGGTACGTCGCCGGATCACCAAGACCCGCATCCGCAAACCCCTTCAGCCGCAACCGACACGAATCGCAACGACCACAACTTCGTCCCGCCTCGTCCGGGTCGTAACAGCTGTGAGTCAACGAGTAGTCGACGCCCAATTCCAATCCCTTCGAAATGATCTCGGACTTGGTCATCGCGATCAACGGCGCATGGACCTCGAACCGCATGCTGCCTTCGACGCCGGCCCGAGTCGCCAGATTGGCCAGCTCGGTGAATGACTCGATGAACTCGGGTCGACAGTCGGGATACCCGCTGTAATCCACCGCGTTGACGCCGACAAACAAGTCGCTCGCACCAAGCGTCTCGGCCCAACCCAAAGCCACCGACAAAAAAATCGTGTTGCGGGCCGGCACGTAAGTCACCGGGATCCCCTCACTCATCTCCGACTCGCTGCGGTCCTTCGGAACCTCGATCTCGTCCGTCAACGCCGATCCGCCAATGGCTCGCAGATCCAACGACACCACCACGTGCTGGCAGACACCTTGAGCCGCGGCCACCGCCGCGGCCGATTCGAGCTCGAATCGATGACGCTGACCATAGTCGAACGACAAACCATGGACCGAATACCCCTCGCCACAGGCCATCGCCAGGACGGTCGCCGAATCCAACCCGCCGCTCAATAACACCACAGCCGCCGGTCGCTCCGACATCACTACACCTCCCACACCACAATTCTCACAACTCAACCAAACCTAGCCGATACTCGGACGATCCGAACCCGCTACAGGCTCCCCCAACCCGAATTCTTGCGAATTCATTCCACCAAAGAGACTCCTCACCCACACACCGCTGGTTGACCCTCCCCGCAAACAGGCTCTAGAGTGGATTGTTCGACCCGGTGACCTGCCGAATGAGGCGATTTGCTGGGGGTTGAGTGGAGACCGTCGAAAGGCGTGGAGACAGTCGTAAGGAGAGACCAGCCGGTGGCTGACAAACCCTGGGGCGGACGATTCAGCGGCGAGACAGACTCGCGAGTCGAAGCCTTCACCGAATCGATCAGTTTTGACCATCGCCTGGCTGCCGTCGACGTCCAAGGCTCCCAGGCCCATGCGCGGATGCTGGCCGACGTCGGATTGCTCGACGAAAACGAACGCGACGC
This sequence comes from Planctomycetota bacterium, assembly GCA_963694825.1. Taxonomy (GTDB): domain Bacteria; phylum Planctomycetota; class Planctomycetia; order Planctomycetales; family Planctomycetaceae; genus UBA8437. The sequence continues at coordinate 11,986 of CAVOEV010000102.1, forward strand.
GATCGTCGACACACTCGACGCCATCCTCGCAGACATCTCAGCCAGGAAACTCCCCTTCCGAGCCGAACTCGAAGATGTGCACATGCACATCGAAAGTGCTCTGATCGAACGACTCGGAGACGTCGGCCGCAAGCTGCACACCGGCCGCAGCCGCAACGACCAGGTGGCAACCGACCTGAAACTCTATGTCCGAGACAGCATCGACACGATCGATGGGTTGCTGCTGAATCTGCAACGGTCGTTCGTGTCGCGAGACAAGACCGACGCCGGTGTCATCCTGCCGGCCTACACGCACCTGCAGCGAGCTCAACCGGTGCAGGCCATTCAATACTGGTTGGCCTACTGCGAAAAATTCGCTCGCGACCGAGGCCGCCTCGCCGATTGCCGCAAACGACTCAACGTCTCGCCACTGGGAGCCGCGGCCGGAGCGGGCACCAGCCTGCCGATCGATCGCCAACTGACCGCCCAACTGCTCGGCTTCGACGCACCGGCCGGCAACAGCCTGGATGTCTCGGGAGACCGGGACTTCCTGATCGAGTTCACCTCGGCACTGGCACTGGTGGCGGTGCACCTGAGTGGATGGGCCGAGGAATGGATCCTGTGGTGTTCGACCGAGTTCGACATGATCCGACTGCCCGATGCCTACACCACCGGCAGCTCGATCATGCCGCAGAAACGGAATCCCGATGTGCTCGAACTGATTCGCGGTAAATCGGCACGAGTGATCGCCGCCGCCAACCAGCTGCTGGTGCTGCTCAAGGGGCTGCCACTGGCCTACAATCGCGACCTGCAGGAAGACAAAATCGCCGTCTTCGATGCCATCGACACCACCGTCGCCTGCCTGGAACTGGCTCCGGCCATCGTCGACACCGCACGACTGAATAACGACTCGATTGCCGCTCGACTCGAAATCGGATTCCTCGATGCCACCGCCTTGATGGAGTACCTGATCGGGAAACAGGTCCCAATGAGATCCGCTCACGAAACGGTCGGACGACTGGTGGCTCATTGTGAATCCCAACACCTCGCACTGGCCGAACTCTCGCTCGATCAGTTCCAACAGTTCGACCAGTCGATCGATGAATCGATCTTTGATGTCCTGGGCGCGGCCAACGCCGTGGCGATCCTGCAGAGCCAGGGTTCAGGTGGCCCCGCACCAGTCGCCGTATCGCTCGCTCGCTGGAAACACGACCTGGGTCTCGACAACTAGGCGTTTCGACCGAGTCGACAAGTAGCACGACATGCGTAACATCCGTCTCAGGCTGGCCTACGACGGAACCGATTACGTCGGCTGGCAGGTGCAGCCCAACGGCCAAAGCGTGCAGGCCTGTCTCGAAACGGCCATCCAGCAACTGACCGGCAGCACCTCGCGGGTCACCGCGGCAGGTCGCACCGATTCGGGAGTCCACGCCGTCGGACAGGTCGTCAACTTCTGCACCGAGTCCGAAATCCCCTGCGACAAGATCCGCTCCGGACTCCAACACTTCCTCCCCAACAACGTCGTCGTCGTCGAAATCGACGTCGTCGCCGACGATTTTCACTCGACCTACAACGCTCTGGCCAAGTGGTACCGCTACGTGATCCACAACGCCCGGCCCAGGCATCCCTTCCTGGGCAACTACGCCTGGCAGTACGAAACCGAACTGGACGTCGAAGCGATGCAACTGGCCGCCGATCGACTGGTCGGGACGCACGACTTTCGAGCCTTCGAAACGCAACACCCGAATCGAGCCAGCAGCGTGAGGACCATTCACCGGCTCGATGTCGCTCGACACGAACAGTTCAGCACCTGGTCGATGTGGCCCATCGACAATCTGCCAACCAGTGACCGCGGCCCGTTCGTCTGGATCGACATCGCTGCCGACGGGTTCCTCTACAACATGGTCCGTGCCATCACCGGGACTCTGGTGCAGGTGGGACGAAGACGGATGACGGCCGACCAGTTGACCGGCGTGCTGAAGGACGGCACCCGAGACGATGCCGGCGAAACCGCTCCGGCCTGCGGACTGTACCTGATGCAGGTCGAGTATGATGACACCACCGACCTGGCCAAGACGGCCCACTCCTGAATCGCCACGCCACTCATGCGCATTCTCCATATCATCACCCGGCTGATTGTCGGCGGAGCACAGGAAAATACTCTGCTGACCGCCGCCGGGCAGTCCGAGGAGTTTGGTGACGACGTGATCGTGATGACCGGTCCGGGAGTCGGCCCCGAAGGTAGCCTGCTGGATTGGGCTCTCGAAAGAGGACTCAAACTCAGACTGGTGCCGGAGATGGGGCGAGCGATTCGGCCGTGGGCCGACTGGAGCAGCTACCGGAAGATCGTCGCGGCAATCCGCGATGTCGCTCCCGATATCGTTCACACGCACAGCTCAAAGGCCGGCATCCTCGGACGTGCCGCCGCCAGCCGACTCGGAGTGCCCGTCGTCCACACCATCCACGGCGCCGCCTTCCACTTCGGACAGTCCCGGCTCGCTCAAACCGTCTTTCGAAAAGCCGAATCCTGGGCCGCTCGACGCTGCCAACGACTGATCAGCGTCTGCGACGCCATGACCCGACAATACCTCGACGCCGGAATCGCAACTCCCGACATGTTCACCACAATCTACAGCGGCATGGACGTCGAATCGTTCCTCGATCCGCCTCGGTCCCGTGAAGACGTTCGAGCCGAACTCGGGTTCGACGACGATGATGTCGTCGTCGGGAAAATCGCACGACTCTTCGACCTCAAAGGACACCGCTACCTGCTCGAAGCCGCCGGCCAAATCGTACAGGCCGCTCCCAAGACCAAGTTCCTGCTCGTCGGAGACGGACCGCTTCGTGATCGATTTGAAGCTCAGATCTCACGCGATGGATTGGCCAACCACTTTGTGTTCACCGGACTCGTGACGCCCGGTCTCATCCCCGAACTGATCCACGCCACCGACCTGGTGGTACATTCGAGTGTCTGGGAGGGC
>CAVOEV010000103.1:0-14933 GCA_963694825.1 Planctomycetota bacterium
CCGGTTCGCACTGATCAACGCCTGGCACAGGCTCGCCATGGCCCGCTTTTCGGGCGTCGTCGTATCACCCTTCTGCTTCACCTTGTCAAACGCGGCTTCCTGCCGCCCGGCAAACTCGGTCAATTCCTTGACCACGTCCGCCGCGGGTTGAACGCCATAGGCCAACTCCCAGGCCCGCACCACCTGCGAACGTCGATCCGGACCGGCCTCGGCCACGATCCGCTCGGCCAACCGCTCGGAGTACTCCACCACGAAATCGCTGTTCATCAGCATCAGCGATTGCGGCGCGACATTCGAAGTGGACCGCTTCGAACAGTTGGGGGTCATCACCGGAACGTCGAAAGTCTCGAGTACGCCCAGCGGTCGAGTCCGACGAACCTGCACGTACAGGCTTCGCCGGAACTGTTCACCCTCCAGGTCGATCTCCTTGGTCGGCTTCCGCTCGCCATCAAGGTTTTCCTTGCCCAGCACGATCTGGCCCACCGCGTCCTCCATCACCGAAACCGGCTCGCCATACATCCCCGGGTTCATCGAACCGGAAATCGTCAGGATCGCGTCACGGAGAGCTTCAGATTCGAGACGTCTTATCGACATCCGTGCCAGCAGCAGGTTGTCCGGATCCAGGCGATCCAGCTCCGGCGTCCGCGCCGACGACTGGCGATAGGCCCGGGATCCCAGGATCAGACGATGCAGCCGCTTGACCTGCCAGCCGCTCTTCACGAATTCGTCGGCCAGCCAGTCCAGGAGCTGCGGATGAGTCGGCCGCTCGCCCAGTACGCCGAAATCACCCGGCGAGGAGACCAGTCCCCGTCCGAAATGGTGCATCCAGATGCGATTGACAATGACCCTGGCGACCAGTGGATGACCTCCGCTGACCAGGTGCCGTGCGTAGGCCAGCCGGCGACCGGTCGTCGGCAGCGCCTTGTCGTTAACCGGCAGCTTGACCGGCGCGTTGAGATTCACGACCGCCAACTCGGCGGGTTCGACCTTTTGCCTGGGCTGCTGGTGATCGCCACGAAAGTGCACGAACGTCGTCGGCACCTTGCCGGGCACCTCGGTCAAGGCCCGCAGGAACCCCTCGTGCGGGATCCTCGATCGAATCTCATCGGCCCGTGCCGTAAACGTTTTCAGATCATCGGCCGACTTCTCGGACCTCAGGCGGTTCGCCGTCTTGCGATCCGCTTCCAGTTCGGCCGCCGCCTTCGGGTTGAGCTTCGCCAGGCTCGCCAGCGTGACCGTCTCGCCCGGATGCGCCTTGCGGGCTTCCTCGAGGAACTTCTGCTCCTTCTGCTTTCTCTGTGAATCCAGCTTTCCGGCACGGACCTCGCGGCGACGATCGTAAAGATACAACGACCCGGCGCTGATGTTGGCAACACTGGGGTGTTTTTTCAGCAGTTTCTTCTGCGCATCGCTGCGTTTCCCCGAGGCCAACCGGTAGGCCTCCCGCAATAGCTCGCGGATTTCCTCGGACACCAGCAGCAGCTCTTCCTCCAGGGTCCGGGTGATATAGAACTCGGTCTTCTTCTTTCGCTCGTCATCCACCTTGACTGCCTCGGTCTCGATCACCTTCTTCTGATCGCGATCGGCATCGGTGTAGAGCGACAGCTTTCGCCCGTCGGGAGTCTTCCAGCTCTTGGGGTCCAGGGCCGGTTCGAAGATCGCCCGCATGCGGTAATAGTCGGCCTGGCTGATCGGATCGTAGCGATGGTCGTGACACCGAGCACAGCCAACGGTCAGTCCCAGCAGGGACGTGGAGACAATTCGAATCGTATCAGCAACAACCTCGTTGCGGGCCACCATCGCATCGACGCCACCGGACCCAGTTCCATCCGGGGCCATTCTCAGGTAACCGGTTGCCGCCAACGCCTCGACCTGGTCGGGGTCCAGAGTCCGGCTGGGCGGTGGCACCAGTTCGTCACCGGCCAGCTGCTGGGTAATGAATTCGTCGAATGGCCGATCGGCGTTGAATGACCGGATAACGTAATCGCGAAACCGAAACGCCGAGGGCCGCACGCGATCGTCGTCGCTGTAGCCCTCCGAGTCGGCATAGCCGGCGGCATCCAGCCAGTGGCGGCCCCAGCGTTCCCCGTACCGCGGAGACGCCAACAGCCGCTGCACCGCCCGCCCCCAGGCACCCGGACGCCGGTCCTCGAGATATCGCCGGACGTCCTCCGGTGTCGGCGGCAAACCGGTCAAATCGAAGGTCACCCGGCGGATCAACACCACCGGATCGGCCAGCCGCGACATCGTCAGTCGTTTCTCCCGCAGCCGCTTCAGTAGGAACGCGTCAATCTGCGTGTGGACCTGTTGCGAATCCTGGACCCGCGGCACATCCGGACGCTTCACCGGCTGAAACGCCCAGTAACTCCGATCCTCCTCCGAGAGGTACTCAGTTCCTTGGATCGTCTCCGGCTCGGGCCGCGCCGTCGTGGCCCCCGCGGCAATCCAGCGACGGATCACGTCGATCTCAGTCACCGACAGTTTCTTGTCACCGGGAGGCATCTCGCCCGAACTGATCCGGCTCAACAGGTAAGACTCGGACGGTTCCCCCGGAGCGATCGCCGCTCCCGACTCGCCCCCCCGCACCAGCCACCGCCTCAGCCTCAGATCCAGCTTCCCCTTGGTGACTCCCGCCTCGCCGTGGCAGAGAAAGCAGTGGGTCTTGAAAATCGGACGAACGTGCTTTTCGAACGTCACCGGCTCCGCAGCGACGAGATTCGATCCAGCCATTGGGACAACGGCACCGATCGCCATCGCGATCCACATCAGCCTGCATCGTCGATTCGGGTCGGTATGTGAAGTCATATCCCGGGCAATTTATCCTGCTGGTCCCACAAGTGGCGATCGTCTCGTCGCGGACTGTCAATTCTCGTCGCCAACCCGGTCGACATCAATGCGATCGTATCAATCGGGGGTCTCACTTGAATGTTCTTTGCGACTCACACATCCTGAATCCCGCTCTTTCCACCGAGATCACCAACCATGTCACACGTCATCCGACTGCGAGTCGGTGATCTCGAGTTCGAGGCACAACTCAACGAATCGGAAACTGCCCAGGCGATCTACGACGCCCTGCCGATCGAGTGCATCGGCAGCCGCTGGGGCGATGAATACTATTCTCGAATCGACGTGCAGATGACCGAAGCGTCCGATTCGCGGTCCGAGATGGCCGTGGGCGAGTTGGCCTACTGGCCCCCGGGCACGGCATTCTGTGTCTTCTTCGGACCAACTCCTGCTTCGTTCGGCGACGAGCCCCGCGCGGCCAGCCCGGTCAATCCGATCGGACACATCAGCGAGGACTGCTCGGAACTTTCCGAGTTGGACCACAGCGAACCGATCGTGATCGAGGCGATGTGAGTCGAAATGCCCTCGGCTTCACCGGCCCAGGTTCATCGTCCGATGACGTAACCGTTCGGATCGACGTCCTCGCGCAGGACCTGCAATTCCCGCTCGCCGGGAGCCTCGGTCTCCGTCAGTTCGTCCGCGGCGTTGATCTCAAAACCGGTCTTCTGCCGGACATCCTCAAGCGTCACTCCCGGATGCAAGCTCAGCACCTCCATCCTCCGCGTCTCGTCGTGGAATCCCAGGATCGCCAGGTCGGTGATGACCCGGTAGGGTCCGGTGCCGGGCATTAATCCGGCTGCCTCGCGGGCTCCGGGGCCATCCAGGTATCCGGGCGTGGTCATGAAGTCGAGTTTCTCGACAAACCGCCTGGGATCGTGGATTGTCACCATCAGGGTCCGCCAGCACAGGCTTGCCAGGTCGTTGGCTCCGCCGCTGCCAGGAAACCGGACACGCGGCCTGGCGTAATCATCGCCGATCATCGTCGAGTTGAGGTTCCCGTAGGCGTCGATCTGGGCACCACCCAGGAACGTGTAGTCCATCAATCCCCGCTGGCAGGTCTCCATCACCTCGCACATACTCGTGGCCATCAGCCCGCGGTAGAACGTCCGCGAATCCCCCACGCTGATCGGCATCGTCGGCAACTGGGGTGCCACGCCACCGGCCTCGAAGAAAACCGTCAGTTCCGGAGCGTGCAGCCTCTGGGCGAGCATCGCGGCCGAGCAGGGGACACCGGTCCCCACGGCCACCGTCCGCCCGTTCTCCAGCAGGCGGGACGCACAGGTCACCATCAACTCCATCGCGTTGTAGTCAGCAGTCGTGTCGGACATTTCGTGACGGGTTGCTCTAGGGGTCCGGTGGAGAGTCCATGAACTCGAGTCGCTTCAGCTCTTCCAGCCGATCCAGTCCACCCGCTCGGCGAACATACTCCTGGTGATCGGTGACCTCGAATATGTGGTGATCCAGGAACCGCGTGTACTCCTCGAGATCCTCCTCGACGGCCAACCATTGCTGGATGTGCTCTTCGTCGGAGTAGTGCTCGTAGGGCATGTTCCCCGGGTAGCTGCCCAGCGGCACCTCGCAGACGGCATCCACGCAGTAATAAGGAATGGCGGTTCGAGTCGGGTTGGACCGGATCTCGTCGTTTGTGATCAACCGCTCGCAGCTGATGATCAACCGCTTGGCCGCCCGCGCCACATCCAGATCGGCCACGCTGATCCCTTCGATCCGACAATTCCCATACGGATCGGATTCGTGGACGTGGATCACCGCCAGGTCGGGATACAGTGCCGGCACCGCAACCAGCTGTTCGCCAGTGAACGGACATTCCATCTTTCGGGCTGCACTGTGCCGCATCGTGTCGGTGCCCAACAGGCTGTGAGCCGGCAGGAATGGGACACCCATCGCGGCCGCCCGGAACCTGAGCGCCAGAGTGTAATTGCTCCAGTCGGTGAACTGGACCTCACCAGATTCCATCACACGTCGAGCCTGTCGCGACAGCCCGCGAGCCTCCAACCCCACGACATACGCACAGTCGACTCGAGCCAGCATCTGGCCTCGACCCATCAGGTTGCCGGCACACATGATCTGGAAGTCATGAGTCGAGGTGTGGCCGGCGAAGCCCAGATCCTGCCGGTTCTGGCGAACAATCTCGTGCAACACCGCCGTCGGGATCCGGTCGCCGCCAAACCCGCCAATCGCCAGGTAGTCACCATCAGACAACAATCTCGAAACCGCCTCGGTGACACTCGTCACCTTGTCGGTCATCGCCCGAGACTTCTCCTGAAACACGGCTCGCGCCGCGATCGACGACGGGTCGGTAAAAAGCTGACCAGTTCCGTGTTCAAGCGTGTTCATGGAACGTCGACGTGTTGGACGGAGGGGCAGGGGGGACAGGGGGGGGCACGCAGTTGCTCAGCGTTTTCGATACTTCGGCGGCTTGGGCACAGGTCGCGGCTCCTTTTTGATCTTATCAAGCAGGTACTCGACAGCGGCGTCCAGCTGAGCGTCCTGGCCGCCGAAGGTGGCGTGGGGCAGATTGTCGACGACCACGTCGGGGTCGACACCGTGACCTTCGATCAACCACTTTCGCTCCGGACCATACACACCCGTCTGGGCAGCCGAAGCAAACCCGCGATCGACCAGCCGGTTGTTGATACTCAACCAGATCTCGCCGCCCCAGGTCCGGGTCCCGAACACCGGTCCCATCCCCAATCGACGGAACCCCTCGGCGAACGCCTCGCCATCCGATGCGGTCTTCTCGTTGCACAACACCACCATGTGACCTCGAAAGGCGTACTGCATGTTCCAGTACGGTTTGCCGACTCGAGGCTTCCAGTAGAACCAGGCCTTGCGGAGCAGTTTTCCCAGGATCCAGCTGTCGATATTGCCACCCCGGTTGTGACGCACATCGATAATCAAACCCTGCCGCTGAAAGACCGGGTAGTAGTGCCGGGCCCACTCGGCAATGTTCGTCTGCCCCATCGCCCGTAAGTGGACGTAACCCACCTTGCCGTCGCCCGTTTTGTCGACTGCCAGGCGACGAGTGTACTCCCATTGATCGTATCTCAAGTCCGTCGCCCGACTCGAAGAGATCGGCTCGACAATCACTCGGCGCGACGACTTGGCTTGGGGATCGCGAACCGAGCACAACACCTTGCGGCCCGAGGTGTTTCGAAGCAGCACGCTGATGTGATCGACCGACAACACAGGCACGCCGTTGATCGACTCGATCACCGCACCCGCCACCACCTCGACACCCGGCTTCGACAGCGGCGACACCTGCTCGGGCAGATCGGGATCCGCTCGGTACACGTGCTCGACCACGTAACCACCCTTGGCCGCATCGCGACGCAATACCGCTCCGAACTGACCAATCGACACGCCGCCCTCGGCCTCCCGATGGTCGCCACCCCGGACATAAATGTGCAAAGCCTCCAGTTCACCAACCATCTGCTCGATCAAGTCGTTCAACTCGGACCGATCGGTCACTCGATCCACCAGCGGCAAATGGCGGGCCAGTACTTCGTTCCAATCGACACCGTGCAGATTCGGGTCGTAGAAATAGTCGCGTTCCATCCGCCACGCATCGACGAACATCTGTCGCCACTCGAAAGTCGGATCGACCGACATCCGCCAACCCGACAGACTGACTCGCGACTTGGACAACGACTTCGGCGACGACCCCGATGCGGCAAACACATGCAGGTCGTCGTCCTTGTGAACGAGAATTTTCTTGAGATCCCCCGAAACGCGGTACGACTTGATGTCCGACACCACGGTCGCCGACTCGGCATCAGGCTCGCACTTGATCGCACGCAACGTCTGAGTCCGCTTCTTCGACGTCGATCGCGATACGAAATACAGGTGCTCGCCAGTGGCCGACAACGACGTGTAGTTCCCGGCGGACACGGGAACTCGAGTGATCCGAGCGGCGATGCCGTCCAGATCGATCGACACGGCTGCCGTGTCGTCCGGCTTCACCTTGGCGTCAGGCTTCACCTTGGCGTCAGGCTTGGCCTTGGCGTCAGGCTTGGGCTTGTCGTCCTCGAGTTCATCGGTCGACTGAAACGCCGAAACCTGTTTCTTGCGAAGCGACAGTTCAAAGATCTCGGTCGTGCGGTCGAAGAACGGCTCCGGCTGCCGAGCCCCCCACGGGCTGGATACCAAAGACTCGAAGTTGCGATCCGACAGGAAATACACGAACCGTCCGTCGGGACTCCACGTCGGTGAGTAACTGTCGTAGCGATCCGAGGTAACAGTGGAGTCGGACTTGTTCGCGACGTTGTAGACATGAATCTGGTCGTTGCTGTTCTCGGCCGCCACGACATAAGCCAGCCATGCACTCTTGGGCGACCACTCGAGCCACGAGAAATTCCCATTCTGCGACCTGCCGATTCGCCGCGACGTCCCGGTCGCCACATCCAACACGAACAACTCGTGATTCTTGTCGCGGTATGCCACATGCTTGCCGTCAGGGCTGGGGACCGGTGAATAGCGAAACACCTTGCCGTCGCCAGTCAACTTCTTGGCCCGATCGATACCGTTGGCCGGCAAACGATAGAACTCGAATTCTCCGCTGGCATCAGACAATGCAACCAGCGACTTGCCATCATGCCCGAATCGGGCGCCACGGTATCGCGTGCCGGGGCTCCGAGTCAGATGGATCCGTCGGCCGGGCTTCGTCGGCAGCACGAAGATGTTGCCTCGAGTGGTTACCGCCACGCGGTCGCCGTCGGGCGAGATGTCCAGGGAGCTGAGAAATTCGAGTGGTTTGTCGATCCACTTTTCGCGGGTCTGGTCGAAGTCCGACGGCAGAGTGATCTCGATCTTGCGATCCGTCCCCGCCTCAATGTCATGAACCCTCAGATCGGCTCCCAACTGGTAGACGATCCGGCCCTCCGACAACGCCGGTCTCAACACGTCAAAGCCTCGATGACGAGTCAACTGCTTTGGCTTGCCTCGACCTGCGTCAGCACCAACACCCTGCATCACCCACAGGTTGATCGTCCCGTCACGATCCGACGCAAAGTAGACTCGGTCGTTCCAGACCATCGGTTCGCGGCTGGTCCCGGCATAGTCGGCCGTCAGCGGCACTGCCTCAGCACCATCGCCTGCCATTTCGAATCGCCAGATCGCCTCGGCCGTTCCACCCTGGTACCTCTTCGTGCTGCTGCCCTGCTTGGCCAGACGGGAAAAGAACATCGTCTTCCCATCGACACTCCAATCGGCCTGGCTTGCCTGTTCCAGGGGAACTCGGGTGACGGCCAGGGTTTCGGGGTCGACCAACACCAGTTGCGTGTTCGGCAAGGTCGAATAATGGCGAGTGGCGTAGGCAACCTGTCCGTCGCGAGTCCAGCCAACAACGCGTGACGACTCGCCGTCGTAGGTCAGTCGCCTGGGACGCCCGCCCACGAGCGGCATCACGTAGACATCTCGAGCCCCCTCGTAGGCAGCCGAAAAAGCGACCAGCCGGCCGTCTCGTGAAATGCGAGGATGAGTTTCCTGGGCCAGGTGAGTGGTCAGCCGAGTGGCCTGGCCTCCCGATAACGACACCCGCCACAGATCGCCTTCGGCCGTGAATACCACCGTCTGATCATGCAAGGTCGGGTAACGGAAATAGCCGCGAGCCACCGCGGCCTGAACCGTCGATGTGGCCACACCCGCCAACATCAAACACACCAGAACCCACACACCCCGTCGCAATCTCATCGCTGTTGTCCTTTGCATGATTCCAGGTCATCGATGTCGGCTGCCCGGAGCTACGACAGCAGGCCGCGGACCTTGACCAGCAGTTTCTTGGTCGCGTGCACCCCAGCCACCTCGGGCAACTTCCGACCCTCGTACTCGATGCCAACGTAATCGTTGTACCCGGCGTCGACGACGATCTTCATCATCTTCAGGAAATCGGTCCCGGTCTCGTTGCCCGCCTCGTCAAAGGCATGCGACTTGGCACTGACCGACTTGGCAAACGGCATCAGTTCGCGAACGCCCAGGTAACGGTCGTACTGGCGGAAATTTCCAAAGTCGGGCAACGTCCCGCAGTTCTTCAAGTCGACCGTTTTCATGACACTCGTAAGCCATTTCCCATTCGACGAATACCCACCGTGATTCTCGACAATCACGTTCATCTTGATCGTCGCCGCAAATTCACTCAGACGCCGCAGACCATCAGCAGCCAGCTTCAACTGCTCCTGGTAGGTCCCCTTCGATCGAGCGTTGACGCGGATCGAGTGGCAACCCAGTTGCTTGGCCGCCTCGACCCATTTTTTGTGACGCTCGACCGAGTCCTTCCTCTTAGCCAAGTCGGGATCTCCGAGGTTCCCTTCGCCATCGATCAGGATCACCGTCGCCCCAACACCCACCTCGTCGGCTCGCTTGCGCATCTGGCCGATGTAGGCCTTGTCCTTGGCCTTGGCAAAGAACGGACGGTTCCAGTACTCGACCGCATCGATGTCGAATTCCTTCCTGGTGAACGAGGTGAAGTCGATGTTCTTAAGTTTCCCGCTGGCGATGGTGCGGTGCAGCGAGTACTGGGTGAGCGATATCTTGTAGAGCGGTTTTTTCTTCTTGTCGGCAGCCAGCAGTCCGGTCGGCAGGGCGAGTCCAGTGGCGACAACGGAGGCTTGTGCGAGGAATTCGCGACGCGCGATCGATTGATTCATGGCTGATGTTCTCGGTGGATGAGTGTTCACGTGTTGCAATTGCGAGTGATCATTCTAACCGAAACTTGCCGCCGCTTCTCGCCGTGTGGTAGCCTCGGGTCTATTGCGACACGCCCGGAGTCATGCATGCTTTCACTCGGCAGCTACCAGTCCCGCAACTGCCAGGGCCTCTCACGCCGCTCGTTCCTCAAGGCCTCAGCCGCATTGCCCTTCGCCGCAGGCCTGGCGGGCATCGATCCTCGTGTGCTGGCTGCCGAAGCGCCTCGGGCCAAGTCCGTCATGCTGGTCTGGTTGATCGGCGGACCCAGCCACCTGGATCTCTTCGACCCCAAGCCCAAGGCACCCGACCTCTATCGCGGCCCGTTCGCCGCCATCGACACCCGCACTCCCGGCCTGCAGGTCACCGAACTGCTGCCGCAACTCGCCAATCTCAGCGACAAGTTCTCCGTCGTCCGTACCAACATCAACTACAACGGAGGCCACCGTGAAGCCGGGTCGATCGGCATGACCGGCTATTCGGCCACCGATGGAGGCGAAGGTGGCGGAGGCGGACCACCCGGCTATCAGCCTCACTTCGGCTCGGTCCTCGCCCGGCACCGTGCACGACATCGCCTCGAAGCCGATTCGATCGATCTCCCCGGCTTCATCTCCCTGGCCCGTGGCCCCATCGGCGATGGAGTCGGACCGAACTTCGGATACGGCGGCGGAACATGGGGCAAGGGACACGACCCGTTCCTGTTCAGCTGCGAAGAGAATGGACGCGTGTCGATCCCCGAACTGAACCTGCTCGAAGGCCTGACCAAGAACCGACTCGCCAGTCGACGTGAGATCCTCGCCAAACTCGACCTGCTGCGTCGGCGAGCCGATCAGTCGGACTTCGTGAAATGGAATGCGGTCTATAAGCGTGCCTACAACCTGATCTCCTCGATCGATGCCAACCGGGTCTTTGACCTCTCGAAAGAAACACCCGCCACACGCGATGCCTACGGTCACACGTCGTTCGGACAAAGTGCACTGCTCGGGCGGCGACTGGTCGAAGCGGGTGTGCCGTTCGTGCAGGTCAACTGGAGCCAGTTCGTCGAGGTGCTGTTCCCCAACCGAGACTACGGCTGGGACACTCACTCGGACAACTTCGGCCTGATGGCCGATTGGCACGGACCACTGCTCGACCGCACGCTGTCCGCACTGATCCAGGACCTCGACCAACGCGGACTGCTCGATACTACTCTCGTCTGCTGCATGGGCGAATTCGGCCGTACGCCCCGGATCAACAACATCGGATCCCGAGATCACTGGCCGCACTGCTACTCTTCTGTCTGGGCCGGAGGCGGCATCGAACCGGGACGAGTCATCGGACAAAGCGACCCCAACGGCGAACACCCGCTCACCGACCCGGTTACACCCGCCATGGTCGGAACGACGATCCTGGAACTTGCCGGAGCATCGACGGCCGTCCGAGCCGAACTCAAGGTGCTCCAGAACGGTGGCCACATCATCGATGGGTTGGTGTGATCGATGACCCATCCGGCTGCTATTCACACCGCCCTGTTACTCACCAGCCTCGGATTCCTGGCCTTGGCCCCAGCCTCATCAGCCCACGCGGCTCAACCACAACAGGTCACCCGCGACGGTCAACTCAAGTTTGCCCCCGTCTTCATCGACCGCGGCAAGACACTGGTCTACTCGGTTCACAACCAACCCAAACGCGTCTCGATCATGCGTCTCGACCTCGCCACCGGCAAGCAGACTCTCCACTACGCCATCGGTTCCGATTCTCAGTTCGACATCGCGTTTTCTCGAGATCGAAAGCTCGAGTGTTTTGCCCGCTCGGGCGGACCTCGGCAACTCTCGCTCGTGATCCGCACCGTGGCGAACGGCAAGGACATCGTCTTTGACCCACCGGGGGCTCAACGCAGCACTGTCCGCTCACCCCGCTTCACTCCCGATGGACAGCGGATCGTGATGACCATGAACGCTCCCGGTGGCCAGCAAATCGTCTCGCTCAACCTCCAGGGAAAAGAGCTCCGCAGCCTGACCGCCTCAAACGGCATCAACGGCTGGCCCGATATCTCGCCCGATGGCAAGACGATCGTCTTCAGTTCAAGCCGCAACGGAGCACTCGACCTGTGGCTGATGGACTCGGACGGAAACAACCAACGCCGCCTGATCGCGTCGCCGCGACGAGACATCTATCCGTCGTGGTCGCCCGATGGGAAGCGGATCGCGTTTGCCAGTTCCCGAGACGGTAACCAGGAGGTCTACGTTGTTGACCGCGATGGAAACAACCTGAGGCGAGTGACTCGTCATGCCGAGCGAGACGGGTTCCCGATCTGGCATCCCGACGGACACCGCCTGCTGACGATCTCGGAACGAGGCGGACGGTTTGATTTCTATCTGTGGAACGCAACTGAATCGGCGTCAGACCCCACCCGCAGCGGCACCTGAATCCGGCACCGGATAACCCTGCTGCTGGTCGACCAGATTGCGCAATGGCTCGCCCGCCTTGTAACGCGTCAGGTTCTCGCAGAAAAACCGAACCACGCTACGCGAGCGGTCGTTCGACCAGCCGGCAATGTGCGGCGTGATCACCAACCGCGGCGTGTCCCACAACGGGTCGTCCTCGGGCAATGGCTCGACTTTGGTCACATCCAGCCCCGCTCCGGCAATCCGACCCGCCGTCAAACACTCGATCAACGCCGGCTCGTCAATGATCCCGCCACGAGCAATGTTGACGATGATCCCGGTCGGCTTCATCAACGCCAATTGCTCGGCTCCGATCAACCCTTGGGTCTCCGCCGTCGCCGGACAGGCAATCATCACCACATCGGCCTCGGCACACAGGTCGTTCAACCCCTCCAGCGTCCACAACTCGTCGACCTCGGCCGGCTTCTCCTGAACGTGCTTGTCGACGGCAATCACTCGCATCCCAAACGCCGAGGCAATCTTCGCGTACCGACGACCGATGCCACCCAATCCGACCACTCCGGCCGTACGGTCGTTCAAATCGTAAGGAGTGAACTGGTCCCAGACATGCTTCTGCTGACACTCGCCAAAATGCTTCAGGTACCTTGAAACCGCCAACGTCAACGCCCAGGCCGTCTCGACCACCGGTGCCGCATGCAATCCGCTGGCATTGGTCACCTGCAGACCCATCTCCCGTACCTCGGGTGTCAGCATCATGTCCAATCCCGCCGAAGTGGTCTGCATCCACTTCAGGTTTGCAGCCACCGAGAACACGTCGGGCGAGTGGTATCCGAAGAAGACCTCGGCATCAGACAACTCGGCCACCAAATCCTCGTCACTCTCGGGAAACACCACCGTGTCGTCGCCGGCAGCCTCGTGGATCCAGGCAACGTGTTCCTCTTCGAATCCGAGCATGTCGGAGATGACAATTTTCATTTCGCGTTCGTCCTCATTGCTAGGCCAGCACTTCCCGAATCACGCGGCCGTGTACATCGGTTAAACGAAACTGCCTGCCCTGGTACTTGAATGTCAGTCGCTGGTGATCGATGCCCATCAGGTGCAGGATCGTGGCGTGCAGGTCGTGAATGTGAACCGGATTCTCGACGATGTTGTAGCTGAACGGATCGGTCCGACCAAAAGTTGTCCCGCCTCGAATTCCGCCTCCGGCCAACCACATCGAAAAACACCGCGGGTGATGGTCGCGGCCATAGTTGTTGGCGGCCAACTTACCCTGACAATACGACGTCCGACCAAACTCGCCACCCCAGATCACCAGGGTGTCCTCGAGCATACCTCGCCGCTTCAGGTCCGTCACCAGCGCCGACGTCGCCTGGTCCGTCTCGCGACACTGGCCGCGGATCCCGCCCGGCAGACCCCCGTGCTGGTCCCAACCAGGGTGATACAACTGGATGAACCGCACACCTCGCTCGGCCAAGCGGCGAGCCAACAGGCAGTTGGCCGCGTATGTTCCGGGGTTCTTCGAGTCCTTGCCATACAAGTCAAAGACATGAGCCGGCTCGCTGCTGAAATCGGTCGCCTCGGGAATCGATCTCTGCATCCGATACGCCAGCTCGTACTGAGCAATCCGAGCCTCCAGCAACGGGTCGCCCTGTTGATCGCCCTGTTGATCATCCTGCTTGAGCCCCGACCGGCCACCGGCTCGCTGCAGTTCACGGAGTCGATCGAGCATCAAGCGGCGCGAATCCTGACCCACTCCGTCCGGGTTCCCGAGGTACAGCACCGGGTCCTTGCCCGATCGGAACCGCACGCCCTGATACCTCGACGGCAAGAACCCGCTGCCCCACAACCGCGACAGCAACGGCTGACCACCCTTGCCCTTGGTCACCAGCACGACAAACGCCGGCAGGTCCGAATTCTCGGTGCCCAACCCGTAATCCAACCACGCCCCCATGCTCGGACGACCGGGGAACTGAGACCCGGTCTGCATGAACGTCACGCCCGGACCATGATTGATCGCCTCGGTGTGCATCGAACGGATGATACAGATGTCGTCGGCCACCCCGGCCAAGAAAGGCGTCAGTTCACTGATCTCGTTTCCGCCCTCACCATGCCGCTCGAACGAAAACGACGACCCGGCCAACGGTAAACTCGACTGGCTGCCCGTCATCGTCGTCAGCCGCTGACCCTTCCGCACGCTCTCAGGCAACTCGGTACCATGCAGCCGCTTCAACTCGGGTTTGTGATCAAACAACTCGATCTGCGACGGACCGCCACTGTTGAACAGGTAGATCACCCGCTTGATCTTGCCGGAGACATGAGTCGGACCCAGCACGCCCTCGCCACCTGCAACCGGCTCGGACAGCGCGGTCGATAGCGCCATCGCACCCAGGCCCGTGCCGAATCGCTGCAGGAACTGCTGTCGAGTCAGCTGCGAGGCGTCGTCGAAGCCGGTGCAACCGACCGATCCAGGCGTCTGTTTGTTCTGCAACACGCTTGCTACCTCTTCATCACACATTCGTAGAAGTTCATCAGCGTGTTGGCCACCATTCCGGCCGCCGCAATCCGGGCCGCTGGCAACGTCTTGTCGGCCACGGTCTGCCCAACCTTCAAAAATGCCTCGGCTCGCTTCGGGTCCGCCTCGAAGTAAGCCAACTGTTCAGCAAACCCACGACCCAGGATCTCGCGTTCGCGTTCGGTCGGCCTGCGACTGGTCAACCGGCGAAACATCTCGACGACCATCGCATCGACATCCTCGCCGTGCTTCTTCAACATCGCCTGGCCCAGCACCCGGGCCGCTTCGATGAACTGAGGTCCATTGAGCAGCACGCAGGCCTGCAGAGGGGTCGCGGTCCGTTCGCGGTTCACAACACACACATCGCGCTTCGAGGCGTCGAGGATCATCATCACCGGAGCCGGACCGGTTCGCTTCCAGAATGTGTACAGGCTCCGCCGGTACAAACCCTCGCCACTGTCCACCTTGACCGGTTTGAACGACACAGCCAA
>CAVOEV010000104.1:0-14808 GCA_963694825.1 Planctomycetota bacterium
TCTGCGAAGGTCGGCGTGTCCGAGACATCTAGCACCCAAACCGACTGTCAACTGGCAACTTCATCGACCTCGACACGGAATGCCCAGGACATGCCCGACACGACCGCGAACACGCTCAATCGCCGAGATCTCCTGAAATCGGCCGCCGCCGTCGGCACCGGTCTCTTCCTGGGCACACCCAACCCACGAGCCTTTGCCGCCGCCAACGAAAAAATCAACGTGGCATTTATCGGGATCGGTGGCCGCGGAGCCGCCAATCTGGGATCGATGGTCCGGCTCGGAGAAAACGTCGTGGCACTCTGCGACGTCGATGACGCGCGAGCCGGTAAGGCCTACCAGAAATATCCCAAGGCTCGAAAGTTCAAGGACTTCCGCAAGATGTACGATTCGATCGCCAAGCAGATCGACGCGGTCGTCATCAGTACCCCCGATCACACACACTTCCACCCCGCCATGGCCGCACTGGACCTCGGCAAACACCTCTACTGCGAAAAACCGATGGCTCATTCGGTCTGGGAAACCCGGCAGATGACCGACCGAGCCCGCCAGCAGAAAGTTGCCACGCAACTCGGAGTCCAACGCCACACGATCCCCAACGTGCACCGCGTGGTCGAGTTGATCAAGGCGGGTGCGATCGGTTCAGTCAGCGAAGTACACAGCTGGGTCGGCGGGACCCGCGGGATGTCGAAGATCCCCGAGAACCGCCCCGAAGTCCCCGCCCACCTCGACTGGGACCTCTGGCAAGGACCCGTCGCACAGCGTCCCTACCACTCGACCTACTGCCCCTACGGTTGGAGATTCTGGTGGGACTACGGCACCGGAGAAACCGGCAACTGGGGCTGCCACATCCTGGACATCCCCTTCTGGGCACTCGATCTCGACTACCCCACACACGTCTCGGCTTCAGGACCTCCCGTACACGCCCTGACTACCCCACGAGCGATGGCCACTCACATGAAGTTCCCTGCCCGAGGCAACCGGCCCGAGGTGATGCTCAACTGGTACCACGCCAACAGCGGCCCCGAGATCCTCAAGAAACACGGGCTGAGCCCCGGCGGCAACAACACGCTGTTCATCGGCAGCGAGGGCATGCTGTTGTGCGGATTCTCGAAACGGAAACTGCTGCCCGAATCGAAGTTCCCCGGCGACAAGCCTGCCGCCAAGCTGGACATCAAGCGGATCCCCGACTCGCCGGGGTTCTACCGCGAATGGACTGCCGCGATCCGCGGCGGCAAACCGGCCACCTGCCACTTCGACTACTCGGGCCCGCTCACAGAAGCGGTGCTGCTGGGCAACGTGGCCTATCGGTCCGGGGGCAAGGAATTCGCCTGGAACCAAGAGACACTGGCCGTCACCGGCAACCCCAGGGCCGGTGGGCTGATCAAGCCGGCCTTCCGAGTCGGCTGGCAGATCTGAGGCCCGGCGACGATCACGACCGAGCGAACAATTCGCTCTTCACCTCGCCATGGATGTCCGTCAGCCGGAACTCGCGGCCCTCGTAGCGATACGTCAACCGCTCGTGATCCAGCCCTAGTGCATGCAGGATCGTGGCCTGCAGGTCGTGCACGTGCCAGCCCGCCTCAGTCGGCAGACATCCCAGATCGTTCGTCTCGCCGATCACCTGCCCGGCCCGCACTCCACCGCCGGCAAACCACATCGTGAACGCCTCGATCTGGTGGTCACGCCCCACGCGACCCCCGGCCGCCATCGGCTTCTGAGCCACAGGAGTCCGTCCCAGCTCTCCACCCCAGATGACCAGCGTGTCGTCGAGCAACCCGCGACGGGCCAGGTCCTGCACCAGCGCGGCCGAGCCCTGATCCGTCACGCGGCACTCGCCGGGCAACCGCTTGCCGATGTCGGTGTGGTGGTCCCAGTCGCCATGGAACACCTGCACAAACCTCACGCCCTGCTCGACCAGCCGCCGAGCCATCAGGCAGTTCCGGGCAAACGACGGACGCGAAGGGTCTTCGATCCCGTACAGCTTCAATGTCTCCCTGGTCTCACTGCCCAGCGACAGCAGCCCGGGAGCTCGGGCCTGCATGCGGAACGCCATTTCGTAGCTGGCGATCCGGGCACGGATTTCATCGTCACCACTGGCCTCCAGCCGCACACGGTTCAACCGGTTGATCGCGTCGATCGAGAGCCTCTGACGTAGTGACGTCACGCCGGGGGGATTCGAGAGATTCAGGATCGGCTCACCAGCATCCCGCAACACCGTCGCCTGGAACTGCGACGGCAAGAACCCGCTGCCGTAATTGGCACTCTTGCTCCGCGGCTTCGTCCCCAGCACCAGGAACGCCGGCATCTCCTGCGACTGGCTCCCCAGCCCGTACGCCACCCAGCTGCCCAGGCTCGGCCGCCCGAACCTCCGCCAACCGGTATTCATCAACAACTCGGCGAACATATGGTTCGTATCGTCGGTCCGCAGCGTCCGGGCGATCGTGATCCGATCGACGATCCCCGCGGTGTGGGGCATCAGTTCCGAGACCCACGCCCCGCTGTCGCCATGTCGGCGGAACCGGTAGGGCGATCCCATCAGCCGCGGCCGCTTCTCCTGGATCTGGGCGAACGACACCTGCTTCAACAGGCTCTCGGGCAACTCCTCACCGTCCCGCCGGTTCACCTCCGGCTTCGGATCAAACAGGTCCAGCTGGCTGGGTCCGCCGACCTGGAACAGAAAGATCACCGATCGCGCGCGGGGAGCCACATGAGACGGCTGCGGTAGGGGACCGCTGGACGCTGCCGACAACTGCGACAGCGACATCGAGGCCAACGAGACGCCGCCGGCGCCGAAGAAGGCACGACGAGACAGGCTCGAGGTGATCGCGCTGGCGGGGTTGTGCATCAGGTTCCTCGTCATTCTCGAGTGAAGAACTCGTCGAGGTTCAGGATAACACGAGCGACCAATACCCAGGTCGCCCGCTCGACCAGGTCGTCATCGGCTGCCCCGGCGTCGAGTCCCAGGATGGCACGACACGCCGCGAGGTCGTGTTGCAGAGTGGCTCTCTGGCTCTCGTTCAACTCCAGCAGCACGCGACGCTCGAACGGCGATGGCCGGCGACCCAGGCACCTGAGCATCGTCGTGTCGACCCGATCCGCCAATTTCGGCCCGGACAACCAACTCCAGCGTCCCAGCCCACGAGCGGCTGTATAAAAGGAAACGTCATTCAACAACGCCAGGGACTGCACCGGGACATTGGAGCGATCGCGGCGTGTGCAGGAAGTCACCCCCTCGGGTGCATCAAACAGCGGCTTGAGCGGATGCGGAGTCAGTCGCCAGTGCCAGGTGTACAGTCCGCGACGCCACCGGTCCTGGCCCTCGCTCGGAGTCCACTTCGCCGCGGTGGCCCGTGCATCGAGCACTCCGGGGGACTGATCGGGGAACACGCTGGGCCCCAGCATCTTCTCGGACAGCACGCCTCCGGCCTGGAGACTGATGTCGCGGATCACCTCGGCCTCGAGCCTCAAGCGACGCTGGCGACCCACGAGCCGGTTGCTCGCATCAACAGCGGCCAGCTCGGGCCGTACATCGCTGCTCTGGCGGTAGGTTTCCGAGAGTACAATCGAGCGGATCAGTGGCTTGAAACGGCGGCCGTGATGCCGGAATTCCAGGGCCAGGTGATCGAGCAGTCCGGGGTGCGAGGGCGGCGGTGTCTGGACACCGAAGTCGTTCTCGGTTTCAACCAGCCCCGTACCAAACAGCCTTTGCCAGACCCGGTTCACCGTCACGCGATCCGTGAGCGGGTTGTTCTCCGAGAGAATCCAGCGTGCGAGTTCGATGCGATCCGGCGGCGAGGACTTCTCTTTGCCGACCCGGGCCGTTGCCAGGAACGCCGGGAACCCGGTGACCACCTTCTGGCCCGGCTGAGACGGGTCGCCCTGCTCGAAGACGTGAGTGGCCTGGGGGGCCGACTTGAGCACCAGGGTGGCGGGGCCGGTTGGCCGGTCTGACTTCTTCTTCTCGTCTCGGATCACCAGCCCGTCGCGGTATCCGGTGTCGAAACCCGGCAACGGCAGCCGCTGGATCGACGTCTCGTTGAAGAACGCATACAGCCGGTAAAACTCCTCGTGTGAAACCGGATCGGTCTTGTGTGTATGACACTGTGCACATCCGAGCGTGAGTCCCAGGAAGACCGAGCCGACGGTCTGCACCTGGTCGACAATCGCCTCGTAGCGAACACCCGGGTCATAGATCACGTTGCACTGGAATCCGGTGGCGATCTGCTGCGAAACATCCGCGGCGGGCAGCAGATCACCGGCCAGTTGCTCGGTCACGAACCTCTCGAATCCCATGTCCGAGTTCCAAGCCTCAATCACCCAATCGCGGTACGGCCAGATCTGCCGGGGTGAATCCGATTCGTAGCCACTGCTGTCGGCAAAGCGGGCCAGGTCCAGCCAGTGGCGACCCCAGCGTTCGCCGAAGTGGGGTGAGGCGAGCAGCTCGTCGACGAGCCGTCCCCAGCGATCGGGGCGAGAATCAGCGAGGTAGGCTTCGATCCGGGCTGAGGTGGGGAGCAACCCGATGAGGTCGAGAGTCACTCGGCGGACCTGGACCGCATTGGGAGCCGCGGTCGAGGGAGCCAGTTGCCGAGATGCCAGTCGGGCCCGCACAAAGCGATCGATCGGTGTCGAGCCGTCCGATCGCGGGACGGCGTGTCGCCTGGGGGGCTGAAAGGCCCAGTGGAGCTCGAGATCTCCGGCCTCGATCGACCCAGTCCCCGGCACCCCCGCGACAGCGATCGCGACGGCGAGCCACACAATCCAGCGGATGCGGACCGAGATGTTGCTCATAAGCTGTCAGGATAACCGATGAGACGAGCCTGACACCTCGTGGCAGGGCGTTCGCGAGTTGCCCGACTAGGATTTGAACCTAGACTAAGTGATTCAGAGTCACTCGTGCTACCATTACACCATCGGGCAAGCTGACGTGAGCTCCCGATTATAGTCGCCGGCCCGGTTTGCGCGAATGGCAGATGGATTGGCCGCCCCGCCAAACCGCCCCTCCCCTTGGGTTTCCGACCTGAAGGCGTCTAGAATCGACGGCCGTCCGTTCCGATGCCGGAAACGGACCCAATGTCCCCTCCGACAATGTCTCCCGTAGTTCAAGTTGGCGCCCTCCCCGTGCTCACACTGCTGATCTATTGCGTACTGATCGCCATCGTTTCACTCGCCGGCGGCTGGCTGCCTGGCCTGATCCGCTTCACCCACGTGAGGCTGCACGCGCTGATGAGCCTGGTGGCCGGCTTCATGCTCGGAGTCGCCTGTTTCCACATGCTGCCCCACTCGGTCCAGCACGGCGGATCCATCGATTCAGCCATGATCTACCTCATGGTCGGACTGCTGGGCATGTTCTTCCTGGTCCGAGCCCTCCACTTTCATCAGCACGGGTCGGTCGAACACTCGGACGACCCCTCCCTATGCGACCACGACCACGACGACACCCATGCTCACCACCACGCCACCAGCCATCACCTCAGCTGGACCGGAGTCTTTGTCGGCCTGACAATCCACACGCTCATCGATGGAGTCGCCCTGGCGACCGCCGTCGCGGCAGCAGCTCAGAACGACCCGGCCGTCACAATGGCCGGCATCGGCACCTTTCTGGCCATCGCACTGCACAAACCGCTCGACTCGATGTCGATCACCACACTGATGGCCGCCGGTGGCTGGTCCAAACAGTCCCAACTCAAGGTCAACCTCGTCTACGCCGCGGTCTGCCCCGTCGCCGCCGTGCTGTTCTACCTGCTGATCGACATGCAACTCAGCGACGCAGCAGCCACGACACTCGTCCCCGCCGCACTCGCCGCCTCGGCCGGCGTCTTCCTCTGCATCGCTCTCGGCGATCTGCTGCCCGAAATCCAGTTCCACTCCCACGACCGCATCAAGTACTCGGCCTGCCTGCTGATCGGAGTCGCCTTGGCCTGGACCATTCGATTCGTCGAACCGCCGCACCTGCACGGCTATCAACGCAATTCGCAGGTTATCCCAAATGCAGCGAACCACACCGTCGACCAAATTGCCCAGCGTCCACTCACTCACTCGCACTGACCGGACCTCCCGCATGCCACTCCCAATACCAGGCCAACTCGTCGCCACAGGCCTCGCCATGCTCTTCGTCTCGGCCACACATGCCGAAGACTCGACCGGGCACCCGATCCCAAAACAGACACGCCAAATGATGACCAGTGACTGGGAAAAACAGGTCGAAGAGCTCACCGAACAAATCAAGCAACAGCCCGATCGCGTCGGGTTCTACTCGAGACGAGCCGACGCACACTTCTATCTCGCAGACTTCGACAAGTCGGTCGCCGATTACCAGAAAATGGTCGAACTGGATCCCAGCCTCGACAAGGCACACTGGCGACGAGGCATCGCCTGGTTCTACGCAGAGAACTACAAACAGGCCGCTCACCAGTTCGAAATCTACGACAGCTTCGACAATGTCGACCGAGAAAACGGCATCTGGCGATTCTTTTCACAAGCCAGGGCCTACGGACTCAAAAAAGCACGCAAAGGACTGCTGCAATACAAGAAGGATGACCGCGAACCGTTCCCCTCGGTCTACAAACTTTTCTCCGAAACCATCACACCCGAAACGATCGTGGCCAACATCAAGGCGGCCAAGATCAGCGACAGCGAACGCGAGAAACGGTTCTTCTACGCCCACCTCTACATCGGCCTGGATCACGCTGTCCAAAAACGCAACAAGCCGGCCGTCAAACACCTCAGACAAGCCGTCGCCAACACCTGGGGACCCAAGGCCGGTTTCGGACCGCACTACATGTGGCAGGTCGGTCGACTGCACTTCGAACGGCTGACTGCCAAGAAGAAGTAACCGCAAAGACCCGAAACCACTCTACTCGGCGCCGCTCGAGAGGTATCCGGCTGAGCTCTGGAAGAACTTCTGCCTCCGCCGACTCACCTCTTCGCCCTGCTCACCCGCCGCCTGTTCCAGATCGGCCAGGTTCGCCGCACAGTAACGGCAGCCGATCACCTCCAGGTGAAACGCGATGTACTCTGCCCGAGTCGCCTCGGCCGCACCCAGCACAAAACTGCCCAGTTCACTCCGCGACGGACAACTCAACCGACGACGACGCCAGATGGCTCCGACCGAATGAGCTCCCGGATCGTGCCGAGCGACCACCAGGGCCAATCGATCTCGCAACTCCTCATCGTCACGCATCGCCGCTTCGATCGCAGCCATCCGCTCGGACGGAAGCTGCTCTTCGAGAAACGCAAGCAATTCCTCGTTCGTTGCGTGATTCTCAGACGCTGTCACGGTGTCTCTTTCGGCATGCGGTGCAGGCTGTAGTGTCCGGTGGCCGGCCACAACTCGGCCCCCTTACCACCAATCTTACCACACGTCACCTCGTAAACATGCCCGGCTCGCAACCCGTCGATCGCCAGAGTCACACTCTTTCCGTCGCCTGATACCACCGCAGCGGTGACCGTCGCTCGATGTCGTCCAGAATCACCCGTCGTGTAACCACCCTTCCAGGCCCGCGTGTACCCCGACACGGCGTAGGCATCGGGCTTCGCGGCCGCCACGCGATCGATCGCTTTGGCAAACACCACACGCAGACCGCCGGGCACCACCTTCAAGTCACGCATCCCGTTCGGGCCACCAGCCACCGGACTCAACCGGGTGATCGTCCCGGTATTGCGACCCCCCAACCAGCCGCTGTCGTAGATGTTGCCAATGTAGATGTCGCCAGCGGGACTGACGGCAATCGAAAGCGGCCCAACAAAATTCCGATCCCCGACTCCTGCACCCGGCCGCGAGAAATGAAACACCGCACCCTGCATCTCACCACCAACCTCCTCGACCGTAAACCGCACCAGGAATCGACTGTCGTATTCACAACCAATCCCATGCCCGGCGACCGAGCGATCGGCAAAATTCGTGGGCAAGAACGCCAACCCGTTGACACTGCGTGACCAGGGATGAGGCACCTGGATCGCCGGCTTCACCGCGGCACTCGCATGCTTCTCCTCAAATCGACTCGGAACACCGTAGTTCCGCCCCGGTACAAGGTGGTTGATCTCGTTGAACGGATTCTGCACCCCCTGGTTGTCGCTGACGAAGATCCGGCCCGCTGCATCGATCGCCAATCCGGTCGGATAACGAAACGCATGCCCCACCGGTTCCACTCGCCCGTCCCGAGAAATCCTCAACACCTTCCCCCGCCAGCGACTCGTCTCCTTCACCCGACCCTGTTGCGAGTAATTGCTGCCCAGCCCGACATACAAATTGCCGCTGTGGTCCCTGACAATCCCGCAGGTCCAGTCGTGATAGTCGTCGCTGTACCCCCAGCCACTGGCCACCACCTGACGCCAATCGGCTCGACCGTCCCCATCAGTGTCTCGCAACCGAACGACTTCCGGCTTGTGAGCCACAATCAGGTCGTCGCCGTCAGCGATGATGCCATACGGTGCCGCCAACCCCTCCTCGAACAGGCTCAACGTGTCCTCCAACCCGTCACCGTCGGTGTCGCGAGCCAAATACACGTGCCCCTTGAGTGACGTCAACGCCAGAGTTCCATCCGCTGTCCAGGTCATGGCTGTCGGCATGATCGACCGGGGAATCGGCAGCCGGACACCCTCGTAACCCGGCACGCTGGTGACACGCTCGATCGAAACCGCCTGAACCGCACTCGGCCGCAACGCCAAACGGTTGGGAACAACTGAGGTCGAATACTCCAAGACTACTCGCCGCGAGTCCGGAACCGGAACCGGAACCGGAACCGGAACCGGAACCGGAACCGGAACCGGAACCGGAACCGGATCTGACTTGGCGAGCCTGATAAACTGCTGACCACCCTGCTTGGGCAACGTGACCCACGCCTTACCATCTCGAGGCCGAACCGTCCGGTTCGTGAATTGCCGGGCACTGACATGGGCACCCCCCAATCGTGTCGAAGCTGACGGCCGCCCCATGTAGCACTCGACACCCCGAGGCAACTTCGGCCTGCGACCCTCGCCCGACTTCCCAACTCGCAACGTCACGTCGCGAGACCACCCGCTCGACGACCCGCCAGACGACCCGCCAGAAACGATCGACCGCAAGCTCTCACTGACATCAATCTCCAATACACTCTTGCCGATGGCGAACCGCAACACGTAATCCACGTGCACAACCCCATCCGGCCCCTGCCAGTACCCAACCAACCGCGCCGCCGTCACCGGTTCCTTCAACGGACGATGCACCGACACCGGCTTCCCCGCATCATCAACACTCACCAGCACCAGGTCACTACGCCGCTCGCCGCCAGTCATCACCGGCCGACCCGCCATGTCCCAGAACCAGCTCTTGCCGGAAGTTCGCTGAGTGGCAAAGTCGCCAAAGGTCCACATCGCCAGGTTCGCTCGATCCAGATCCAGCAACACGTTGTGAGAATTCGGAAAGCCGATCGCCAACGACCGAGCCACCGACCCGCCACCGACAGAATCAGGCAACGTGAACACGTCGCGAACCACTCGAGCCGACTCGCCACGATTGACCACCAGGAACTGCTCGACAGCATTCGGATTCACCGGAGTCCGAAACCGCTTGTCATTCAATGCGTCCCACATGGCCGCAAGTTGACGATCGACGTCGCCGCCAAAGACTCCCTTCACAGCCTTCTTGTACGACGGCATCTCCATACCCGGTACGATCCGCAACGGCTCGCGACACCATCGCATGAAGTACTCGCGACGCATCCGACCGGCCAAACCCTTGAGATCCGAACCGCGCGTCCCCAAGGCAACGTTCTTCGGCACAAAACTCCCGAAACGATGACAGGCGATACAACTGAACCCCTTGAAACCGATCAGATCCTGGCTCTCGAGCAACTCCTGATCGTCTCCACGCCGCGCCGCAACAACCACAGTTGCAGGCGGATCGGCCGGAATCCGGTCCGCCCCGATCAGGTACTCGGTCAGTGCCGCCAGATCATCCGCCGAGTGCACGAATCGTGGCATCCGAACCCGCAGCCACGGTAGCCGCACTGTTTTTTGCTGACCCGACACCGACCGGTTCAGTTCGGCATCGAGCAACTTGTCACCGACGGCCGACAGTGACGGAGGCATCAGGGCCTGGCTCTGCCCCTTCAGTCCCGCGGTCGACAAGGCCACCGCACCGGCCAACGCCGCATTCCCCTTGGCCGTACCGCGTTCATGACACGACAGACACCCCCGTCGTTCTAGCACAATGCGACCTCGGTCCCGGATCGACAATGCCGACAACGACCGTTTGGCTCGAGACTCGACAAACGACCGGATGGCCGACGACTGGGCACTCGACAAACTCCTGCCAAATGCCGGTCGCCGGCTGCGTCGATCAGCCGAATCGGCCAAGCAACTTCGCGCCCAGTCCGAAACAACCCGCGACAGATCCCCCGCACCACGCGCGACCGCTTGAGGCTGCCCAGGCAACCGATGGCAGCTGGCACACCCGGCCGATTCGACCAGCTTCTGCCCCGCCACGATCTGATCGGGGGTGACTTCGACCACGCCACGCTTCCACGGACCACCCAACGCCGACAACGCGGCGACAAGCTGAAGTCGTTCGCTGTCAGTCAGCCCGAACACCGGCATCCGATGATCACGATTCAGCCGGGCCGGATCCTTCAGCCAAGTCCACAGCCAATCCGTCGATCGACGGCGGCCGACGTCGCTCAGGTCCGGACCCGATTCGACCGAAGTGCCACCCAACTCGCCAACACGGTGGCACGCCAGGCAACCGGCCGACAGCAACAACCGGTGACCAGCCTCGGCTTGAGTTTCGGACTTCGCTGTCTTGGCACTCTTCCTAACCTTCGGTTTCGGTGGCTCGAGCATTTTCACCGGCCCGGCAGACGCCACCAACCAGCCGACGATCGACCTCGCCTCCTGGCGATCGACACCCATCTGAGGCATGTGACTGGACGAGTTGGACTTGTGAGGGTCGATGATCTGGTCAACCAACGATTCGAGTGACGTGCCGACGGTGGCGGTCGCGAGATCCGGAGCCAATTGGGCTGGCAGGTCGCGATTTCGCACATGGCACCGGTTGCAGCGGTGCGAAGCAGCCAGACGGCGACCGAAATCGACACGTTGCAGATCGCTGCGAGGGACCGGCAGGAACAGTAAATGAGCAGGCAAGGGCTCGAGCGGGAAGTGCTCGGACGACCAGAACAACATCACTCGCCCCGGCCCATCAGTCCGCTTGTACTCGATCTCAAGCGACTGCTCACCAAACGGCAACTCGATCTCGCCGCCAGTCGTCCAACCCGCCTTCGCCATTCCGTCCGCCAACACCTCGCGGCCGCCCACTCGAACCTCGACCCCACCGCTGACATACGCGTGCCAGCGATATCGACCAGGCTGGCGGACCAGCAGCTTGCCTCGCCAAACGACTCGAAACGACCCCTCGGGCAAACGCGGATCCGGCGACGACAACTTCCAGTCGAACGCAATCTCCGAATCGATTCGCTCGATCGTCTGACCACCACCGCTGTACGAACCAACCAATCCCGGCTGGTACTCGTCATCCTCGTCAGACAACTGCCCCGCGTTGGCCACGCCCGATACGGACACCAGAAAAACCAGCCCGACCTTCAGTAACCACATTTCCCGAACCGTGCTACCGCTTTGCATCGTTTTCCTCGGCCTGTCTCGGTAAAACCAACCTGGCCGATGATTATAACCTGAAGAACAGAAACCGGCGTCCCCCGAGCCACCACTTCCTCCGCATGTACCATGCCCCGTCACAACTCGCACCAACTGCTCGAGTCGATCCGGCAGTCCATGGAACAGTCCGAACTGCTCAACACGCTGGCTTCTGTCAGTCAATGGGGGCAGGACCAGCTCAGCCTCGTGCTTGGCGTCGCCACGCGGCCACTCGATGACGATGAAATCCAACAACTCCGCACGCAGGGAAACCGAGCCCGAGACTGGTCGAGAATTGAAGTTGGCCCCGAGTTCACCGCCGACCACATCTCGGGCAACCACTTCCTGGGCCGCGTCGTATTGGGCCACTTCAGCGGCGAGCCGGCCGAGTTTGCTGCGGGCACGTCGCTGCCCACCGGAGTCTACGACTCGACACTCAAGGATTGCGAAATCGGTGACGAAGCGCTGATCCACCGGGTCGGACTGATCTCAGACACACTCGTCAGTCCGCATGCCAGCATCGTCGGCACCGACAGTGTGACCGGAGGCGACGAAACCTTTTATGGGTGCGACCTGACACTGCCGCCAGGACTCGAAGTCTGCCGCAGCCGACTGGGCGTCTTTGCCGAACTGAACTCCACGATGCTCGGTGAACTGCTCAGGTGGTTCGACGATGACGACTTTTGGGTCGACTACGTGAGTCTGCTCGAACAGTACGTCATCGAAGCGACCGGTCGATGGACGATCGTCGACGAAGCAGCCGTGATTCACGATTCGGGACGCGTTGCCGGGTCCTATGTCGGGCGAGCCGCCGAAATCCGCGGCGCCCAAGCGATCGACAACAGCTGCGTGATCTCAGAAATGGAACAACCCACGTCGGTCACCGACGGAGCCTGCCTGTATGGATCGATCGTGCAATGGGGAGCCTCCGTCAACACTCACGCGGTCGTCACCGATTCGGTGATCGGCGAATCGGCCACAATCGAACACCACGCGACAATCGCCGAATCGTACATCGGAGCCAACTCGCACATCGGTCAGGCCGAAGTCACCGCGTCGCTCCTGGGCCCCTTTGTCGCCGCTCACCACCAGTCACTACTGATCGCAGCCATCTGGCCCGAGGGTCGAGGCAATATCGGGTCCGGAGCACAGGTCGGGTCCAATCACACCGGCCGCACGGCCGACCAGGGTATCCGCTGTGGCGAAGGTTTGTTCTTCGGACTCGGCTGCCTGGTCAAGTTCCCCACCGACTTCACTTCAGCACCACACACCGTCGTCGCCGCAGGTGTCACCACGCTGCCCGGACGACTCGAGTTTCCCTTCTCGTTGATCAACACGCCCACCGCAGCTCTCGACTTGAATCAAGAACTCCCCAATGGACTCAATCAACTGACCCCCGCCTGGGTGCTGAGGCACAGTCTGTACCAGGTCTTTCGCAACGACGAAAAGCACCGGCAACGTGACCGCGCCAAGCACGACACTCTGAGTATCGATGCGCTGTCTCGGCCGACGATCCAACTGATGCAGACCGCCGTCGAACGACTCGAGTCAGTCGACGAACAGCCGGTCTACACCGAGGCCGAAATCACCGGGTTGGGCAAGAACTTCCTGACACGACCTGCACTAACCGACGCCGTCGACACCTACCGCTTTCACATCACCGGATTCGCACTAAACGCCGTCAAACGACGACTCGAAGCAGCCGGTCTCACCGCCGCAGCACCACAGGCAGCCGACTGCCTGGCCGCAGATCCCGACGACTCCGATTGGACTTTCGTTCTCCAACTGCTCGACCAACCCAACAACACACTCGACATCCCCGCGATGCTCGAACAACTCCGAGTCACCCGGCGGACAATGGCTGAACGGGTCGAACGCTCCAAACGGAAGGACGACGAGCGAGCGGCGAAGGTCTTCGATGAGGCGGTGGCGGCGAGTACGCCGGCGGCAGAGGATGCAATGGTCCGGCTGACCTGGGAACGATTTAAGCAGCTCTCAAGCGAGATCGACTCGCTGCTCGAATGAACCGGTCATTGGGTGACCGCGGCACTCGACTCGTCGGCAATGCAGTAGAGCATCTCGCGTCGCTTGCCCGCCTCGAGATGTCCGACCCGAGCATACAGGCGACCGCCGCAGATCGACGGAGTGGCAAACACCTCGTTGCCCAGAGTGTTTCGGCCCATCTCGACATACTTGTCAGGCGAAGCTTTGAAGACAAATGTCGTCCCTCGCTCGTTGGTCATGTAGACATTCCCGCCCGAAAGAACCGGCGACGAACTGATCGGCCCGGTCAGTCGCTCTCGCCACATGACCTTGCCGTCGGTCGCTCGCCAACAGAAGACGATCCCCAGATCAGTCATCGCATAGAGGAATCCGTCCGAGATGATCATCGACTGTTCGTAGCACTTCTGAGTATTTTTCCAGACGATGGTGCCCGAACCATCAGCTCGGATGCAGACGGTCTCGGACTTGGGGAACCCTCCGCTTGCAAACACCAGGTCCTTGTGCCAGACCATCGTGCCGCTGGTCGCCATCGTCGTGGCCGGAACCTCCCACAGGCTCTTTCCCGTCTCCGGATCGAAGCCGGCCACGCGATCGCAACCAGGAATCAGCACCTGCTGGCGACCTGCGACGAGGGCGAGGATCGGCGACGAGTAGCTGATGCGGGCTGGGCGAACTGTCCGCCAGGCCAATTTGCCGGTGGCCACGTCCAGCGACACCATGTAACTGCTGTCATCGCATTCGGCGAGCACGATCAGTTTGCTGCCAAACACAATCGGTGAGGCGGCGTAGCCGTTCTTGTATTCATCGGGACGAAAGGGGCCGATGTGCTTCTGCCACAGCGTCTTGCCAGCCATGTCCAAAGCCGTGACATGGATGCCCTCGTGATGATACGCCACCGCAAACAGACGCGTGCCGTCCGAGGCGACCGTCGGCGACGCATGCGAATTCTTGCGGTGGATGCGGACGGGGAATCCACCACTGTTGATCCTTGTTTGCCACAGGGGCTTGCCTGACTTGCGGTCAAACGCCACGACCGATTGCGTCTTCTCGGTCTCATTGGACGTCTGCATCACGACCAGGGGACCGATGACCGTCGGCGAAGAATGACCGCGACCGGGCACCGGAACCTTCCAGGCAATGTTGCTGTTGGCCGACCACGTAACCGGAGCATCG
>CAVOEV010000105.1:0-14754 GCA_963694825.1 Planctomycetota bacterium
GTGACATTGGTGTCCGAATCGGATGTGCCGTCTCCGGACGTGATGTAGAGCATCCCGTCGTGACCGAAACCCAAAGCCGCTCCGTTGTGTCCGTTCGAATCCCACGAAAGGATCAAACGCTCGGAACCTTTGACCATCGCGAAACCCTTCGAAGGATCCAATCTCAGTTCCAGAACCGTGCACTCCTTGCCACTGGGAGTCTTCGATTTGCGATCGCCGCCAAGGTAGATGCGACCGTTTTTGAGGAAATCCGGGTGAGTACACAGGCTGTACTGAATCCCGTCACACGTGAACAGAACTTCGTAGCGGCCGGTCGCTGGATCCGAATCGGTGCGGCACAATCGCTTGCCGCCCTGGTCGATGAACAACAGTCGAGACGAACCCGGCTGCAGCATCACGAAGATCGGATTGTCGAGAACCAGTTTCGGGTACACCACTTCGACGGTGTAAGGCAGTGGAGGCTCGGGTCGACCGATCACTCGATTCTCGAGAGTCACCAATCGCTGCTTCAACCGTGTCACGGCAGCGGGCACTTCGACCGTTCCGTCAGCATCGTTGGCAAAAACCGGAAACGGGACCGTCAGAACGGCCAGAATCAGCACGCACACTCGTCGTCGCAGTGTCATCGGAAAAGCCTGTCGATCTAGCGAAGTCGGTAGAGATACAAAAAAAGCGGGGAAGCATGACAGGCATGCTCCCCCGCTTGGATTCCATCACGTCCAGACGCTACGGCTTCGCAGGAGTCGCCGGCAACTTGCCTGCCTTCAGACGATCGCCGAAGGTCTCCTTCTTGTCCTTGGCCACCTTAACAACCTCGGTCTTCACCAAGGCCTCGACAATCTTCGCCACGACCTTGCAGTTCTTCGCCGGAAGACCCTTCTGCAACGCCGTCCCGTAATCGTTACGCGGCTTACCTTTTTCGCCCACCTTCTTTTTGCGATGGCAGATATTGCACTTCGCCTTCTTCGCCGCCGCTGTCACGTTCTTGTACTTCGACAGAAAAGCCTTCTGATACTGTGGACGTGCATCCGCTTCGCTCGACGCAAACAAGGCCAACATGAGCGCCGCGACGCCACCAAATGCCAAGACCGTTTTCATTCCTCTATCTCCCGATTCACATGATTCCGTTGTGAGTCATCCGCCCGTCCGAAACCACTTCGGAAACTCATCACGCCAGTCCGTTTTCTCGGGCCAGCGAAGCGCCGTCTCAGTCGTATCAATCTTCATTGAATTGATTTCTCCGCGGTCTGTCAACCGCCCCTCCAAAACGAACGGTTTGCTGAACTGGCCCGTCGTGCTAAACTCCGCGGCCAAACGGCAATTGACTCAGAAGATCACCCACGCTCATAACTCGGCGGAACCGACTTGATGAATCGTCACAGCCGACAACAGCTGGCCGCTCGGACTGGCCCCACCCTCCTGCTGGCCGTATTCCTCGCCGCCACATTGACTCATTCGGCAGCCCGGGCAGCCACACCACCAAACGTCCTGCTGATCATCTCGGACGACCAGTCTTGGACGGACTTCGGCTTCGTCGGCCACAAAACAATCCGGACTCCGCACCTCGACCGCCTCGCTCGACAATCCGCCGTGTTCCCCAACGGCTACGTGCCCAACAGCCTCTGTCGCCCCAGCCTGGCAACGATTGTCACCGGGCTCTATCCGCATCAACACGGCATCACCGGCAACGACCCCCCACGTGGGACCGACCGCAGCCTGATGCTCAAACACATCCAACGCCACCCAACCCTGCCTCGGTGGCTGGCAGGCAAAGGCTACCGAAGCCTGCAAACAGGCAAGTGGTGGGAAGGCCATCCGCGACTCGCCGGATTCACCGACGCGATGACGCACGGTGATCCCAAGCGAGGCGGCCGGCACGGCGATGCTGGACTGAAAATCGGACGCACCGGACTCGAACCCATCTACCACTTCATCAAGGACTGCGCCAAGACGCCGTTCTTCATCTGGTACGCACCCTTCCTGCCACACACGCCCCACAACCCACCCGAACGACTCGTCGAACTCTACCGTGCTCCCGGACGACCGATCGAGTTGGTGCGATACTACGCCATGTGCACCTGGTTCGACGAGACGTGCGGACAGCTGCTCGACCACCTCGACCAGCACGGCCTCGCCGACAACACGTTGGTCCTGTTCGTCGTCGACAACGGATGGATCCAAAGGACTCCAGCCACAAAAGTCCCCAGCAAATGGCGTTTCCGATTCGCTCCGAAATCGAAACGGTCTCCGAACGAGGGCGGAGTTCGTACGCCGATCCTGGTCCGCTGGCCACAGAAAGTGAAGCCGGGACTGCGCAGTCGACTGGCCAGCAGCATCGACCTGGCGCCCACGATCCTCGCCGCCACCGGAATCGACCCCAACACAAAACTGCCCGGCATTGATCTCGTCGGACTCGCCGCACAACCAGTCGACGGACAAACTGGCCGTAGGAACGTGTTTGGAGAAATCTTTGCACACGACGTTGCCGACATCGATCGGCCGGCCGCCAGCCTTCAATACCGCTGGGTTCGGGATGGCTCACTGAAACTGATCGTCCCATCCGGTTCAGCCAAACCACAACTGTTCGACCTCGCAGCCGACCCCCACGAAACCCACAACCTCGCCGGCAGCCAACCCGGACACGTCAAACGACTCAGGGCCACGCTCGACGACTGGTGGAATCCGACTCGTCAACAACCGCAATCGTCAGGCCGCTGACGGATCGCAATTCGCCGCCAGGGCGTCGACGGCCGACGTGTGCCTCTCGATCAACTCGGCCAACCCCTCAGGGCTTCCGCCCAATTCCAGCCGACGGGCCAGGAACACGAACTCCGCCGAATCTCGCGGCGGTACCGTCAGGTCCCGAGCATCGCCACGAACAACTCGCAACGCGTCGATCAGACAACGCTGAAACACGTACGCGTCTCGCAGAGTATGCCACGTCTGACTGGCCAGCACGCCGACTGTGTGCAGCCTGTCGACAGCTTCCAAAGTGTTCGTCGTTCGCACCTCCGGATGACGGTGGCCTGATTCCAGCTGCCAACCCTGGACCAGGTACTCCGAATCGACCAACCCACCAGGACTCAGCTTCGCGTTGAAAGTCCCGGCCCGCACCAACTGCCGCACCTGACGGTCACGCATCGCACGCATCGCAGCCATGTCGAACTCGCCGTCACTGTAGATCCAATCATCCCGTAAAGCTTCGATCCGACCACCCAATGCGACACACCCCGCCACCGCACGCAACTTGACCAATGCTTGGCGTTCGAATGGCCATGCCAGCCCGTCGGGCTGATAGTACGACGAAAAAGCCGACAGCGAACTGGCCAATGGACCTGCCTGGCCATGAGGCCTGAGCCGAATGTCCAACTCGAAGACGCCCGCTCGCTGAGAACGAATCGTTGCCAACAATCGCTCCACCACGCGACGGTAATACTCGGCCGCAACAGTCTCTCGACCCGACGCCTGCTCCGACACGTCGTACACGAACATCAATTCGATGTCCGACGCAAAGCCCAGCTCCCGGCCACCAAACTTCCCCAACCCCAAAACCGCAAAACGGCCCGGTGCTTCGATTCCCAACTTCTCGGACACCTCCCGACAACACATCTCAACCGCCTCGGACACCACGCATTCCGCCACATCGCCCAACTCATCGGAAAACTGTCCGAACTCCCGCTCGGGCCAGATGATGTGCCGCATGTCGGCCACGAACATCTCACGGTCCTTGAAACGGTTCAGGCACTCGACACGAGCATCCCGGTCGTCACACCCGGCGATCTCACCGGACAACTCGGCCGCCAACTCAACCCGCTCACGAGGCCGCTCGACTGACTCCACATCCTCAAGCAACGGAAACAACGTCTCGTGTTGGATCCGCAGGAAGTCCTGCCACAGGAACTCGCTGACACCCAACACCCTCGCCAAAGTCGACAACACCTCCGGCTTCTCCAACGACGCCAGACGAGTCGACCAGTCGTCCTGCTCCAGAAGTGACGATAGCATCTCACGAAATTGCCTCATTGCTGACAACGGATTCGGAGACCTCGGCAGCAAATGAGTGAAATGCTTGATCAATACCACCACGGTCTTCAATTCCTGCAGCCGCCGAGGGTCGCTCAACTTGCCACCAGTCGAATCCACCACATCCAACCGGTCCCGCACACGGTCCCCCTCGGTCTCGATCACCACACGCCGGATGCCAAACCCGGCCACCGACAACGCATGGGCACACTCATACAGGAACCCCGTCGTGTCCTCGGCCCGGATCGTCAGCACCGTCGCCGACTCCGACAACTCGTTGTCGATGTCCACCTCCACCGGCAACAGGCTGCCAACCAGACCCTCGACACAAAGCACATGACGAGCCACCTGGTCGGTCAAACTCGACAACGCCTCCTCACCACGTCCCGAAGCCATCGACTCGACAAACGCCAACAGGTCTGCATGGAAATCGGACCACAACA
The DNA here is from genome assembly GCA_963694825.1 of Planctomycetota bacterium. Classification (GTDB taxonomy): domain Bacteria; phylum Planctomycetota; class Planctomycetia; order Planctomycetales; family Planctomycetaceae; genus UBA8437. The sequence continues at coordinate 4,467 of CAVOEV010000105.1, forward strand.
GGTCCCAGTCCGACTCCTCGGGCAACCGCACCTCAAACGTGTCGACGCATCGAGACTGACCTCCGGGTACATCCTGTGTGAATGCGTGACCGTTGACGATGTCGACACCATGAACCACCAACAGCCCACTGATCGCAGTCAGCAACTCCCGTTCGTCAAACGCCACCACTGTCAGTTCGGCACCACCACACTCCAATCGCACTGGCTCGACCATCACCGACCCGAATCGATTCAATTCGCCCAGCAATGCCTGGTGTCGTTCTTGTTGTGATTCGCTGAACACCTCCTGGTACAACGGCTCGCTGAACGGTACCGCCCCAACCGAGCCAACCGCCTCGATGCTGGAAGCCTCGTCGCCGCCGCCCCGGCCATCCACCACATCAGAAAACACACTGTCGAACACCTCGCGAATCTCGCGACAATGGTCCGTGTAATGAGCCACAAACTGATCGGCGTCGACAAAGTCCAGGCGACGAGCCAGGTACGATAACTCACCGTCGTCCGTCGGCAATGTGTGTACCTGCTTGTTGTGCATCAACTGAAGAGAATGCTCGATCGATCGCAGTAGCAGGTAACCGCTCGAAAGTTTTCGGTACTGGTCCGATCGCAGACAACCCGCCGCCGCCAAAGCACTCAGCGACCGAAGTGTGTTGGCACCCAACACCTCGGAATGTTCGCCAACATGCCGCAATTGCAGGTATTGCGTGACAAACTCGATGTCCCGAATCGAACCCACTCCCAATTTGACTTCACCATGAGCCCGCAGTGCGGACGGCAATTGCTCCTCGATCCGACGCTTCATCTCGCGAACCGTGCGACGACCGCCCGACGCACCACGCTCGACCAAAAAACGCGTCACGCCGGACAGCACCCCCTCGCCCAAACTCCGATCGCCGGCGATCACCCGAGCCTTGACCAAAGCCTGCAACTCCCACGCCACCGCATGAGTCTCACGATATTCGACCCAGGCGGCCACATCGGTGACCAAAGGCCCCGATCGACCCCACGGCCTCAAACGCATGTCCACGCGATACAGAAAACCCTCGGATGTCATCCGCCCCAGTTCGCGGACCAACTGCTGAGCCACTCGTAACGTGTCGACCGTCGGCTCTACGCTTAGAAACAACAGGTCAATGTCCGAACTGTAATTCAACTCCTCCCCACCCAGCTTCCCCAACGCCACAACCGCAATCCGACATCCAACGTCACCTCCACCGTCGCTGCCCAACCCGCCAACCAAATCCAACACCGCCTGCACCGTCGCATCGGCCAGCAGCGACAACTGCAAAGTCACTCGTCGCAAGTCCATCAACCCAAAACAATCGCAGGCCGCGATGCGTAGCAACTCCCAGCGCTGCACACGCCGGACCGCGTCCAATTGCAACTCAACCGATGCACCCGCCGCACTCGCCGCACTCGCCGCCTCACGCATGTCGAACAGGAACTCGTCGCGACTGCGGACTTCCGCCAAACGCTTCGATTCGGTCAGCCGCTCGAGGTACTCGGGGCGACGAACAAGCAACTCGGTCAGGAATTGACTGTTGACAAACAAACGCACCAGGATCTCGACCGAACGAGGCCGACGACTGAGGAACTCGAGCCAAACTCCCGGTTCCTCCCAGTGCTGCAAGCAACGACGAAAGTTGCCAAGCGACATGTCCGGCGCCGCCGTCTGAGACATCGCTCCCAACAACGACGCCAGCAGATTGGCCGATACCGCGGCGCCAGATCCACCACTCAGGATCGTCCGCCAGGAATTCGACGCCTGCTCCGGGTCCGAAAACCCCATCTTGCCCAACGACTCGACCACCAACAATTCGTCTGCACCCTGCGGATTCAACAGCCATTCGGCCGTCTCACGGTACATCCGTCAACTCCCGGCAGATCGTAACCACTCAGCCAGTCCTATGGTCACCGCTTGACCTCGCAACCGGGAACCGACTTTTGGAATGCCTTCACCGCACCTTCGGTAACCGAAGTGAAACTGAGATCCAGTTCCCCAAGCTTCGACAACCCGACCAGGCTATTCAGGCCAACGTCGGTGACACGAGTTCCCGACAGGTTCAATGTCTGCAGCTCGGAATGTGTCGATAGACTCGCCACTCCCGAATCACCCACCGCCGTCGAATCGAGATTCAACCACTCCAGTTGACGCAGATTCGACAGGTGCTTCATCCCCAGGTCCGTCACAGACGTGGACCACAGGTTCAACCGCCTCAGTGCCACCGAAGAAGACAGATGAGCCAGGCCGGCGTCGTCAACCTGAGTCTCACTCAGGTCGACACGCTCCAAGCCCTTCGCTCCCGCAATGGCCGCCAATCCCTTGCCCACAACCGCCGTGTCGCGAAGCACCACAGTTCTCAGGTCAGGCATCCGAGCCAACGCTGCCAGACCCGCATCCGAAACTCCCGTGCGAAACAGGTTGAGCTCTCGCAACTTCGTCATCCCCGACAATAACTCGACTCCTGCATCCGTGATCGCGGTGTCCTCAAGAATCAGAGACGTAAGACCGGTCAGACCCGAGATCGCCTTCAATCCGTCGTCCGACACCTGGGGATTCCGCAGCTTCAAACTTCGCAGACCACTCAGCTTTCCAAGATGCAAAAGGCCCGCGTCAGTGATCAATACGCAGCCACGAATGTCGACCAGCTTCAACCTCGTCAACCCAGACAAATGGACCAAGGCTTCGTCACTGATATTGGTGTACAACAGGTGAAGTTGCTCGAGTCGCTCGAGTGACGCCAGATGGGCCAGGCCGTCGTTGGTCACGTTCGAACAGCGACGCAAATTCAATGACTTCAGCGTTGCGATTTTCGAAACACTCGCCAAGCCGTCGTCCGTCAACTCGGTGTTCTCCAAACCCAGACTCTCCAGTCGACTCAATACAGCCAACTGCCCAATCCCACTGTCGCTGATGTTGGCACCCCAGATCTTCAGACTCTTCAGGTCCGTCAACCCGGCCAGCAATTCGCACTGGTCGTCAGTGAACGGGCACTCGCTCAAATCGACAGACACCACCGCACCATCGAGGATCATCCAACGACCTCCGGCAACCCGGATCGCGTCGACCGCCGACTGCTCAAGCCGGACCTGCTCGGCCCGCTCGGCCTCACCGACACCCTCCGACACCACAGTTTCAGGCACACCCGAAACGCCTTCACCCGCCGACTCGTCGTTCGACGTGCAGCCGACCAATCCGACCGACACCACACAGAACACCGCAGCCACCGCAGCCACCGCAGCCATCCGCACACACGCCATTGTCTGTCCACCCTCAGTCTTGGTGTCCCGTGCTCGAAGGCCGGTTCAAGAATTCCACCGGCCGATGCCCGACCCATTTCTCTTCAGCCGTCCCGCTTCCCAAGAGCAACATTAGTCGTGTCGCCGGGACATGGCAACGACCGCAATCACGTCCTCCGGTTGGTGCACTGCAACAGAGCGTGCTATCATGCCGGCGAGCAGTAAACGGCTTGCCACGGGCTGCGGTTCGCCAACCCGACCACAACCGGCAACTTCAGCTTGCCGTTTCAACCTCCTAACGCATTCGTCCCTCGGAAAGCTCAATATGAACGACTCGACCCCAGCCAACACGTCACACACCTCTCGGCGAGATTTCCTGCAGACCTCTGCCGCTCTGAGCACCGCGTTCTGGGTCGCCTCGGACCAGGAGTCTTGGGCCGCTCCGACATCCCCGAACGAAAAGATCCGGTTTGCGTGTATTGGAGTCGGAGGCAAGGGCAGCAGCGATTCGGCCTCGGCCGGTCGCCACGGCGATGTCGTCGCCATCTGTGACGTCGACCAGAACACACTCAACAAGGCCGGAGTCCGATTCAAAAACGCCAAAAAGTTCACCGATTACCGCGAGATGCTCGAAACGATGGGTGACAGCATCGATGCCGTCACCGTCAGCACGCCTGACCACAATCACGCTGCCGCCAGTGTGATGGCGATGAAAATGGGCAAACACTGCTTCACGCAAAAACCCATGACGCACAGCATCTACGAAGCCCGCCAAATGGCTCTGATCGCCACCAAACACAAGGTGCAGACTCAAATGGGCAACCAGGGCACTGCCACCAATACGCTGCGAGAAGGCGCCGCGATTGTCCAGTCCGGAGTGCTCGGAGATGTCAGCGAAGTCCACGTCTGGACCAACCGACCCGTCTGGCCACAAGGCGGACCCCGACCCAAACCCGCCACACCCCCCAAACATCTCAACTGGGACGTCTGGCTGGGACCCGCACCGTTTCGACCCTACGGCAATGGCTACCACCCCTTCGCCTGGAGAGGCTGGTGGGACTTCGGGACCGGGGCACTGGGCGATATGGCCTGCCACACCATGAACATGCCCTTCATGGCCCTCAACCTCCGTGACCCAATCTCCGTCGAAGCCACTAACTCGGGACACAACAAGGACAGCTTCCCCAAGTCCAGTGTGATCACCTACGAGTTCCCCAAGCTCGGCGAACGCAACGCCGTCAAGATGGTCTGGTACGACGGAGGCGAACGCCCGTCGCAGGAACTGCTGCCCAAGGAACAAAAACTCCCCAAAACCGGCTCGCTCCTCATCGGAGACAAGGGCATGCTGCTCTCGCCAGGGGACTACGCCGGAAACAGCAACATCGTGCTCGGTGTCGATAAACCAAAGGTCGATTTCGAAAAATCACCCGGCCACTTCACCGAGTACGCTCGTGCCATCACCTCGGGCAAACCCGCCCGGTCGAACTTCCCGGAATACGCCGGGCCACTGACCGAAGTCGTACTGCTCGGCAACCTTGCCGTTTGGGCCGAAAAGAAGGTCGAATGGGACGCCAAGTCGCTGACAGCCAAGAACGCGCCGGAAGTCAAAAACATCGTCCGCCGCGAATATCGCAAAGGCTGGACACTCTAGAACGCAGTCTCTCTCGCGTGCCAACAATATCACCCAGCCACCGGGCTGACCGCTGTCAGCCCGGACGGCCTCGGCCGACCAGATCACGGAACCGCAATCCGTCGCTCGGAAGCGAAAATCGGTCTGCCAGGTGAGCCAGCCAGACGACCAGTCCGTCGTCCGGATGCAGGTACAACTCGTGCAGCGTCTTCTGAGTCCGACTGCCACTCTGCAAAACATATTGATGCGACGGCAGTTGAAACATCGTGTGCAACTGAAAACTGGCCGCGCCACGCAAGGCGTACTCCAACGCCATCCGCCCACTGCAGATGTTACCCGTCGCCGCAAATCCACACAGCGACTCACCGTATTCGGCATGACACTTCGATAGCACTCGCAGGTTGCGGTCGCTCAGATCCCAACCGCCATAGGCAATGCCACGCATCCCCTCAAACTCACGCTCCGGATCAAACAACCGGTTGCCGTAAACCCACCAGTCTGCCGCGTTCGCCCCGACAGCCTCCTGCACCGTTCTCAATAACTCGCACTGAAACGATTCGTCCTCCAGCGTGTTGAAAATCTTTAACCCCACCGACACAGCACCAGGCCGCACCGCTCCACGAATCAAACCCGGCACACGACGAACCCACTCCAGCACCGTCTCCCGGCCACGAGACCGCTCGCTACCAGCCAATGTCGGACTGAAGTCCTTTTCCAAAGGCATCGGCCCCGAATCGGCGTCGACACCCCAGGCTTGCAGCAATCGAGCGGTCGTGAACTCGTACTCCGACTCCAGCCAACGAGTCTCACCCGGTTCAGGCAAATGGTACTTCACCGACGGGATCACCAGCGTCGACGTCCCCTCCGACACCGCCCGAGACTCCCGTACCAACTCCAGATACTCGACAAACGTCCCGGACCAACCCCGACCGAGCCAACTCACCGTCCAGCCACTCTGCCCACCACGTGACGCGACCGGCTCAACCTGCATCCGAGATTCTTGAGTCGCCCACTCGGACATCGATCGGCCGCCGTCCTCGGATTCGGCAATCAACGTCTTCAAGACCACGTAACCCAAGCCCGCAGCGACGTCTTCTGATACCTGGCGAACTGTCATCGACAACTGGCCGGATGCCTTGGCCCACGGGTTCTCGATTCGACGCCCCGCATGTTCGCTCGAGAGATCCCAGCCAAATTCCTGCTCGACCCACGAGTGATAGTCGACCGGAGTCTCCCGCTCCGCCAAACACTCGTAGGCCTCGGACACGCGACGACGAACCCCCGCCCCCACGTCCAACGGGCCACTCAACCATTCGGAACTCGCCAATTCACTCTTCGCTGGAATCACATTAACTTTCGATCGCAACATCGCTCAACCAGCCAACCCCGGGACTCGCCGTTGACTGACTCCCATTCTATAGTCGCAGCAATATCCCCAACACCATACCGCAGCCACGCCAACTCGCAGGCGCCAACTCACTCCGCTCGGGCCGAGATGATCCGCACCAGCTTCTCAACTCTCGGCTGCCCCGACTGGTCGTTTGCCGACATGGTCAGACTGGGCCAACAGGCTGGTTTTGATGGAGTCGAGATTCGGCTCATTGAACGAGACACTGAACTGCTGGGCGTGCCAGACTTCTCGGCGACCCAATTGCCCAAACGCCGCCAAGAACTCGCTCAATCCGGGTTCGAAGTCTGCGGCCTCGCCTCCTCTGTTGCATTCGACTCGCCCGATGCCAGCCACCGAACCAAACAACTCGAGATCGGTCGAGCCTACCTCGATCTCGCAGCCGAACTCCAGGCTGGCTTTGTTCGAGTCTTCGGAGACACGATCCACGAATCGGTTGGTCGACACGACACCGTGTCACAGGTTGCCGACGGCTTGGAACGGCTTGGCGAATATGCCGAATCGCTGAACCTGAAAGTCGTTATCGAAACACATGGAGACTTTTCTCAGTCAGATCTGGTCGCCGAAACCATGGATCGAGTCCACTCGCCAGCTGTCGGGGTTCTCTGGGATACGCACCACCCCTGGCGATTTCATGGCGAATCGCTCGCCATGACTTGCGATCGTTTTCAAGATCGCATCTTCCACACGCATTGGAAAGACTCGGTCACACGTCACTCGACCACGACCGACGCCGACCAGCAAATCGCCGCCAAGCAGGCGGCCACCCTGATGACCGGACATCAGCACGCCGATTATGTGTTGTTCGGAGGTGGCGAGTTCCCGATCCTCGACTGCCTCGGACTACTCAAACGCTCCGGCTATTCTCAGTGGTACAGCTACGAATGGGAAAAGATGTGGCATCCGGAGCTCGAACCGCCCGAATTGGCTCTGCCACTCTTCTCAGAAAAGATCCGCCAGTTGCACGCGTTGCTTCCCGGCAACTGACACCCAAGCCGCAGCCTCCAACCGACCTGAATTGCCGGCACGACCGCTCGGCACTTTGCCGGATGTAGAGGACCTGACGATTGGGTAGCCAGCCGTGCTTTCCGCAGATTTGCTCACGTTCCATACGTGACGTACTCTCGTTCAATCGCCCACGACAACCACGGCGACAACGTCCACACCGGGCAGAGAGACGTCAACATGTATTCTGCGGCAGGCCGATGGCCTCTAAAACTCGACCGTCTTCTCGCGGCCGCCTTCTGGCTGGCGGCCATCACTTTGCTGGGCGCTTCCCCCTTGGCAGCCCAGTCAACTCGCCCCTCAACCGAAGCCTCCACAACACTCACCGCCGCAAAACCACAGTCGGCAATCGCGGCCGGACGACAACTGGAAGTCAGTCGTCGCTGGGCCGACGCACTGGCTCACTACCAGGCCGCCGACAAGCAATGGCCAGAAACCAGCGCACTGGAACACGGACTTCGCCGTTCACGCATCCAGTGTGGCATCCTCCACCGGTACGCCGATCGCAGCTTTAAACACAAGTTGCTCGCCATCCCCCAGCGCGACGCCATGGCACTTTTCGACGACCTCGTCGCACGAGTCCAGAACAGCTTCGTCGAACAAGTCTCGATCACGTCGTTCGTCGCCCATGGCACCGAAAGCCTCTACCTCTCACTCGCCAACCAAAAGTTTCTCAACAGGCATCTTCCCCAAGGCGCCCAGCCTCGTGTCGACGCCATCAGCCAGTTGCGACGCACTCTGTTCACCAAGTACTGGAACCGGCCGGTCCGAAGCTCGGCCGAAGCTCACCGAGTCGTCAGCGAGGTCTGCCAACTCTCTCGACAAACACTCGGACTCCCCGCATCCGCTGTCATCCTCGAATACGTATTCGGCGGCTGTAATTCCCTGGACGACTACAGCGCCTGCCTGACGCCCGATCGGTACTCGGACCTCAACGCCAATATCGATGGCCAGTTCGTCGGGCTGGGAATCGAAATCAAGGCACAAGCCGATCGCGGCCTGCTGCTGGTCGACGTGCTCCCTGGAAGCCCGGCGCTGACGGCGGGACTTCGTGCCGGAGATCACGTTGTCGGGATCAACGGTACTGACTGCCGCAAGATGTCCACCGACGAAGCCGCCGGCCTGCTCAAAGGACCCGTCGGCAGCAGTGTCGCATTGGACTTTGTCCGAGACGATTCGCCGGACCTCAGAAAACTCAGGATCACGCGACGGCCAGTGATCATCAAAAGTATCCCGCTGGTGACCATGCTCGATACCACGTACGGCATCGGCTACATCCAGATGACCGGATTCCAACGCGGCACCGCCAACGAACTTGACCGTGCCCTCGTCAGTCTTCGCAGACAAGGGGCACGCGCCGTTGTCTGGGACCTGCGTCACAATCCCGGAGGGTTGCTCGATGCCGCCACCGACGTGCTCGACCGCTTCATCGCCAACGGTGTGCTCGTCTCGACTCGTGGACGCACCTTCGACCAAAACCGGGTCTATCGGGCCCACCAGGCCGGTACCAATCGGCTGAAACTCGTTGTCCTTACCGACGGTGAAAGTGCCAGCGCCAGTGAAATCGTCGCCGGAGCCATTCGCGATCACAAACGTGGACTCATTATTGGACGCAGGTCGTACGGCAAATGGAGCGTGCAGAGCATTTTTCCGCTCGCCGTTGCCTCCGGATTGCGACTCACAACAGCACGTTTCTATTCCCCAGCAGGCCACAACCACTCCAAAGTCGGAGTGCAACCCGATATTGTTGTCGATAAGGCCAAGGACAAAGACGGGATCTATCGCCGACTCACTCGCGACAAGTTGGCCGATGATGCCGATGTCCAAAAAGCCCTGGAAGAACTGAGGACTCGCTTGGCCGGCTGATGAGCAACCCGGATACAGACTGGAACGAAGCCGGACGAGGACGTCGGCACCCGGTGATACTCTGGAACTACTCGGCACACTCAACACCCACCAGCCTCGACGTCGATCTCGAAACCCGGGACGTCTCGATCGTCACCTCCGACGGCCAACTGCACCTGCTCAATCCCGAGGGCACTCTAAGGCGCCCACGCCTGGACCTCGATGCCGGACCGGCACTCGATTGGGCCGATACCGCCATCGGCGGGATCGTACAACTTGGACCCAGCCGAGCCGGCTGGGTCGACCGAAACGGCACGGTCCGCTGGAGCATCGATTGCCACACTACCATTCTCGATGTCGCCACTGCACCATTCGGAAACGCAGTCGCCATCAGCTTCGCCGACCGACACAACGTCATTCTCGATTCCCAACAAAACCCCATCGGCGAATTCACCTCCATCCGACCACTCCAGTTCCTGCGACTTGCCTCGCACCGACCGATCGTCATCGGAGCGGCTGAAACCGGCGTCATCTGCAGCCACTCGCTGTCCGGCTCGCAACGCTGGTCCGAACAGATCTGGATCAACTCGGGCGACCTCGCCACAAGCGGAAACGCTCGCACCGTGCTCCTGGCCGCATTCAATCACGGAATCCAGAGATTCAATAGCCGCGGACGCTCCCAAGGGTTCTACGACATCGGAGGCACCGCTCACCTGGTCTCGGTCAGCTACATCGGCACGATTATCGCCGCCGCCACCATGGAGAACCGGTTCGTGCTACTGGACCTCGACGGCAATACTCTCTGGCAGGCCGAAACCCCCGAACCACTCGTGGCAATCCACTGCGGCCCCTACGGCGAACAGGTTGTCTGTGGCTTCGAGTCCGGACTTGTACAGTGCCTCGGATGGTCTCCCTGGGCTCGGCACCGACCAGCCGATCCGGAACTCGACGAATCCTGATACGCACACGAATCACTCGCAGCAGATTCGGGTTTTTTGACCGCCTCGGATCCGCACGTGTATACTCGATCACACTCACGCACCTCGCTCTTGTCCACTCGGCACGATCCTCGCACAAATAAAGAAGCGGTAGATTAGATGGCACCCGATTCCGCCCCGCCATCCGACTCGAACCCCGGTCAACAAGCCCACAACACCGAC
>CAVOEV010000106.1:0-14481 GCA_963694825.1 Planctomycetota bacterium
GAAAAAGCACTCGCCCAACTGTAATCACTCCACACACAACGACTCACACACGACACGCTCCTGCAGATCCCCTACCTGACGGAACCGCGACGATGGCGATTGGAGACAGAAGCGGCCTGGCGCCCGGCGGAGCGACCCGCGATGCGTTTGGCCAGGCACTGCTGGCACTCGGCGAACGTTTTCCTGACGTGGTCGTCGTCGACGGGGACGTCGGCAATTCGACGCGAACCGAAGCATTCGCCAAGGCATTTCCCGATCGAGCCTTCAACGTGGGGATCGCCGAAGCCAACATGGTCAGCATCGCCGGTGGACTGGCCTCATGCGGCAAGACTCCCGTCGTCGCCAGCTTTGCAGCATTCCTGCTCTGCAATGCCTACGACCAAATCCGCATGTCGGTCACTTTCCCCAACCACAACGTCAAGCTCGTCGGCTCGCACTCGGGAATCTCGATCGGCGAGGACGGGCCCAGCCAGATGGGAATCGAAGACGTGGCCCTGGCCTGTTCGCTGCCAGGCATGACCGTGATCGTGCCCTCCGACGAAACCTCAACCGCCAAGGCCACCGAGGCCATGCTCGAACTGGACGGGCCCGTCTACCTCAGACTGGGGCGGCCGACAGTGCCTCGGATCTATGAAGACGACTCCGAGTTCATCATCGGCCGAGCCAACCAGCTGCGAGACGGCGATGACCTGACGATCATCGCCAACGGCCTGATGGTCGCCATCGCCCTCGACGCGGCCGCCGAACTGGCCGATTCGGGCGTCTCGGCTCGAGTCCTCGACATGCACACGGTCAAGCCGATCGATGAACCCGCCGTCGCGGCGGCCGCACGCGAGACTCGAGCCATCGTCGTCGCCGAAGAACACTCGGCCAATGGCGGACTCGGAAGTGCCGTCGCCGTTGCGGTCAGCAAGAGTGCTCCGGTGCCGATTGCCTACGTCAATACCGGCGACTGCTACGCCGAAAGTGGCGACGCCGACGGACTGCTCAAAAAATACGGACTGACGGCTGAACGGATTGTCGAAGCGGCCCTGGGCGTCAAGGCGAACTAGTGGACCAGGAACGGCCCGGCGTGATCCAGTATCGGCACTACCGCAACAACGACCCGCCGCAAGTGCTGGCGCTCTGGAATGCGTCCGCATTCGAACGCGGCGGTGCCTCCGAAATCTCCCTCGACCTGCTCGACCTGCTGCTGTTCTCTCTGCCCTACTTCGATCGACGTGGCCTCATCCTCGCCTGCGAAAACGAACAACTCGTCGGTATGGTCCACGCCGGTTTCGGCTGCAACGAACAGGGCACCGACCTCAATACCCAGGACGGAATCATCTGCCAACTGCTGGTGCACCCCGAACGACGACGACAGGGGATCGGACGCGAATTGATCCAACTCGCTCGCACATACCTGACCGAACGGGGTGCCACCACGATCCACGCCGGACCCGGGCCGGGACGAGACCCGTTCTATTGTGGCCTGTACGGAGGCAGCGAATCAGCCGGGTTCCTGGCAACCGACCAGGGAGTCCCAGAATTCCTCACAGCCTGCGGATTCGACTCCGGCGATCGCTTTGCTATCTACCAAAGACCACTGGAACTCGACACCACAGAAGCCGTAGACCTCCGCTCCGCTCAGTGGAAACGACGAATACGGATCGATATTTCCGCTCAGAACAACGACGGCAACTGGTGGTGGAACAACCGTTTCGGCCGACTCGACTACGTCTGCTTCCGATTGCTCCAGAAGGACGGCGACGACCTGCTCGCCTCGCTGACACTCGTCGGACTCGACCAGTTTGTCCCCAAGTGGAACTCTCGAGCCATCGGCCTCACCGACATCCACGTCGTCGAACACCACCGTCGACAAGGACTCGGACGACTGTTGATCACCGAAACACTCAGACGGCTCAAACAGGAAACCATCAGCGTCGTCGAAGCGCACGCGACAGAATCCGACGACCCTCTCGCCGGACTGCTTGCCAAATGCGGCTTTCAAAGAATCGACGCCGGAACCCAATACCGCTCGGTTTGACTCGATCCCAATCCGCTACGGCACCTGGTCGTTGCCCCGGTCAACCCGAGTGTCCTGGATCCCCAGCAACGGGTACACCTCGATCACCGTCCGAGCCATGTTCGTCCACTTCTCGAACGACATCGAGTTCAGGTAGTTACCACGCTCCTCAAGAACGTAGATGCCGTCGGTGAGCGTCTGGCAGGCTGCGGTGAGACAGACCCCGATGTGAAGTCCTCCAGCAACCGGTACTGTGACCGATAGTCACGTTTGGACCAACGCCACAACACGACAAAGCCGACGGCGTGCACGGTGGTCAGGCCGCAGATGACATGCGAAATGGTCCCCGGAAGGAATTCCATCACCAAGTTCATTGGCTCGCTCGTTCCAGGACAAACAACGCACTGTCAGCCCGCAGGTTGGCCCACCAGGCCCGCTCGACAGGCCGACCTCCGATGATCGGGATTTCCCGAACGACCGTCACCCCCAACTGATTGACAAGATCACGGATGTCGTGCATCGAACAGACATGCAGGTTCGGCGTATCGTACCACTCGTATGGCAACGAGTCAGTCACAGGAGCACGACCCTGCTGGATCACCTTCAATCGGATCCGCCAATGACCGAAATTCGGAACGACCACCAACGCCCTCCGTGCCACTCGCAACATCTCACGCAAAACTGCCGTCGGATGATGGACCTGCTGAAGCGTCTGACTCAACACCGCCGTGTCGAAACTGTCGTCGGGAATATCGCCGAGTCCCTGGTCGAGATCGGCACGAATCACCGACAACCCGCGACCGATCACCGCCGTTACCTCCGCTTCGCCCAACTCGACCCCCATCACTCGACAGCCGCGTTCGGTTCGCAATCGCTCCATCAATCGCCCGTCGCCACAACCGAGGTCGATCACCCGCGACCCGTCGTCGACCTGCTCGAGCAACAACTCGTCGATCATCTCGGAATCCGGACCAAGCATGCTGTGTCGAGTTGCACTCATGATGGACCCCGCACCAACTCGAGCGTCTGCTCCAGAAACGGTGCCACCACTCCCCTCAGCTGCTCGTGCTCGATCAAAAACGCATCATGCCCATAAGGACTTTCGAATTCGATCATCGTCACGTCACGCTCGGCCGATACCATCGCCGTGACCACCTCGCGACTCTGACTGCTCGGAAATAACCAGTCGGTGCTGTAACTCACCACCAGAAACCTCGCGTCCCCTCGACCCAGTGCATCCGACAGCGAACCGTGAGTGGTGGCCAGATCGAAGTAGTCCATGGCCCGAGTCAGGTACAGGTAACTGTTGGCGTCGAATCGCTCGACGAATTGTTTTCCCTGGTGATGCAGGTAACTCTCAACCTGGAACTCCGTTTCCTGTGCCAAATCATACGCCAGCCGATCACCCTCCTGAAGTCTCCGGCCAAACTTCATCTCGATCGATGCTTCCGAGAGGTAAGTCACATGAGCCACCATGCGGGCCAGAGCGAGTCCGAAGCGAGGCAGTTGGTCGTGCGAGTAATAATCGCCGTCATGAAAAGCCGGATCCACCAGGATCGCTCGACGACCGATCGCGTTGAAGGCGATGCCTCGAGCCGACAGCTTGGCGCCCGAGGCGAGGACGATGGCCGAATGGATCGTGTCCGGGAACCGAGCAGCCCACTCGAGCACCTGCATCCCGCCCAGGCTGCCGCCGATCACCGCCAGCAATCGGTCGATCCCCAGTCGCTCGATCAACGCCCGGTGAACCGTCACCATGTCGTCGATCGTGATGAACGGAAAGTTCAGACCCCAACGAGTCCCCCCGTCGGGCGACTCGTCGCCAGGACCGGTCGTGCCCTGACAACCACCCAGCACGTTGGCACAGATCACGAAATAACGATCGGTGTCCAAACCTTTGCCAGGTCCGATGAAATCGTCCCACCAGCCAGGCTTGGTCGACAAGGCTCCGTGGTGGCCGGCGGCATGAGCGTCACCGGTCAGAGCGTGACAGACGAAAATCGCGTTGTCGCGCTCGGCCGACAATGTCCCGTACGTTTCGTACGACACCGTGATATCGCCCAATTGACCACCACCGGCCAACGTCAACGAATCCGGCGGCGAAAACAGCCGCAGCGCATTCGTCTCAACCAAACCCACAGACCCGTCGCCGGGAGTTCCTGTCGTGGTGAATTCAATCGCCATCGGTTCAAAGACGCTCGTCCTGGGGCCGGGGACCGGGGCCTGCTAGTTGCCGCTTGCCGGAGTCGTCTTGCGAATGTCGTCGATCTTGATCTTGAACTCGCGGATCTTCGACTCGTCGAGATGCTTGGCCAGCAATGTCCGAGCATCGCGGCATAAAGTGCGAATGCGGTTAACTGCCACGCGGTCCCGGTTCGCCTGAGCTGCCTCGACGGCAGAGAACTCGATCCCGTCGATCTGCACCTCGAATGTCCGCAATGCCGGCAAGTCGTCGATCGCTCGCAGGTGCGAGTCGACCTTGGTCCAGTCCGGAGGCTCGGCTTCGGCCGATCGCTTGGCCAATGCCATGTGAACCGCACGACGAGCAACCGTTTCGATTAATTCACCCTCCAACCGCGTCACGTGACCCTCGACGCCGAGTCGAGCCGAATCGTCCGGCAACATCAAGGACGTCTCGATCTCGCGGCCGGGGACAAACGGAACCCGAGCCAGCACGCTGTGACCACTCATCACATACATCCACACCAATGGCATCTTCGGGTCGACTGCAATCTCGACCCGGCCGGTACGATCCGAAAGCAACCGACGTGGCTCGGACACCTCGACCCGCTTCTTCTTCTCCTCGTCTCCCTCACGTGTCCCCTCATCCGGAGCCGCCGTCGATGCCGCCCTCTTGGTCAATCGACGCGGCAACACCACCACGCGGTGGCCGATCAACGGCCGCGAAAGATTGCCTCGAGGCAATAGCGTCAATCCAGTGGACGACAGGACCGAGTCGATTCCCGATGCCATCAACTTCACACCACGGCCTCCACCTTGTAACGGATTCCTGAGCGCCGTCGCCACCTCGCAACGCGCCGTCGCACGCTTCACCTCGGCCACCTTCAGATACGTCCACGTCAATGGCTGGATTCGCTCGACCACCCAAGTCTTGCGGTTGCGATAACGCAGGAATGGCGCCAACAGATCGCCCGGCTTCAACTGAGCCGAATCAGGATCGGACACCGGGTACTCGCCGGCACGAACCTCGATCTCGACCTCCTTCACACCCCCCACCGTGATGTCGACTGTCGCACCAAACATGTCGCGGACCACGCGACCGATCCCCGTCGACAACCCTCGCCGATCGTACTCGACTTGCTGCCGAGGCAACTCCAGACTGCCAGTCGTCCGGTTGAAAGGACGACCGGCCACGTCGAATCGAGCTCCCGTGCGGTTCACTGTCACCAACATCACCCGGTCCCAGGACGTGGCCGCATATCGCGACTGCAATCGCTCGGCCACCACGCGATCCAAACCCGAAACCGAAGTCGGAAACAACCAGTCGTTGATCTCGACCCGGATCACCCACGTCTCGCCAATCGTTCGCTCCAATACCGTCGCCACACCACGCCGTAACGCCTCGATCGATCGACGTGTCGTCAACGGATCGGTCGCGACCGCCAGCGAAACCAACACCCGGTAGGGGATCTTGCGAGGCTCGATCTTCAGCCGGTTCTCGACCGTCTCGACTCGGTCGATCCCCGACACCACCTCGGTCACCCGGGCCCTTTGACCTAAATCTCCGATCGCACCAGTCAATTGGGCCGATCCCGAATCGAACGTTATCTTTACGGCGTACCCGTGTAAACCAGCCGCTCGCAATGCCACCGTAATCGACTCGATCGTCCGAGCATCCTCGGCCGCCGCCGCCTCGGCCGTCTTCGGTGCCATGTCCAGAGACTCCGGCTCGGAATCAGCCGACACCTTCTTGGCCTCGGCCGCTTCGCCGGACTTGGCCTTGCCCGCTGACTTGGCCTGACTCGTCGACTTGACCTTCTTGCCCGCTGACTTGGACTTGGCCGTCGACTTCGTCGTCCGGCTGGGCGCGGCGGTCTTGGTCCGCGGTTGACCGTTTCCAACACCAGAAACCAGCAGCACAAGACCGACAGCGACCAGCGTCAGCCAAAATGGCCCGCGAGACGGGATCCAGACGATTCGTGAGTCCAATGGATGTGTCATCGAGACGGGGTCGGTCGGGGTTTTGCGTTCAGAAGTCTTGCAATCAGGGTTTCGGGTTGGGCAGCACGTCGGTCGGGATCCGCGACTGGATACTCCAGCGTTCCAGGCCCTGGTAGGGCGACAGTGGTGCGGGAGGGAAGCCGCGGATGTTGCGAGGCACGATCATCACCTCCTGCACCTCCCACAACGGCAGCATCAGCACCTGTTCTTGAATATGACGATGCAACCGTTGTAGCACGATGACCGCCGCTTGAAAGTTCTCGGCCCGATCCAATTCGATCAACTCCTGCCGCAACCAGTCAGGCAGGTGCATCAGATCGGCAACCCGGGCCAGCGGTTGCATGGTCAGAAACGGCCAGAGATCGACAACCGGTTCGGTCATGTGAAGGGTTCGGTAGGCCAGATCCCAGCCAACCGACTCCTCGGTCTGCTCCATCTCGACAATCTGCACGTCGATACCAACCCGCTTCCATGCCTTGACCAGTGCAAGCGCCGCCGCCCGAACGATCGGTTCGCTCGAACAGACCATCTTCAACGGCGGCACGCTCTTGCCGCCCAACCTGCGAGCCGCCACCGAAGCCAGCGACAGAGCAAGAATGAAATCGTGTTCACGCGGAGCCAATTGCTGCGAGTAGGCATACGAGGCCCTGGGAAACGGTGCGGTCACGACCTGTCCGCGAGCCCGTTCCGGTTCGCTCAACACACGAGGATCCCGGAGCACGGTTTCGGACAGGACTTTCGGGCGATCGACGGCAAACGCCAAAGCTCGACGCAGTTCACTGTTCCTCAGAGGCTTGCTGCGAGGGTTGAACTGGATCACATGAGTGGTCGGTACGGCGTAAGGGACCACGTGGAACTGCTGCTGCAACCGCTCGTTGGTTTCAAATGTCCGGATGTGCCAAGCTGGCAAACGGGGCAACACTTCGAATTCGCCTCGAACCAGTCCCTGCAGTGCCAGCAGGTACGAGTCGTACTGGATTTCTCGAACCTCGGCGACGTGGTATTCACGTATCCCCTCGGGTTCGGGAATCTCGCGGCGGTACACCGCGTGACGGGCCCCTCGATCGTGAATCCGAAAACGCCTCGACAGCAACCTCTGACCGTCCTGATCTCCGGAAGCACGGCCCATCACCGGCAACCGCAACAACGCCTCGGGGCTGACCGGTACCCGAGAAAACCGGACGACGAATTCGTGGGGCGAGCGGACCGAGAGCCCGCCGATGAACATTGCCAACCGCTCGTCGTACTGTGGACTGTCGGGATCGATCCGATCCGACAGCATGCTCACGATCGGATCGGCCGTCAAACCAGGCCCCGCCTGCCAGCTGGCCGGTCGAGGTCTCAGAGTAAACTCGACCTGTCGACCCAGATCTGTTGGCTCGTATTGCTCGAAGTAATCGGTCTTGTAGTACGGAATGTTCTCGAAACGATCGACTTGGAAGAGTGTCCGAGTCAGCAGTTCGTGGTGGCGGCGGTCGGATTCGGTCGGGAACGGACACCTCGCCGGCGAACCGGCCAACCGGACGACTCCGACCGTCAATGTCTGAAACCGACCGGTGGCCGACGCGTAGACCGATCGAATGCTCGTCGCACCGGCACTCCGGATGTCGTCGGGCCAGAACCGAGCCGCCGCTTTAGCCAGGTTTGCAGCCACGTCGTGACGACCCGATCCGGTCGCCACCAACGATTGCTTCAACACGTCCTGCTGCTTGCCTTCCAGAGTCTTCTGCCACTTGACGGCCACCGGATGAGCCGGGACAAGATTCTGCAACCGGTCACGGATAAAAAACCGCGCCTTGCGGTAGTCCTTTCCGGCGACGGCCGCCGCGATCAACGGCTCGGTCGCTTCACCCGCCGCCTTCGTGAATCTTGCCGTCAGAGTCCGCCGGAACTCGACATAACGCTCGTCGGCAGCCTCGCTCGGAGTATCGGCAATCATCGCCTTCAAGTCGTCCAGGTACACGATCGCCGACTGCAATCGCTTCTGCTTGATCTTGGTTTCCGCCTCGAGCAACATCAGCCGGTTGCGACGATCCAGGTAGCCAGGCCAGAACTGTTCCTTCTTTCCCAACCGCCTCGGAGGCGCCACGCGCTCGAGAGCCAACAACATCTCGAACGCCGTGCGAAACTTCGACTCGTCCATCAACATGTCAATCCGACGCAGCATCAAGTCCTCGTGATGCACCACGTCCTTCAAAAAACGGATCGGCAACAGGTACTCCGGCTCGTCTGCCTTCGTTTCCGGCAAAACGATCGTCAGGAAATGCAGCCTCTGGAAGTCCAGCTGACCGTCTCGCCGCTCGGCCGGTGATTTGCCCTTGGGCCAGGCGGTGATCAACTGCTCCATCGCCACCTTCGTGAATGGCCGCGGCTTGACCGGCTCGCTGACAATCACCTCGTCCTTGATCGTCACCACCCAACACAATGGCTTGCCCTGCAACAAGGTCGCCACGTCGGGTACCTGCATCTCCTCGAGCTTCGGCAACGGCTTCTCCTCAGCAGCCGGTTCCATTGGCGGTTTCGATGGCTCGGCCGGTTTGGCCGGTTGAGCAGCCGGTTGAGCCTGCAGCTCGGGCCACGCAACCGCGAACCCGCCGAACACCAGGCCCATCGCCATGCCAAGAACAAATCGTCTCAGATGCATCTCACTCACCTCCCGATCCGCCCGAGGCGTCCGATGTGTCTTGAGCCAAAAGCGATTCGACGCGGTAGAGCGTGCCGTCGATCGAGGTGACCAGGATCTTCTTGCCAAAACGACGCGGACCCAACGCCACCGGTTGACCCAGGTCGACCGAACGACCGATCGTCCCGTCCACCGGATCAACCACAATCACGCGACCGTTGTCCAAGGCCAACAGCATCCGGCCGTCGACGATCAAAGGAGACCCGGCAACCGAATGGCCTCCGGTGTCGATCGTCCAAAGCACCTTGAGATTGTTGGCAAGGTCCAGGCACACCAGTTGCTTCTGTCCGGTTTCCACCACCACGCGATTCTCCACACCCCACGGCCCGGCCGTGGGCGGACCGGGCAAGTCGGTGGTGGCGGCCACCTGGAGATCCGCGGCCCCGAGCACCTGCAGCTTGCGATCGGATGTCGCCAGGATCACCTTACCCTGGTGCAACAGGGGATCGCGGTCCAACGGCGCAGCCAATCTCAGGGTGGCGATGGGATACAGGTGCGGAGCAGGAGCCGTGCGGTACTGCAACCTCACCAGGTCGCCTCCATCATCGAGTACCAACAGGTGCTTGCTGTCCACCGCCACCGTCTTCTGCCACGCCCGCTTCTTGCCATCCGAAACCGGAGCCGGAAACTCTCGAGCCGGCCCCTGGCCAGAACTGCGAGCCAGCAGCTTCAATCGACCCGGCAACGGGGCCACGATGCCTCCCTCGATCAACACCGGAGCCGCCTCCAAGGCCTCCTTCTGGAGATCAATCTCCTGCTCGATTGTGCCGACGGTATTGAGAATCCACATCCGCGCTGCCGGCAAACCGCACCAGACCACAACGCGACCGTCACCCAGCCGAGCCGATGACAGCGGAGTCGCCAGCCCGACCGGCAATCTCAATTCGCCCTCGATGTTGAACTTGAAACCCGCCGTGTCGAGTTCCCTGTCGCGGACATGGAACAATCCACCCGTCTCGGTCAGACACAGCAACAGCCCGTTGCTCATCGGCTGACACTCCAACAACCCGCAACCTACGACGGTTCGCCAGTGAGTCATCATCCGAGGCATGGCGTCTCGCTCGACCCGAGTGAAGACGACCGATGCGGAATGAGTCAACCGGCGGCCGACGAACAGCTGGCTGCCGATCGACTGCAACGGCTGTGAACTCAGGCCGTCGGCAATCCGGTTCGGGTCGACCTTGATGCTGTCCGTCGTCAACTGGAACCGCTGCAGCTTACTCGATGCCATCCACAACAAACCGCCTGGACCAACCGACAAATGGATCGCTCCGGCATGAGGCGTCTGGACCTGGTGAGAGCCAACGGTCGTCAACGCGTCGTTGTTCGGGTCGTCCGAAACAGTAAACGCCACCAACCGCTCGCCGCTGATTGGCACGAACAAGTCGCGGCCTCGCAAAATTGCACCGTCGCGCACATGACCCGAAACTCGCACCTCCGCCACGACCGCCAATTGCGACCCGTTCCCCGCCAAACGAACTACTCGCAAACGACAACTCTCCAACCGGTCGTTCTCGACCACCACCAACTGGTTGCCATCCGCCGACGACGCACTCCCCTCGGTACCCTCAGCCTTCAACGCGCCAGCTTCGCCAGACGCGGCGGCATCAGCGTTCTGAGGCAAAAGCACCAAGGCGCCCATCGACAGCATCGGAGACTCGATCGAACCAGCCGGATGACCCAGGTACGACACCGCCTCGCAGGCAAAACTACCCATGTCGATCGTGTAGATGACCTCGCGATGACCAGCCACCACCAATTGTTTGCCCCCGGAAAACAACACCGGTGGAGCGGTGATCGGCTGCGAGAATGACAGTTCAGCCGATTGGTTCAGGTCCTCGAGGCTCACCTTCGACAAATAACCCCGACCATTCGATTCACTCACCACGTAGGCCTGCAATCCCACCACCAATGGCGGACCCACAACCCGCTGGCCGGCGACCAAAGGCAACCGCCCAAGCACCGTGCCGTCCTTCTGACTCAATAGAACCAACTCGTGACGGTTCGTATCGACCAGCAACAACCCCGGCTCGGCCGTCGCGACCGCCATCGGAGAAAACGGAAGATCCAAACCGACAATGCGTCGCCAGGTGGGATGACCGGTGACGGTGTCGATCCCGTAAAAACAATCGCGGCCAATCACAAACACCGTTCGCCCCTCCGACTTCTCGTCGGTGCGAACCCGAGTGTTGAGTGTCAACGAGAGCGACGCGATACTCGTGGATTGGACAGCCGTGGGCTTGGCCGATCGGACGGTCGTGTCGGAAAGGATCCGGGTTTTTTCCAACGTGAGAGCATCCTGCAGACGACTCTTGAGCTTGGCTTCATTCTTGAACTCGCTGTAACGAGTCAGCAGCTTCCGCCTCTCGATCAACACCTCCATCGGCTTCTTCGCTTCCAGCGACGTGGCGATCCGGGCCAGTCCGGCGTCGAGGACTTCCTGCCTGAGCAGCTTGGCGGTGGCGATCGTTCGGGCCTGCCCCATCCGAACCTGGTCGGTGTCGAATAGAGCCTCGTCGGTCTTGTATAGACTCAACTTCCGCCCCGCCTCCTCACTCAACTCGATCAACTCGCGACCCTTGGCCGTGTCGCTCAACGACTCGCCCGCCTCGGTCGCACAACCGATCGCAATACTGACGACGGTGTTGAACAAATACAGTTTTCTCTCGGGCTCGTAGTCCTCGTAGTCCTGGCACTCCTTGCGGTAACGATCTATCGCCGTCAACGCCTCGGCCCACTGCTTGGCACCACCCAACTTCGATTCGACACGCGACTGGTTCACCAGAAACGTCGCCCTGGGCGAAAACTCGTCGTTGTTCGGATACAGCTCCAGAAACTCCTCGAGATGGGCGATCGCCTGCTTGTAACTCCCCTCCTCAACCTCCGCCTCGGCCAACTCGAACAGACCCTCGACCGTGTTCCGTGAAAACATGAAGTAGAAGGTGGTCGAGGCGAGCAGCAAGAAGACCGCGAATCCGCCGAGAAACAAGACGACCGGCGACTTCAATGTTTCCTGGTCACCAGGCCGACGAGCCATCGGCTTGAGTCTCTCGGCCAAACCCGGACCCGGATCGGCCTGAGTACCCGCACCAGACGGCTCGGACGACAACTCCTCTTCCTCCGATCGGCTTCGCGACAACACCTTCTGCCCAGGCATCGGCACCACCGCTTCTTCCTCGTCGTCCGAATCGTCCAAGCCGCCCGTGTCGTCGCCGAAATCGTCGTCATCGTCAAAGATCTGGTTGATCGGATGCTCGGACCGTTCGGATGCCTCGGCAGAACCCGATTCATGCCGCGGCCGCTTGCGCTTCCCCGTCGATTTCGACTTCGGCCGCGAGGGACTCTCCGCAGTCGCTCGCTCCTGCCTCACCTCCGCCGGCAACCGAATCTCCTCGGCTTCCTCCTCATCATCCACCGCTCCCACCCCGGCATACCCCGCCGGTGCTTCACCCGCATCGAGCGGTTTGAGACTGATTTCGTCTTCGGATGTTGCCAGAGGAATGAAACCCTCGGAACTGTCGCCCGAATCGCTCGCGGACGACTCGGCCACCAACCGGATGTCGATCGACCCGACCCGGATCACATCGTCACCGACCAGGTTCGTCTCTCGAACCAGCTGCCCGTTGACCTCAACGCCGTCGAGATTGGCCGCCTTGAGTTGCCAGGCCGATCCGTTCCATGACAGTCGACAGTGCAGGGGTGCCACGTCCTCTTCGTCGATCTGGACCTCGCACGAACCGGCACTCCCAATCGAGATCGACTGTCCGGGGTCCAGTGGCCGAACTTCGGTGTCACCAGAAAGGTACTGAATCTCGAGTTTCATGGTGTGCATGGTATGTCGGTCCGCTGCCGCTTCGTGAATGAGGCCGCCATCAAGGTGTCCTAGCCGCCACGGGTTCCCAATC
Source organism: Planctomycetota bacterium (assembly GCA_963694825.1). Taxonomy (GTDB): domain Bacteria; phylum Planctomycetota; class Planctomycetia; order Planctomycetales; family Planctomycetaceae; genus UBA8437. The sequence goes on from CAVOEV010000106.1 coordinate 12,776, forward strand.
GGATCCGCTGCATCTGCACCTCGTTGCCCGCATCGACAACCCGGACGACCGTTTCGTGTAATGAGTTTTCATGAGCGTCAATCAGCATCTCGTTCTTGCCCGTCGACGCCAGCATCGACGCCAGATCGGCGTCCAAAGGAATCCGCTCGTCGTCGATCGAGATCGAGTTGTCCTCGTGGATCTCCACGATCACGCACTCGTCCTTGAAATCCTCCAACTGCTTCGGCTGCACACTCGCCCCCTCGTCCTCAGGACTCGGAGGCGGAAAGGCAATCGCCTTCTGCATCGTGAAACTGGCAGTGATCATGAAGAAAATCAAAAGCAGAAAGGTGACATCCACCATCGGAGTCAGATCCATGTCCTCGAACTCGGTCTGAGCACGCCGTAACTGAAAGTCCTCCTCGTCGTCCTCAACCACACCCGTCACACCCCCAAACAACAACGCACCCGCCGAAACCGGTTCGTCCGCGGTGGCTGCGGTGGCTGCGGTGGCTGCGACCGGATCCGGTGCAGGCTGATCAGTTGGACTCGAAACGACTTCAGGATCCGGTTTGGGCGTCTCGGGTGCCTCGGCCAAAGACTGCTCTGCCGGGGCAGCCTTCGGAGTGGGGATCTTCAATGCCGCCTGGCAGGCCGGGCAACGCACCTTCTGGCCAGCCTTACGGCTCGACACTGAAAGCACCTGCTGGCAGTCCGGACAACGGAATCGGATGGGCATGGGTGGTCGAGTCTTTACTTTATGTCGTGTGAAGTCTTGTCGAAACGCGAGCGATCTGGAGCAGGATCAGGGTTTGTCTTCGACTGCGATCGAGAATCTGGCTCCTTCGAATTCCTTGATCACGGCGTTGGCTTCGCGTGTTACTTTCTGAACAAAACCGTGTCGGACAAGGCGTTCGGCCTTGATGATCACATGCTTGCGTCCCTGTTGCATCCGAGACTGCACGTACGGACCAACCGTCTCGGGATCCTCGGTATGGTTCTTATCTTCGACGAGATTGATCAGCGGAGGATCACCGGCCGAAATGGTGATCAGGATGGCCGAATTGGCTTCGACTCCGAGTCCGTGGACCGAGGTCGGGATATCGAGAGCTTCGTCGGGCTGCATGGTCGAGGTGACCATGAAGAAAATCAGCAGCAGAAACGTGACGTCGATCATCGGAGTAATATCCAATTCGGCGTCGTACTCGCTCCGCTTCCTGCTAAAGGCCGCGTCGGGATCGCTGGTTTTCGTTCGGCTCGCCACGCTCAGGCTCCCTTACCGCCAGCTCGGATCGCGTCAAGATCGTCGACAAAGCGACCAATCTGTTCCTGGACACCATCCGAAAGCTTGCCAATGCGGACGGCAACCATCGCACCCATCACCACCATCGGGATGGCCACCGTCAAACCGATCGCGGTGGTGAACAACGCCACGCCGATGTCGTCGGCCAGCAACGATGGGTCGACACCCGACTTGCCCGCTCCAGCAATCGTCTTGAACGCGTTGATCATGCCTACGACCGTCCCCAACAGGCCCAGCATCGGAGCACTCTTGACCACCGTCGCAATCCAACCCGCTCGGTACTCCAGATCCGCCAACACCTCGGTCTCGAATCGCTCGGCCAACAACCGACGCAGCTTGTTGGAAGGACGGTCCAGATTCTCGATCGCCAGATGAACCAGGTTGGGTACCGCCTTGGACCAGTAACCCGGCGAATCGCACAACG
>CAVOEV010000107.1:0-14414 GCA_963694825.1 Planctomycetota bacterium
GTGTGGTCCGGGATCTGAGGCTGCATCGTCCCAGTGCTGCTGCCAGCCTGGCGTTGCTGGAGTTGCCTATCGCCAAGCCGTTGTCACCGACGGCCCGGCTGTTGGCCTATCAATCGGTCACCACGACTGTCGGTACGAGCACGACCGACTGGGATCGGCTGATGCCCTACGTGCAGAGTGCGTTGACCCGCAAGGACTACATGGCGGCGGCGTCGATGGCCAGCGGAATGCTAGCCAATATCACCTCCGTCGACGAAGGCCGTCGCAAGAGTGGTCGCAGCGTGGTTGCCCAGAGTTATTCACGTGTCGGGGCCGTCGGGCTGACCATCGACGAGGACAGCCCGCTGGCTCCGTTGTTGCAGGCTGCGTTGTCGTTGCGATTGGGCGATCAGGAAATGGCGTTTGAGACCTACAACGCGAATCGCGAGTTGTTTGATCGGCATCGTGAGGAGGTGCCGGCCGATCTGGTTCTGTTTGTTTGTGGCAGGCACATTGCCGCCGGCGGCGACGAGAACCACGACCGGGTCGAGGACATTCTCAGGAGCTGGGTCGTCAAGCACAGCGAGAGCAAGCAGTTCGACGACCAGACCAAGGCCAAGGTTCAACTGTTGTTGGCGTCGAACTTAGCCAAGGCCCAGAGGTACGACCTGGCCCGCAACGAGTACACGACGGTCAAGAACCGGTATGCCGAGACGACTCAGGCGATCGAGGCCGAGTTCGGGATCGGCGAGACGTTTTTGGCTCAGAAGGTCTACGACCAGGCCGAGTTGGTTTTCGAGAAACTCGCCAACAGTCGCGAACTCGACGTGGTGATCCGAGCCGAGTTCCTTCGCGGTGTGCTCTCGCACCGTCGCGGCGATCGCGACGAGGCTCGGGTGATCTTCCGAGGCGTCCTGGATCGAGTCCCGTCGATCGAACTTGCCAACCAGGCCCTCTACGGCCTTTCGGAAGTCTACCGTGACGAGGAACGCTACATCGATCAGTTGAACCTGTTGCGGACCGTCGGCCGGTTGGGTCGCAACAGCAAGCGGACTCACACGCCCGGCCTGCCGCTTTCGATCGTGGTCCAGGACAGCGACCTGGGGATCAGCCGGGGTCACAACCGGATCCCAGTGATCGTGACCACCGAGCCGGGTGGCGATGTCGAGGAAGTGTTCCTGATCAGTGGAGGTGCAGGCAAGGGTCTGTTCCGTGTCGACCTGCCGACGGAGTTGGGTCCGGTCGTGAAGGGGGACCGCAAGCTGCAGGTGACCGGCAAGGACAAGATTCGTTGCGACTACCCGGATGCCTTCAAGCAGGAATTCAAGAAGGTTCCGCTCTCGGACGTCGACATCATCATCGCCTCGGACGGAGAATTCTTGATTTCGAGCAGCCTGGTTGTGGATTCCCAGGAAGAGACATTCAGCGAGCGTCTGAAGCGCGAGGCTCGTGAGCGTGAGGAGGCCGACCAGCGAGTCTCTCAGCAGCGACCGGCCAGCCAGATCAAGCCGGGCAATCCGATTTATCTGAGAGTCAAGGACAAGGACCGCGACTTCGGCGACGAATTCGACCGGGTGGTGATCAAGTTGACTGCCGAGAGTGGAGACCAGGTCCAGGCGACTCTCAAGGAAACTTCGCCTCACTCGGGCGTGTTTGAAGGCACGGCCGACACCGGGGAATTGCCCGCGGGGGCCCAGGCCAGCGACACGGCGATCGAGCACAGTCCGCTGATGGCCATCGACCGCGATCCCATGACGTACTGGCAAAGCGAACCCGACGGAGCGACTCCGAAGCAGCTGACCGTCGATATGAAGGACCTGAAGCTTGTTTCCCGAGTACGATTCACGTCACCGGACCCCGAGACTCAGGTCCCGGTTCGGGGAGTGCTCTACGGCAGCAACGACGGTCGATTCTGGTTCCGCCTGGCGGGGAACCCGCCGCAGGCGACCGCTGCGGTGGTCTATCCTCCGCCGGTGCCGGTCGATGCCGCCACAAAGACGGCGGTAGCCAAGGCGAAGGCCGCACCTGCCAAGCCTGCCGCGTCTGCGATCCATCCCGACCGCATGCAGTTGCGACTCTACGACGGGAACTACACCGGGTATTCGAACTGGGGCCAAGTTGTCAGCCTGGGCCGCAACAGCAAGTCGTTCGAGACGTCCGTGGTGAACCAGTTGCAGTGGTCGCGTCCCGAGGACGCCGAAGACGACAAGGCGCAGGCTCGGCCGTTCGCGGCGATCTGGTCGGGACTGTTCGTGCAGGAGCGCGAGGGAGCTGCCCGGATCGCGGTTCGAGGCGTGCGGAGTGCCGTGGCCATCGACGGTCGGTTGGAAATGCCTGTCGGGACCGGAAACCGTTCGGTCGACGTCTGGCTGGAACAGGGCACTCACCAGTTGACCATCTTCGCTGCCACCACTGCCGGAGCCAGCGGTGTCGAGGCGACGATCGCTCGAGCCGATCACAACAGTGCGGGAGTGGCCATGCTGGGGTTCCGCAAGTCCGACTTCGATCTCGACCAGTCGTTCGCTCAGCCTGCCCTGGCACGCGATCCGGTACAGGCTGATTTCAGCGACGGTGAGTGGACCATGCAGTTCGAACCACGGGAACTGCGTTATGTTCGCTTTGATGTTCTCGAGTACCGGGGCGAGGCGGTGGCGATCAGCAATGTCGAGGTTTCCGGAGAGGATGAGGATCAGAAGTACATCCCGACCCAGGCCGACGTGCTGGCCCTTTCGAACAACTCGATTCTCGAAATCGCCGGGGGCGATGTCGTGACGGCGACTTACACCGACGAATTGACCGAACGCGACAATGCGACCAGCCGGTTGCTGACCGGGACATTGACGGCCACCTACTACAACGGAACGGTGACTCCGGTCGACTACGACCTGGTTCGAGCCGCCAACGGGGGTGTGAACGAGACTCGCAAGCGAGTGATGCGAGTCGATCCGGGCGACAAGGTGGTGATCGAGATTGTCGATTACGACCGCGATGCCACCGGAAAGCAGGACACGATCACGTTCGACGTGATCCAGAACGACGGCGATTCGGTCGAGTTCACCGCGACGGAGACAGGACCCTATTCGGGGATCTTCACGAAGGAGATTTTCACTGGCGCGAAGCCTGGAGCGAAGATCGACTTTGTGATCAAGCCAGGCGATCGGCTGTATGTCCGCTACATCGATTCTCAGAACACCTTCCCCGGCCACGCGGTGCCTCGCGAGACTGTTGTGTTGGCTAACCAGCCCAGCGAAGCGCAAGTGACGATCATCGAAAGTCGCCTGGTACCCGCAGCGGCGGGCAGCGACGCGGCCGCTCGACCGGTTTACTCGTATCGGCCCGAAGGCGAGGATGTCAGCCGGGTGGCGTTCGAGACTCCATTGACGGTCGAGGTGATCGATCCCGACCAGGCCAAGGACAGCCGCAGCAGCCTGGTGGTCCAGTTGAAGACGACTGATGGAGCGACCGTGGATGTCCGCTGCGTGATCTCAGCCGCCTACGGCAAATTGCCTCCAGGTGCCCCCGGTGCCGACGTGGCACTCGAAGAGGGCCGGTTCGTGGGACAGGTGATCCTGCAACTGGGCAGTTCGACCAGCCCCGCGGTTGTGCCGGTCACCGCAGAAATGCCGCGGACTCTGGTCGGTGGACCGGTGATTGCCGAGGAGGATGGAGACGCGGAGACGCGGGCGCTGGATCGCAGCCTGGTCACCCGGGTGCTCAATCTCACCGGCCAGGACCGCATCACCGCCAACTACAACGACCTGGCACGCCCGGACGGAGTCGCCAAGCTGCTGGATTCCAACGGCCGGTTGATCTCCAACGGAGTCCTCGCCGTCACCGACCGCGACTACAAGGATCCGATCACGCAGTTGCATGTCGGAGAACGGCTGTTCCTGAAGGTCGAGGATGCCGACCAAGACACGTCGGATCAACGCGACTCGATCACCGTCGAAATCACCGGTGAGTTTGGGGAGCGGGAATCGGTGGTGCTCGAAGAGACCCTGGTGCACAGTGGAATCTTCACTGGATCGCTGGCACTGAAATCGAACGACAAGCCCGTCGTCGGGAACTTGGATCCGGAACGTCCCGTGGTCGAGTGCTACTTCGGCGACACGCTGCACATGAAGTACACCGATCCGGTTGCCGGGTCCCAGGACGGGACGCTGGTCTCGTCGGTCGATGTTCCGGTGGTGATCGGCACCGATGGTCTGGTCGCTGCCTTCAGCAAGACGTTCAACGACGAGAACTTGGCCGTGGAAACCAAGTTCCACATTGCCGAGAGTTACTTCGAACTGTTCAAGAGTCACAAGCAGTTGGGGCGGGACGAGCAGAAGGTGGCCGACCTGCAGAATGGTCGACGAGTGCTCAGAGAGGTGATGGAGGACTACCCGGACCCGAAGTACGTGCCACGGATCAGCTACCTGCTCGGACAGTTCTCACAGGAACTCGAACAGTGGGCCGAGGCGATCGAGTCGTACGAGTTGATTGTCAGGCAGCACGCCGAGCATTCGCTGGCTCCGGATGCCCAGTACAAGCTGGCCCAGTGTTACGAACTGTCGGGCGACTTTGACCAGGCGTTGGAGGGTTACGTCACGCTGGCGGCGACCTATCCCAAGAACCCGTTGATCGCCAACGTGATGATCCGCATCTGTGATCACTTCTACAAGAAGGAAACCTACGACATCGCCGCCCAGGTCGGCGAGAAGTTCCTCGACAAGTTTTCCGAGCACGAACATTCGGCTCGGATCGCCTTCCGTGTGGGCCAGTGTCATTACAAGGCCGAACAATTTGCAGTCGCAGGCAAGGCGTTTGACCGCTTTTCCAAGCGGTTCCCCGATGATGAACTCTGTGCCGATTCGCTGTTCTGGTCGGGCGAGAGTTACCGGATGGGTCGCGACAACCGTACAGCGTTCCGCCGCTACAACAACTGTCGTTGGGACTTCCCGGCGAGCGACGCAGCCAAGTATGCTCGCGGTCGATTGGCATTACCCGAGATGTTGCAGCAGTTTGAGGCCGAGGCGGCGGCGCTCGAGAACGACCAGTAGATTGCCCGATACGTGCCTGCGATTGTCGGTATCACACCTTCACCCTGCTCGGAAAAAACCAACCGATGAGAAGTGTTCTTGCTGTCTGCCTGGTGTGGCTGTCGATCCTGTCAACCGGCGTTCCCGTTGTGGCTCAGGACGCGAAACCTAAGAAAGCGTCTGCCGAGGCCGGTGGCCAGGCGGCTGCTGGCGACAAGACGGCTGCTGGCGACAAGACGGCGGCTGCGTCGAAGACGTCCGAGCCGGTTGTTGGGGAGACGGCACGTCCGGGGACCGAGGCGTCGCCCGAGGACGCATCGGGTGGTTGGTTTTCGGAGATGGTTCATTCTGGAGCGACCGGCCTGTTGATCGACGGTGGCTGGTTCATGCTGCCGATCCTGTTGATGGGGATCGTGGCGGCGGGAGTGATCATCGAGCGGTATCGCAGTCTGAAGATGCTTCGATCCGACACTGGAGAATTGCGGCAAACGGTGCTCGATCTGCTTCGTGAGAATCGTGTCGAGGAGGCATTGAACTACTGCAATCTTCAGTACGGCCCGGTCCCCGCGGTGCTGTCGGCGGGGATCCGCAAGTACCTGATGCTCCAGCAGCTCGGTCACGATCCGGCTCGGATCGAGGAGCAGGTGGTCAAGGCGATGGACGACTACGGGGTCCACGTTGTCGCGGCACTGGAACGGCATCTCCCGGTGCTCGGAACCGTCTCGAGTGCTGCTCCGATGCTCGGATTCCTCGGCACCGTGGCCGGAATGATCACGTCGTTCAACGACATTGTCGAGCAGATGGGTGAAACGAACATTGTCGAGAGTGCGTCTCAGGGAATCAGCCAGGCGTTGCTGACCACGTGCCTGGGCCTGATGGTCGGCATTCCGGCGTTCATGGCGTTCAACTACTTCACCAGCGTGATCAACTCGTACGTCCTGGATGTCGAGGAATCGGCGACCGAGTTGATCGAGACGGTCACTCAGGAAATGGCACTCGGCCAGCAGGCCTAGGTCGAGTGTGAGGCTGACATGAAGATCCGACGTCGCAGTTCCAACCTGTTGATCGAACCGCCTTCGAGCGCGACGGGGGACATTGCCTTCAACCTGATCATTTTTTTCCTGGTCTGTGCCAGCGTTCAACCTGATAGTGGCCGGCACCAGACATTGCCCCGCAGCGAAGAGACCGAGGAGAAGCAGGAGAAGGACAAGAACATCGAGGTGGTGGTCAAGCGGCAGGTGACTCTGGTCAACGGCGACGTGGTACCGGCGACTCAGTTTGCAGCACGGCTGACGGCATTGTTAGCGGGCAAACCGCGGCCCGAAGACAAGGTGGTTGTGGTCAAGAGCGACGACGATGTGCCCTACCACTTCTGGATGACCGTGACATCGCAGATCGAGGATGCCGGTGGGATTATCACGCTGCAGATCGAGGAAGAGCGCGAGATTCAGGTTCCGTAACGGGGATGAGGGGGACCTGTTGGAAGTGAGTGATTCATGAAGATCAAACGCCGAGCGATCCGAGCCGATGTGCCGAGCATGGCGATGGGCGATATCGCCTTCAACCTGCTGATCTTTTTTGTGATCCTGGCTCAGGCTCAGGACGACAGTCACCTGCAGTGGACGCCGGCCGAAGCCCGCAATATCGAAAGCGCCGGACATTCGGTCGTCAGTGTCCTGATCGACACCGACGAAAAACTGTATCTCAACGGACAACCCGTCGGAGAATCCGGTCTCGAGATGAAGATCGAAGAACTGCTCGGAGATCTTTCCGTTGGAGAACGCATTGTGCTGCTGAAGGTGCACCGCGATGCGACGGCCCTGAGATTCGAGCCGGTCATCGAAGCGATCAGCAGTGCCGGTGGCGAACTGGTGCATATTGTCGAAGAGGATCGAGACGAGTGAACCGCGGTTCCGTGCGGTCTGTTCAAACTCCCAACCACCCAGCATGTCGGCAGCTCTGCTGTTGACCGAACCGACGAGGCGATCATGAGCCAGACTTCCAGCGATTCAGGGCAGCCGACCGGTGCGTTCAAGGATGTCCATCGATTGAAGACCGACGGAACCGCTTCGGTCGAGGAGCTTCGCGAGTTCCTTGGTCAATTGAAGGGAAAGAGTCCTCAGGAGATGTTGGGGATCGTGACCGACAGCGGTTTGGTGCGAGGGATGGTCACTGCGACAGTGGGCATGGTTGCTGTGTTGTTCGTCTTCACTGTTGGCCCGTGGGCTTATGGCGAGTTGGCTGGCGAATCGGGGGCGACTGGTTCTGTTGCCAACCCTGTCGGATCCCAGGATCCGGTGACACCCGAGCCGATTGACCCGGCGACTCAGGCGGCCGCTGCTGCTGCGGCTGTCGGAGATCCCGGTCCGCAGTCGGCGACGTCGGGCACAACACCCACTGGGGATCTTGGTGCCGCGACCAAGGCCTTGGGCATTGGAGAAACCAATACCGGCGAACCCAACCTCGACTCGCTGCTCGACAAGAAACTCGACGACTGACACCCACTTCCTGTCTCGATCGCACTCGGCATGAACCGTCTACTGGCTCTTCTTGAACTTCTGCCGCGGCCTCCAGTCCGTGTCGCCATGAAGGTGACTGCGGTGGTGGCGAGTCTGTGGGTTTTGGCGACTGCCGACTGGTTGTGGTTCCGCCCGGATTCGGACGGGTTATTGACGAGGGTGTTGAGGTTCCTGGTCTTTCTGGCCGGATCGCAGGTGGCGTTAGGCTGGGCGGCTTGGGCGAGTCTCGAGCGAACCAGTCGCCCGCGTCACAGTAGTGCCGCCTTCACCGCCGCCTTCGTCGTTTTCTGGCAGATGTCCGTCTACGTCTGTGACGCTCTGGCGTGGCACGTGCTGACCACTCAGGTGGCTCGAATCGGAACTGCGTTGATGTTTCTGATCGGGTTGATGTGGGCAGTTTACGGAGTCGAGATGGCGTCGCAATTTTACGAGCGGATGCGTCGCGAGTCGGCCGATTCGTTGAGCGACTGGAACCCGTTGGACCAGTCGGCCTGGTACTACGGTCGGCACGCTCGAAAGTTGAACCAGTCGGTGACTGCTCTAGTCAGTTACAGTTTTGTCTTTGCGTTGACGTTTCTGTTGCTGGGCCAGATTGGTGGTTGCAGCGAGATTTACGAGATGCCTGCTGGAGGTGGCGAGCAGCAGCAGATTGTCCAGCAGGTCAAGGTCCAGAAGGTGATCAAGCGACGCTACATCGTCAATCCGTTCTCGGCGATCCTGTTCCACGTCCCTCCGATCGACGACATCAAGTTGCAGCTGACCGAGTTGACTCATCACGCCTACAAGGTTGGTTACGGGCAGGGCAAGGGGGCCGGGTATGCCGGCGGCACGAAGTTCGGCAAGGTTCGATTCATCCGGCTGGAGTATTCGGGTGGCGACTGGGACCAGGACTTCGGCATCGGAGCCGACCTGAACATGCTGATCGAATACAACGTGCGGACTCAGCAGAAGGTCCACGACAAGACCGAGTCGCGGACGGTGATGCAGTTGAACAACTTCCCGGTGGGCAAGAGTCCGCCAATGGTTTATCTGACGGGTCAGAAGAGCATTTCGCTGTCACAGAACGAAGTGAAGGCGTTGCGGAATTTCCTGACCGAAAAGCACGGGATGGTCTTTGGCGACAATGGTGGCAGCAGTCATTTCCACAACCAGTTCCTGTCGATGATGCGTCGCGTGCTGCCGACGATCGATCCGGTGCCGGTGCCGCTGGACGACGTGATCCATCGGATTCCCTACCAGATCCCCTTCCTGCCCTACGTCGCCCCGCACGGTGGCACGGTGGCATTGGGTTGGAAGGTCGACGGCCGCTGGGTGTGTTATTATCACCCCGGCGACATCGGCGACGCTTGGGCCGACGGGCATGCGGGGGTCAGCCCCGAGATTTTCGAGTACTGTTACCAGTTGGGCACCAATATCATCAATTACTCTCACGCGGAGTATTCCAAGTGGCTCGAAGCACGCAAGGACAACCAATGAAGCGTCCGAGTTCAGGTCTGTTGCTGATCGCATTGGTCGTGATGGGAACGTTGCTGAGTTCTCGGGCGTCGGCCGCTCGGCTCGATGAACTGTCGCTGGATCGCTGGAAGAAGCTCCGCGAGGTCGAGCGTTACCAGTTGAAGATAGCCGAGAAGTACTACGGCGAGAAGAAGTGGAAGGTGGCGATGGCCGAGTACGAGAAGTACTTGACGCTGTACGAGGACAGCGAGGCGGCTCCCTATTCGCAACTCAAGTGGAGTCTCTGCCAACGCCGACTCAGAAAACTCAACACCTCGATCAAAGAGGGTTTCCAGTCGGTGCTGGATTACTGGCCCGAGTCGCCCGAAGCGACCGCGTCGATGTACTACATCGGGCAGACGTACAAGGACATGGGCGAGGTTCGCAAGGCACAAAGGGCGTACCGCGAGGTGATGGCCGTCCATCCCGATCACCTGGTGTCGGTCTACGCCATCAATGACCTGATCGCGATCGCCACCACGCTGAAGGACACCAAGACGCGTGTCGAGTTGTGGAAGACTCTGGCATTCGACATCAAGCGAACGCGTGAAACGTCGACGATCTGCCGCGATGCCTCGAAGAACCTCGCCAGCTACCATTTCTACCAGGTCGCTTTCGACGATGGTGTCGAGGCATTGGAGACCACCTGGAAGGGCCAGACTCTGACCAGCCAGGTGGTGGCTCACCTGCACGCTCCGATTCGAGGCTACAGTTCGGACGAGAAGCAGCGGGTCCGGGGCCACAAGCTGGCCGACGTCGCAGTGGCTTGGGTTGGTAAGAACGTGCCCGAGGAGCGTGAGACGGACGAGCAGAAGGCCGTGGCCAGGCAGCACTATTACTGGATCGCCGACCTGCACGAGTCGTCTCGTCGAGACAAGCGTGTCGAGGAAACGTACGCTCGGATCCAGAAGTCCTTCGGCACCGACGACGACGTGCTGGGCCGGCTGGCAGCGTTCCTGCGTCGCAAGGGTCGTTACGACGAGGCTCGCGGCGTTTACGCTCGATTCCAGAACAAGATCGAAGGCAACAACCAGGTGGCGACCAGTTACCGCGATCAGAAGCAATACGAGCCGTGCGTGCTGGCCTACCGGCGAAACGTTGCCTTGGATGTCGAGAACCCCAACCGTTGGCACGCGGTCATCGCCTACACTCACCACCATTACGCCCGCCAGTTTGACAAGGCGATCGCCGTCTACCAGGAACTGCTCAAGGCCGACCTCAAGAACAACCAGACATGGCTTTGGAACATCGCCACGGCCTACCGCGACTGGGGCAAGAACAAGGAAGCGATCGGTTTTTACCGGCAGTGCACGAATTTTCCGAGCAATTACACCGAGATGGCTTTGTGTCATCGTCGGTTGAAGCAGTACGGCGAGGCGGTGATCCTCTACAACCAGATCATCGGTGGGGCTCCGAACTCTGCTCCGTGGGCACTGCTGCAGATCGGCTATACGCGAGAAGCGGCTGGCCAGAAGGAGCAGGCAATCCGGACGTTTCAGCAGGTTTGCAAGAGGTTTCCGAAGCGGAGCGAAGCGAGTAGTGCTCATGCTCATCTGCAGACCAAGTACAAGATCTCCGTCACGTTGGGCGGAGCCAAGAAGGACAACTAGCCGGTGGACGTGATTGCATTTTCCTGGGCGTCGGTTCGCCGCCGATCGAGGCCACTCGGGCTGTTACTGGTTCTACTGGTCGTGCTGCCTGGTTGTGGAGGTGGTGACGATTCGGTTTCGAGTGTTGGAGATCCGGGCAGCGGACCGGGGGCTGCGGGGTCTGACAGGCTGGCGGGTTCGGACACCGAGCCAGTCCAGCCGCCGGCGCCGGCGTGGTCTTCACCACTGGAGTTGGCTGCCGATCATCTGGATCATGCCAGGTTCGATGCGGCCCAAGAGCAGTTGCAGGCGGCCGAGTTGTCGTTGTCTGAGTCTGCGTCGAGTGACGACAAGTCGTCTGGAGTGGCGGAGTGGAAATCTCTTACGGCCAGCCTCGCCTCGGCTCGGGAAGTGGAGAGGCAGAGGTTGGCTGCCGAAAATGCCAGCAAGCGTGCCGCGCGGTTGAGTGAGGCTCAGGAGTTGCAGGAGTCGGGGAAGTTGGACGAGGCGACTGCGGCGTTGGATGGTGTGCTGTCGATGGCACCGACGGTCGAGCAACGCGAGACAGTTCGTCGGATCGCGGCTGCGATCGAGGCTCACAGGTCGGCTCGCCGCAGGTTGGGGTCGTGGATGAAGATGCTCGGGTCGAAGGACCGCAGCGAGGTCCGAGCCGCTCAGAACCAGTTGCGTCGCGACCCCGACACGGCCATCCCGTTGCTGCTCGAAGCGGTCCGCAGCCTGGATCAGCCGCAACTGGTCAAGAACACGTTGGAATTGCTCAGGCGATTGAAACGACCGAGATTGGCCGTGCCAGCGATGGTCGGGGTGCTGTCGCGAGCGGGCCAGGAGTCGAGTTGGCCGGATGCGGTGCGTGAGATTTCTCGGTTGAAGGATCCGGGAGCCGGGCCGTTGCTGTTGCCGTTGCTGGCAAAGGCCAAGTCGCCTGCTCACCGAGCCGCCGTGCTGATGGCTCTTTCGGACGTCATCGATCCGCCTCCGGACACATTGCCCGTGTTACTCGAGACGCTGTTCACCGACGGCAAGGAACTGGAACCGGCCTTGCGAGCGGCCTACACGGCGATGTCGCGGCATGGTCAGGACGACCTGGTGGCATTGCGTGGATTGCCCGGTCAGGTGGACCAGGCCACGGCCGAGTTGCTGATCAAGTTGCCGGGTCGATTGGTCGAGTTGTCTGCGTTGTCGAAGCCCGAACAGGCGACGACAGCCCGGGCGGCGAAACGGTTGGCCGTGTTGATCGGAGTGATCGAGCCGGCAGCATTTGTCGGGGTCCAGGTCGTCTCGTCCGTCGGCCAGTACGACGACAGTCCTGCCGCGGCGGTGGTGGATGGCAAGTGGGATGCCGACAATTTGCAGAGTGGTTGGCGGCATCCTCTGGGTAAGCCCGGCACGATTATTCTCGATCTCGGCTCCGAAAAAACGGTCACGGCCATTCGGGTCTGGAACTACAACGGCAGCGGCCAGCGGGATCGGGGTTGGAAGGAGGTGGACGTGTTTGTTGCCAACTCGAGAACCGACCTGACGCCTGAAGCCAGCGGCATCATTCCCCGGGCACCGGGCACGGTGGTGGCTGCAGGAACTCCGCCGCACCCCGACTTCAGCATCCAGTTGCCGGTCGACCAGGTCCAGGGCCGTTACGTGATCCTGAAGGCCAAGTCACTCTGGGTCCCCAGCAGCTTCGCCGGTCTCGCCGAGATCCAGGTGATTGGCTACTAGCGGGCGGCGGCGGGGATGATGATCTTGAGCAGTCGCTTGTCGGCCCCGGCGACGAAGACCTCGGTTCCGTCGGGTGCATAGGCCATTGCAGTGGCTCGCCTGATGGGCAATTGCTGGTGGAAGTGGATGTTGCCGTTGGCGGTGTTCCAGAGGAAGAGTTTTCCGGAGCGGTCCAGCGTAACGGCTCGGGTGCCGGACCCGTTGAAGGCGACGGCACAGATGGTGTGAGCGTGAGCGGGCAGGTCGCGGACAAGTTTCAGGGTCGAACGGTCCAGCAGTTTGAAGCGGCGGTCTCGGCCGACCAGCGAAATGACATTGCCGTTGGGGCTGACCGCCACGTCCAGCAACCCACCTTCGCTTCCTTCGTGAAGCGTCTGTGGAGGCTGAAAATTTCCTTCGAGGAGTCCGTCCTTGACAGCCGTGTTGAAGTCCTTGGGTTTCGAGTCATCCTGTTGCGGCCAGGCCAACATTGTGCCATCGAGGCTGATGCTGATCAGTTGCTGGACCTTCGGGTTGGGGTTGAAGGCGACTCCGGTGACCTGGTGCGAGTGGGCTTTCATGACCGCTCCGCCCCGCCCCGTCTCGAGACTCCACACCCGCACCGTCCGGTCGGCACCGGCCGTCGCCAACCACGTCTCGTCCGGGCTGAACGCCGATGCGTAGACTGGTCCGGAGTGTCCGGTGAGGACTGTTGTGGCCGGTCCCTGTGCCGCGTACCAGTGTCTGAGTGTCCGGTCGAGTCCGACGGTGACCATGCCGCGGTCGGCGGTTGCCAGTGCGATGGCAGTGGCTGTCTTGGTGTGACCATGACTGTCCTGATGCGTCACGAGCGTCGGTTTGCCGTCTCGGGTCGCGAGTTCGAATTGTCGAACGACCAGGTCGCTGGTAACGGCGACAGTTGAACCGGCAGAATCGAGTGCGATGTCGGTGATCGCTGCAGGCAGCTTGGCCTGTGCCAGCGGTTGTCCCTGTGTGAGTGACCAGGTCCTGAGCATCCCGTCGTCCCCTCCGGCGGCCACCACCTGGCCATTTCCACTGACGGCGACGGCCCGAACGATTCCGCCCGATCCGGCGTATTCGTTGACCGGTTGTCCGTCGGGGACCATCCAGCGAGCCACTCGCTTGTCGTCACCGGCGGTGATCAGCTGCTTGCCATCGGGGGTGAAGACTGCCGAGCGGATTGGGGTGGAGTGAGCTGTGAAGGCGGTTTGGACGGCGGGGTGGAACTGGAACACGAACCGATCGTTGGCACCGCTGACGAGTTGTCTGGCGTTGGCCGAGAGAGCGATGCTTCTGAGAGTGCTGGTGTGTCCGGCGATCCGTTCGAGCAGTGTGCTGGTACCGGGACTGGCACCGGTGTGCCACAGCGAGACCGCGTTGTCGGTCAGTGCAGTGGCGATCACGGTGCCATCGTCGTTGATGGCCAGGTCGGCGATGGCTGCGGGGGTGGTGATGGCCAGGTCGCTGGCGACGGCAGTCTTGGCGGCATCGGCCCGAAGAGGCCAGCCCAGGACACGGTTGTCGTTTGTGGCAGCGGCCAGTCGCGTTCCGTCGGCCGAGACGGCCAACTTGAGCAGTGGCTTGTTGCTGCCGGAGTATGTGCGAGTGGCGGTGCCGGTTGTTGTGTCCCACTGCCGCAGGCCGTTGTCGATTCCGGTGGAGAATACGAAGCGTCCATCGTTCGAGAAGGCGACACCGGTGGCGGCTCCCTTGTGGCCAATCAGCAGGTGATCGAGCGAGGCATGGACGACCCAGGCGTTGTTGTCGGCCGATGCGAGGTAGAGTGTGCGGCCGTCGGGGGAAGCGACCAGGTCGGTGGCGACGCCCGAGGTGCTCGTTGTTTCCAGCAGTCTTCCGGTCGTGGCCTGGAACCAGTGCAGCGCCTTGGCCGAGTCGGCGACGGCCAGGCGTGAGTTGTCCGACATTGCGATCGCGGTGACTCCAGCGGGCATCTGCACCGTGCTCAGTTGTTTGCCGTCGGCGACGGCGAACAACTGGACGTTCTTGCTGGCTGCCAAGGGGTCGCCACCGGCGGCGACGGTCTTGCCGTCGGGGCTGATCGAAACGTGCCGGATGGG
>CAVOEV010000108.1:0-14282 GCA_963694825.1 Planctomycetota bacterium
AGCCCCGGAGATAGAGACCGGTCTGCGAGGGATCGGCAGTGAGGTGACTCGGATTGCTCGGATCCCGATCATCGGTCTGGTGCGGGATGACTACGGTGTCGACGAGGTGCACTTCGAGTACCAGGTCGTCGGTCGAGAGACTCGTGCCGATCAACTCGGAAGCGACTGGCTGAAACGACCACTGAGTCGAAAACCGACGGATCGGCCTCGCGAGTTCATTCTGACAACCGCTCGTGACGACATTCCGCGAGCCGACGCGTTGAAGCAACCGCAGCACGAGCAGGCCGTGTGGTTTGATCTCAGGCAACTTGACCCCGAACCCACGATCGGGCAGAAATTGGTGCTGTCGGTGGTGGCCACCGACGCCGACGACAAGAACGGTCCGCATTCGACTCGGTCGAGCCCCGTGCATGTCTTCATGATCGTCAGCAACGAAGACCTGCAGTTTGGCCTCATCCAGAAGGAACTCAGGTTTCGCCAGAGATTCGAGCAGGTGATCGACGACATCGACCGCACTCGGAAGAACCTGTTAGGTTATCGGCGGCAGGTGCAGGAGGCGACCAGTGCGACCGGGGGCGATGGGGCTGGAGGAGGCGACGAGGGTGGTGAGCAGGTGAATCCTGCCGAGCGTTCGATCAACGAGGTGATTCGTGGTCACAACGAAACTGTGGCGATTGCCGAGGGTTTTTCTGATATTCGCGACGAATTGATCAACAACGGTGTTCACACTCAGCAGACTTTGACGCGAATCGATCAGGGTGTGTTGATGCCTCTACAACGGATCACCAGCGAAGACTACACTTTGGCTGAGACAACCTTGCGGGCTCTGGCACGTGCCTCGCGTGATGGAACCCGACCGTCACCGGAGACGATCGACACGGCGACCGATTCGCTCGGCGATTTACTCGAGCGGATGAGACGAGTACTGGCGGAAATGAGGAAGCTCGAGACCTACCAGGAAGCTCTGAAACTGCTCAAGCAGATCATCGACGACGAAGAGAATCTACTCGAGAAAACTCGCGAACAACGCAAGCGAGACCTGATCAAGAAACTCAACGGGGCCGGCCTCGGCGACGACAGCCAACCGGGCGAGAAGGCGGCACCAGAGGCGGACAAGGTGAAACGCTGACAGGAGTTCGAGACGTCGTATTGCGGTTCAATCGGCCGTCGGCTGGAATGGTCGCACGGCGAGGACCGAGATCATTGCTGGAGATCTGCTCATGAACATTCGCATGGCTTCGCTGCTCGCGATGCTGCTGCTGGGATGTGGCATTCTTGTTTTGGCTCAGGACAGTCGCCAGCCCACCAGCCAGCCCACCACTGCGAAGAAGGATGTTGGCCTGAAGGCCGATGTCAAGAAGGCGCGGACTCGAAAGGTCTCCCGCCAGGCAGGCCTCGACGGCCAGCAGCAGAACATCACTTCGCGTTACAAGAAGTTTGAGAAGAAGCTGCTGCAACTGGCCGAGTTTCTTCGCGAGAATGATACGGAACGGGCCGAACTGCTCAAGCGAGCCTACGGACAAAGTCGCGACAACAACATCTCCAACAGCCTCGAACGCATCACTTCGCTGTTGTCTGGAGAGAAACGGCTCGGCGATGCTGTCGGTGCTCAGACCGAGGTGGTGGCCAACCTGCAGGCTTTGCTACTTCTTCTTCAAAGTGACGACCTGAAGGATTCACTCAAGCAGGAGCAGGAACGGATCAAGGACCTGCTGAAGAACCTGCGGACGGTCATCGGGAAGCACAAGCGAGCGCGGACTGCCAACGATCGGGGTGAAGCGGCCGAGCGAGTGGCACAGCGGCAAGCCGATGCCGCCAAGAAGGCTCGGGACCTGGTCCAGAAGATTGAGGGGCAGGATGCGGACCAGACGGACGAGCAGTCCAAGGACGGCAAGAGCAAGGACGGCAAGAGCAAGGACGGCAAGAGCAAGGACGGCAAGAGCAAGGACGGCAAAAGCAAGGACGGCCAGGGTAAGGACGGCCAGGGTAAGGACGGCAAGGGTAAGGACGGCAAGGGTAAGGACGGCAAGAGCAAGGACGGCAAGGGTAAGGACGGCCAGGGTAAGGACGGCAAGGGCAAGGACGGCAAGGGCAAGGATGGAAAGGGCAAGGATGGCAAGGGCAAGGATGGCAAGAGCAAGGATGGCAAGAGCAAGGATGGGAAGAGCAAGGACGGCCAGCAGTCCGAGCAGGACACCTCGAAGACACCGGGCCGAGATGAAATCAAGCGTGCTCGCCAGGAGATGGAGCGTGCGATCGAGGAGTTGAAGAAGAAGTCACGCGAGTCGGCCGCCGACCATCAGGACGAGGCACTTAGGGAGTTGCTCAAGGCGAAGGAGAAGCTCGAGGAGATTCTCAGGCAGTTGCGTGAGGAGGAGCGGAAGCTGTTGCTGGCGGCTTTGGAGGCTCGATTCCAGAAGATGTTGGCGATGCAATTGGCCGTCTACCGAGACACGCTGGTGTTGGGCCAGGTTTCGGCCGACGACTGGGTTGGTCGTCACACGACGCGATCGATCAAGCTGGCGCGTGACGAGGAGGAGATTGCGGTCGAGGCGATCAAGGCATTGACGTTGCTGAAGGAGGAGGGGTCGTCGGTGGCGTTTCCCGAGGCGGTGATCGAGTTGCGTGAGGACATGCTGGTTGTTTCGCGTCGGCTCGAGGAATCCAAGGTCGGCCAGCTGACTCAGGCGATCGAAAAGGACATCATCGAGTCGCTCGAGGAGATGATCGACGCGTTGCAGAAGGAGTTGGAGAAGTCTGAGGACGAGCAGAAGGATCAGAAGGACCAGAAGCCTCAGCAGCAGATGCAGGAGCCACCGTTGGTGGACAAGTTGTCCGAGTTGAAGATGTTGCGGGCGTTACAATTGCGGATTAATCGCCGGACACGTCGACTGGCTCGATTGATCGACGGAGACCAGGCCGAGGACGTGGATGTGCTCGAGCAGTTGAAGGAACTGGCACGTCGTCAGGCTCGGGTGCAGAAGGCGGCCCGCGATCTGGCGACTGGGCGAAACCGCTAGTGGAGACGTGTCGGGGGGATCATGCGTCGACTGGTTGATTGGAAGGTTCGAACCGGAGCTCGTGACGGGGCTCGTGACGGGGCTCGTATCCGATACGGGATCCCGGCGATCGGTCTTGTCGCGATGTTGGCATGGGTGATGCCGGCTGTGGGACAGGTGAACGTCGAGGTGTTGACGTTGCGTGAAGCGTTGGCTCCGGTGTCGAGTGACGGTGGCCATGTGTTGGCCGGGCAGGTGGTGTCGGGTCGGTTGCAATCGTTGAATGCAGGTGGCGTGTCGGTTCAGTCGAAGAGCGGGTCGACGAGTCTGAAGTTGGCCGAGGTTCTCGAGGTCCGGTTTCCCATGGCCTCGTTGGAGGTATTGCCGTTGCAAAAGCCGGTTGCGGCCTGGGTACGACTGAGGGATGGCAGCCGGATTGGTTGTCGCCAGTTGGCTGCGACGCCCAGGCAGGTGAAGCTGCAGGCGGTGTCGCTTGGTGACCTGACGATGCCGGCAGGGGCTGTGTCGTCGGTTCGTTTCGGCAAGGCGTCGACTGGTGTGATCGAGACGTGGCGTGAATTGTTGAGACGCGAGATCAAGCGAGATCGCCTGGTGATCCAGAAGGGTCGGACGCTGGATTATCTCGACGGAATTGTCGGGTCGATCGATGCCAAGCAGATCAACTTTCTGCTCGACGGTGACGAGATCCCGGTCCCGTTGAGCCGGGTGTATGGTGTAATTTTCTACGGCAAGTCGTCGACGGCCGCGTCGAAGGGGGCGGTGTGTCGAGTCCAGTTACGGGGTGGGGACCGGGTGGAGTTGTCATCGGTCGAGATCGAGGGTTTGACGTGTCGAGGCAAGCTGTCGGTTGGAGCGTCGTTTGGTGTCGAAGTCGATCGACTCGAGCGGATCGATTTTTCGGCCAGCCGAATCGTGTACCTGTCGGCCATCACGCCTCGGGTGGTTGAGCACGTTCCGTATTTCGACGTGACGTGGAAGTACCGTCGGGACCAGAATCTTGACGGAGGCCCATTGAAGGTTGGCGGTCTGCATTTCCGTCGGGGCCTGGCTCTGCATTCCAAGACACGATTAGTGTATTCCCTCGGGGGACGTCATAGTCGGTTCCAGGCCTGGATGGGCATCGACGCTCTGGTCGGGCGTCGTGGCAACGTGCGGGTGATGATTTCGGCCGATGGCAAGTCGCTGCTCGAAACCGATGTCCGGGGTACCGACAAGCCGCGGCTGGTGGATCTTGATGTCAGCGGGCGGCGGGAGTTGCAGATCCTGGTCGACTTTGGCAAGGATCTCGATATAGCCGATCACCTGGACCTGGCCGATGCGAGGTTGATCCGTCAGGAGAAGTGAAGGACGTGGTCGAACAAGTGAGGCGAGTGTTGCCGAGACTAAGAGGGTGGTGCAGGGTGAGTGTGGTGAACAGAATGAGCAGGATGAATCAGTCAGGGCAGGGTATCGTGAAACGATTCGAGCAGCGGGATGGCAGCTGTTGTCGGTCTTGGCCGATCGCGGTCGTGTTATTGGTTTTGGGTGCATTGCCACGCAGCGGCTGGGCGATCGATCCGGCGGTGTTGGCGGCCGAGGCGAAGCGGGTCGAGGTGTCGTCGCGTCTGGCGACGAGTGTGGTGGCGATATTTTCGCGCGGCGGCCGCGGCGGCGGGTCAGGGGTGTTGATCAGTTCCGACGGGTACGCATTGACCAACTTCCACGTCACCCGTGGCGCTGGCACGTTCATGAAGTGTGGTCTCAATGACGGCCAACTTTACGACGCGGTGATCGTGGGCATCGACCCGACCGGCGATGTCGCGTTGATCAAGCTGTTGGGTCGAGACAATTTTCCGCACGCGACACTTGGCGACAGCGACACGTTGCGTGTCGGCGACTGGACGTTTGCCATGGGGAATCCGTTCCTGCTGGCGACAGATTTTCAGCCGACGGTGACCTACGGGATTGTCAGTGGATTGCATCGTTACCAGTATCCGGCCGGCACGATTCTCGAATACACCGATTGCATCCAGATCGACACATCGATCAACCCGGGCAACTCGGGCGGCCCCTTGTTCTCGTCCGACGGCCAGCTGATGGGGATCAATGGGCGAGGTTCGTTCGAGAAGCGTGGCCGAGTCAATTCGGGGGCTGGCTACGCAATCTCGATCAACCAGATCAAGCTCTTCATGGATCATTTGCGTAGTGGGCGCGTCGTCGATCATGCCACTCTGGGTGCGACGGTGGCGACTCGCGAAGACGGGGCGGTTGTGGTTGACGGGATTCTGGACGCATCGGAAGCGTTTCGGCGTGGTCTGCGTGAGGGAGACGAGATCGTTTCCTTCGCCGGCCGATCCGTTCGCAGTGTGAACCAGTTCAAGAACATCCTGGGTATCTATCCGAAGGGGTGGAAGTTGCCGCTGGTTTTTCGACGCGACGGCGTACGAACCGAGACGTTGTTGCGACTCAGGGCTCTGCATCGCGCGAGTGAACTCGCTGGAGGCGGCAAACCGAAGCCGAAGCCTGGTGACAAGCCTGGCGGGAAGAAGAAGCGACCGAACCAGCCGTCTCGGCGTCGGCCTGCGGTTGCCAAGCCGCCCGAGAAGTACAAGCACCTTTACGTCAAGAAGTCAGGATTCTCCAACTACTACTTCAACCAGTTGGAGCAGAAGCGAACCTTGTCGGGGATGAGTCGTTTGGGTGATTTCGCTGCTGTGACGGGGGCGTGGGTGTTTCTGGGTACGACCGCAGCTGGCGACGCGTACCAGTTGACGTTAGCCGATTCGGGTGTGGGTCTATCGTGGAAGCAGCAGGCGTATTTTCAGGAGTTGTCCAAGTCGGCCGAACCGCTTGACGAGCCCAAGTCCAGCGGCGGCCTGTTGTACGCGATGCACATGTGGCGGAGTTTCCTAATGCAGAGGGAGCGGGTATTTGGGGAGTTCTACTACCTGGGCAGTGAACCACTGGACGGTTCGGGAGCACGGGTGGACGTGATGGTCAGTGAACTGGGCAATGTCCGTTGCCGGTGGTATTTCGACCGCAAGCGGGGTCAGTTGCTGGGTTGGGATTGTCGGATCGAGGAGGAGACGGACGAGTGCGAGGTACGATTCGGTGGCGAGATCGATTCGGGAGGCCGGCGGTGGCCAAAGACGATCACGGTCCGTTCGGCCGGTGGTTTGGTGGCGAAGTTTGCGGTCGAGACGGTGACGATCCGGCCGGAGGTGTCAAAATGACAAGCCGAACGATACCGCCCGCCTGGAAGTTGATGGTGATCGTGCTCTTGCAGTGGGCTGTTGTTTTTGTGTCGCGTCCTTCGAGCGTATCGGCTCAGTCGATTCACTCGACAATCAGCCGGGTCTCGCGGCGTACGGTGAAGGTGTTTGGAGCCGGCGGCATCCGTCGTCTGCATTCCTACAGCACCGGTTTCGTGGTGTCGTCCCGGGGTCACGTGGCGACGATCTGGAGTCATGTGCTGGATACCGAAGAATTGACGGTGGTGTTGTCGGACGGTCGCAAGGTGCGAGCGAAGGTCCTGGGTGCCGAGCCTCAGCTGGACCTGGCGGTGCTCGAGTTGGAGGCCGAAAATTTGGATTTGCCTGCCTGGGATCTTGAGGCGGAAGTATCGGACGCGGGGCCGGGGACTCGGGTGTTGGGTTTCAGCAACATGTTCAGGGTAGCCACCGGCGACGAGATGGTTTCGGTGTTGCACGGAGTGGTGGCTGCCAAGGCGCCTTTGGCGACTCGTCGTGGAGCCTTCGAGACGTCGTACGAGGGCACGGCGTTCATTGTCGATGCGGTGACGAACAATCCCGGAGCCGGCGGAGGCGTGCTGACGACTCGATCGGGTCGCCTGTTGGGGATGATCGGCAAGGAGTTGCGACACGCCGAGAGCAACACGTGGGTGAACTATGCGGTTCCGATTTCGGAGTTGAAGGGGCCGATCCAGGAGATCATTGCGGGCAAGTATCGAGCTCGTCAGCGTGAGCCGGACGAGGCCGATTCGGTGGCTCGGTTTACTCCATTGGAATTCGGCATCGTGCTGGTGCCTGATGTGTTGTTTCGGACACCGGCCTTTATCGACCGGGTGCAGCCGTCTTCAGCAGCCGCGGTGGCCGGGCTGCGGCCGGACGACCTGGTGTTGTTCATCAACGGGGACCTGGTGCAATCGTGTCGGGTGTTCAAGCAGAGGTTGGGGCGGATTGAATCGGGCGGCGTATTGAAACTGACGGTTCGGCGTGGTGACAAGTTGGTACCGGTCGAGTTGCCGGTGCCAGCGAAGCCAGCGACTGAGAAGGATGAGACAAGATGACGTCACGGCGGTTGATTGGAGTGGTTGAGTGTGTCGGTGTGTGGCTGGCGATCGGGCTGGCGCCGTCGATGTTGTCGGGTCAGCAGCCGGTCGATCAGCAGTCTCTGGAGGCTCGGGAGGAGCAGGCCTTCAAGGAGGCATCGGCGATGGTGGCTCCATCGGTGGTCCGCATCCAGACGGTGGGAGGTTTGGATCGAGTGGGTCGCGTGTTGACCGGCACGGCGGCGACGACTGGAGTCGTGGTTTCGGCCGACGGGTACGTCATTTCCAGTGCCTTCAATTTTGCATCTCGACCGTCATCGGTGCTGCTGACTTTGGCCGACGGCCGCCGTTTCCCGGCTCGGATTATCGCCAACGACCGGTCTCGGATGCTGACATTGCTGAAGATCGACGTCGACGGCCTGAAGGTGCCTCGAGTGGCTCCGCGTGACGGCTTCCGGGTCGGCCAATGGGCGATCGCCATGGGGCGGACCTACGAGAGTCCGTTGCCGAACCTGTCGGTCGGCATCATCAGTGCCTTGGACCGGATCTGGGGTCGAGCACTGCAGACCGACGCGAAGATTTCTCCGGCGAACTACGGCGGTCCGCTGGTCGACATCCGAGGCCAGGTGATCGGTGTGCTTGTGCCACTTTCACAGCGGCGTCTGGGGCAGACGGCCGGAGTCGAGTGGTACGATTCGGGAATCGGTTTCGCGATCCCGATGGCCGATATCGTCGCCACGTTGCCTCGTCTGAAGATCGGCACCGACCTGTTGTCCGGTTTGATGGGGATCACGTTGAAGTCGGGCGACGTCTACGCAACGGCCGCGGTCATCGATCGCGTGCGTTTCAACTCACCGGCCGAAAAGGCCGGTCTGAAGCCCGGTGATGTGATCGCCACGGTCGACGGAAAACGGATCGCTCGCCTGGTGCAGGTCAAAAACGCTCTGGGCAACAAGTACGCCGGCGACTCGATCAACGTGGTCGTTGGGCGCAACAAGCAGTCATTGGAAAAGACGATCACGCTGGTCGGAAAACTCGAACCCTACACACCCACTTACCTGGGCATCCTTCCCGCACGCACTATCCGAACTGCAGAAGCGGGGGAGGGCGGTGGCGGGGTTGACGTGGGAGGCATTCTGCCGGGGAGTCCGGCGGCCAACGCGATGTTTCGTCCCGGCGACCGCGTGGTGCAACTCAACGAGACGCCCGTGCGGGATGCGGTATCTCTGTTTGATGCGATCAGTCGTCAGCGGGTGGGTGCCGAAGTGGCTGTGCATGTTGTACGAGGTGCGGCTCGTCAGGCGCTTTCGGCCAAGCTGACCGTCGTTCCCAACGAGGTGCCTGCGGTGCTCGAAGCCCGAGCCATCCCCGCTCCGGCCCCCAAGCCGGCCGATTTGCCCAGGACGGGTCGCTTCAACCGGGACCTGGCCGGTCACGATCACAGTTACTGGGCGTATGTGCCCGAGGGCTACAATCCGGCTCACGGGTATGGTCTTGTGGTTTGGATCCATCCGGGCAGTGACACGATGGAGGCGGACATCCATGATTTGTGGAAGCCGATTTGTGACGAGCGGGGCTTGATCCTGATCGGTCCGCGGGCGAAGGAGTTGGACGGTTGGAACCTGAACGAGGCGGGTTTCATCGAGGCACTGGTCCAGAAGACGCAGCAGACGTACAACATCGACGCCCAGCGAATCGTGTTGCATGGCTATTCGGACGGTTGTCGTTTCGCCTATCACCTGGCTTTCAAGTACCGATCGCTGTTCCGTGGCGTGGCGGCATCCTCTGAGCCGTTGAAGGTGTCTCCGCCCGAGAACCGCCCGGATCTCCGCCTTCAGTTCTTCCTGTCGTGCGGCGCCAAGGACAATCTGTATCGTCGCGTCCAGCAGACTCGGAACCGACTGGCTGCGATGAAGTTTCCGGTGACGTTGTCGAGTGTATTGGATGCCGGTCACGAGTATCCGCCGATCCCGGTCCTGGATGCGATCGGCCGCTGGATCGATCTGCTGGACCGGATCTAGCAGGCTGTTGAAAGTGGAGGGACTGTCTCCCGCAGTTGGCTGCTGAGGAATCTCAGAGTTCCCACGTGGCGTGCGCCGGACAGCCAAACGCACCCCCCCCTTGAGAACCGGCCTTTGTTGCCGTAGTTACAAGATCGTTCGACGACTCCCAAAGAGAAGTGTCGTCGCCGGCCCGTTGGGGGGTGTCCGAGTGCAGTCGTCACATCTGTGCGACGATTTCCAGCTTCTTCTTTTCGTACTCTTCAGCCGTGATCAATTCGGCATCTAACATCGTTTTCAGTTTTTGCAGCGTAGCGACCGGGTCGTCAGTTTGTGTTGTTGGGGGCGGTGCAGTTCCGCCAACAGCAGACTGCACAACAACACCACCGGCCGCCGCACGACTCGCTTCCAAGCTCCGCTGCCGACGTTCTTCAAGTGCTTTTTCCTCTTGCTCTTGCGCAAGTCGATAAATCTGCCTTGCCTGTGGTTTTGGCAGATAGTCAATGGCAAGGTGAGTTCCACTCACTGTCAGCACACTGATGGTGGCCCCCATGATGCCCTCCTTCAGTTTAGCGTCTCGCAACTCTCGCCAGACGTAATCCTCAAACGACACTCGACCGAGGACCGTTGGCTTGTAGATGATGAATCGTTTGTTGGTGAGCACAATACAATCTGGTGCGATTTTCACGATCGGTTTGTTCTGGATCGCGATGTAGAGCAGTTCTTCGTCACGCATAAGAATATCCTGGATCCGTTGTTGTACACGTTTGACAACTTTTGGATCCTGCGAGTCAGTAGTGAGCGTCTCAAGTACGGACCGCAATCCACCGTGTTGTGGCTCTGCCGAAACTACTGGTACCGGATCTTCTCCTGGAGCCAAATCGGTTGATGGCCGTGTGGTGTCATTGGCTGAGACGCGAGCGGAATCAATCAGCACTGAAACCGCGGCTGTAGGTGCGGGAACTACAGGGCTGTCGTTGCTTAGCGACGTATCATCACTGTTCCCCTGTTCGTTCAATTCACTTATTGGTTTCCATGGCCCAGACTCTGAGGTTGCGACCAAATCAGTCGCCCGAATCTTCATCGTTGCGATGGCGGTCTTAAGTTGCTCGGCCGTAATTGGACCCTTGACTGTGTGGTCTCGCTTAACGAAGTACTGATGGAGCATTCGAGATTCCTTTAGCTGAGCGAACCGAGAGCCACGAGCGACTTGTTTCCAGATCGCAGCGATGGTGAAGCTAGGCGATGATATTCGTAAACAGCGATGTGAGACTACTGACTCACCTGTTCACCATCCTTGATCCAGTTGGGATGTCAGCAGTCCGTCTGGTTCATGGAGCCGGGTTGGCGGCGTGTGCTTGTCGGGTTTGCCGTCTCAGTTTGTCGGCGAGCAGCAGAGTGGCCATGGTAGCTGCGAGTCCGAATCCGAGGGCACCGGCGGTAGCGGCGAACCACCAGACGAGGCCGACGAGCAGCCAGGCGATCCGATCGTGATGTGGTTTCCAGTGTTGGCTGCGAACGTGTTCGACTCTGGGCAAGCCCCGGGCGATGAGGGTGGTGAGCGTAATCGAGGCGAGCACTTGCCAGGCGATCCACCAGGCTGAGGTGGTGCGAGTGTTGTTGAGTACGGTTGTGGCCGGGCGGTCGTGGCGTGTGGGACGGTCTGCTGTGGCGGTCGTTGCTGCATCGGATTCGGCCGACGGGCTCGTGGGCTCGGATGTCTTCCGTGCCAGGCTCCAGTTGGGGCCGTCGAGTCGCCAGAGTGTGGCGTGTGCATTGGGGTCGAAGAGGTCTTGAGACAGGCTGTCGGGCCAGGCGTCGAGCCTGGTGACAGCTCCATCGGGAACCCAGTTGACGTCGTCGGACAGCAGCAGCAGTCGTTGCTGGACCTGGCGACCGGATGCGATGGGCAGCGGCGGTGTCCAGCGATCGGTGTTGGGGACATCGGGGAGCACGGCATCGAGGCTGACATCGGTGACGTTGCGGTAGACGGCTTCGAGTCGTCCGTTCTGGATCGACTGCGAATCCGGTTCGGCCTGCCAGCGAATGGGATTCTCGGTCCCGTTGACAGCCAGCAGCGCCGATTCGACTTGGATTTGAAGTGGTCCATTGAGACGGTCCCCGGGCAGCGGCATGACTCGAGTTTCCAACAGCCACGGCCCGGAGGGGTTGGGTTGCAGGCGGTAAACTATCTGCAGGGGCGTGGGCAGGCTGCGGCGGCGTATTCTAAGTGACACGGGTTTGGAATCGTCGGGCAGGTCGAACCGACCTGCCAGCAGCTGACGGCTGTCGTCGGTCGACCCGGTCGGGTTGGTGGGTGCAGTTTCGTCGGTACGAGTCAGGCGGCCGGCTTCTTCGATCACGACTTCGATCTGAGGTGAGTGATACAGGCTGAGTGTTCTCGAGGTCGTTTGAGCGTCCTCGAACCCCAACTGAGGTACGACGACGGTCCGGGTGGTTGGCAGGGGCAGTACGGCCTGGATCGTGATGTTCTGAACATTGGCCTGTGTCTGGTCCTGGGACAGGTTGGCGTCCTTGAGATACAGCACCAGGCGATTGCCAATCCTCGCACTTCGGGCCAGCCGTTCGGCTCCGTCGGGTTGCTGGATGCTGGCGGAGGTGATGGTGAGTCGAGGGTCGACGGTCAGGGAGTGATGAAAGACGGACGATTCGGTCGTTCTGGCGGTTGCCGTGTAGGTCAACTGGATCTGATTCTCGTCGATGTGTAGGAACTGTTCGACTCGAACAACGCGTTGAGGTGCCAGTGGGCGGATCTCAACGGGAATCGCGACGGGTCGATCGAGAGACCAGGCCCAGGTGGCCAGTGGCGTGGGAGTGTCTGGGTTATCGGTGTCGATCGTGTCTGTGCTATCTGCCGCGTCGGGCGTGTCTGCTGTGTCGGGGTTACCAGCGAGCCATGCTCGAGTGAACTCGGCGACATCGATGGCCTTGGCGTCCTGGGGCATGGGGTTGACGAGCTGCAGCCGAAAGCCTCGTGCCGGGTACAACCCCAGTCGCAGTGGGCTGTCGATGACGGGGATGGTTGGTTGGCCGTGTTCGAGGGTGATGCGGGGTTGGATATCGAGTCGGTCGGCTTGGGTGACCAGTGGCAATCGTCCGACGATTCGGAGTACGAAGTTGTCGGTTCGAGGAGTCGTGAATTCGACGACGAGGATTTGTCGTCCGTTTCGAGACGGGAGTGTCTTGAAGCCGAGCAGTTCGGGTGCGGTGATGTCTCCGCGACGCAAGACGAGTTGTTTGGGGAGTGCGAGAGTCAGGAAGTTGACTGGCTGGCCATTTGGCGTCACCGTCAGTCGGTATTCGATGTGTGACTCGAGCGGGTGGACGCCGATTCGGCACAGTGGTGCGACGGTGACGGTGTTTTGTGGTGGCGAAGTCGCGGCTCTGGTGTTGTTACTGGTCCAATCGATTCTGAGTCGTTGTTGTGCTCCGATGCGGTAGTGTCGGGGTTGTCGATCGACTGGGATCGTTCCGGGGACGGAGACGGACGGGGTGGTGTTGGGCAGCACCAGTTCCAGTTGTCCGGACAGGACAGTGGGGATGGCCAGGTCGACGTGTCGGCCTTGCGTCGTCGACGTCACGGTTGGTCTGAGGTCGAGTTCGATCCGGTCGACTCGTCCCAGCCCGGTCGAGGCCTTGGGCAGGTCCAGCAGCAGGGTTGTGCCGTCAGCGTCTCGAGCCAGCGGATGCCGTTGGCCATTGACTCGGCAGGCATCGGGTCCGAGGTTGATTCCATCGACGGGCAGAGCGATGCGAACGTCTGCCTTGCGAGCGGTGATCACGGCTTCGAAGGTGGCTTTCAGCTCAATCGATCCATCGTTGGCGATGGTGCCGGTGTAGTGAGCACTTCGCAGCAGTACGTTGCTATCGAGGTCACCGGCGGCGGGATCGGACCTGAGTTGTTCGAGGAGTTTCGGGCGTACAAAGGCGAAGGGGACCTGTTTCGAGGGATGGCCATCGGCATCAACGGGGAGCAGCACGTCGGGGCGGTAGGTTGGTGACGGGTGGGGTGTTTGAGGTGCCGTGGTGGAGGAGTTCTGTGCTGTGGCGTGCGAGAGTCCGGCGAGAGCCAGCAGCAGCCCGAGTCCGCTCGAGATGCCTCGGTAGGTTCGAGTCGACCCGAGCGAGATGGGATCGTGGTCGGCCAATTGGGTGGACGAGTGTGCCAGCTGTCCGGTTCGCCACAGCGACTTGGGGATCAGCAGTAGAATCCAGCAGGCGGCCAGGGCGGCACCGGTCAGCAGTGTCCAGGGTGCTGGCATCCACCAGCCCAGCAGGACCAACACGGCCAGCCCGGCGGACGTCCATGCCGCGGGTATGGGGCGATGCGACATGCGGCAGTATCCTCCTGCGATCACAGTCATGGCGAGTACCATCCAGCTGATGGCCACCAGGCGATCGTGCCGCACCAAGCTCAGAGGCAATCCGGCCGGCACCGATTTGAGACGCGTGCGTGTGGAGTCGCTTGGGTTCGAGTCGGATTGGGTGGTGGTGTCGGTTCCGAGGAAACGCCACCAATCGACTGGCGAGAGCGGATTGAAGACTCCGTGGCGGGTGCCTCGACCCAGTGGACCCAACCAGCGATCCGTCCAATGTCCACAGGCTTGGGTCCGCTTGGTCGTTGCTGGTCGGTTCGAGGTCGACGTGAGTAGCAGTCCGGGCGGTGCGACGACCTGCCAGTCGAACGTGACATCGAACTCGAGTTGAGGAAACTCGATTGTGCGGTTCCAGGCCAGGAACGACGAACGTGAGGGGGATGCGTAGCGGATTTCGATGTTCCGCAGTGCTCCGTGTTCGAGAGGTGGAATCGAGAGCCACGTCCCATCCGATTCTGCTCCGGCGACCTGGCCGTTGACCAGGACGGTTTCGAGTTGCGAGGGTGTTGGCAGTCGAAAGCGGAAGGGTTGTCGAAAGCTGTCGCCGGAAAAAGTCACTCGGGCCCGATGGTGATCGGAATCGGCGTGGAGGGGC
>CAVOEV010000109.1:0-14131 GCA_963694825.1 Planctomycetota bacterium
CTGGAGTTGTCTGGTCAGGTGTTTCTTTGGCGGGCGGTTTGGACGGAGCGGCAGGCGTGGCGGTATTGCCACTGGCGTCCTGCATGCGAGCGAGTTCCAGCGGCGAGAGTTTGCTGGTGTCGGCGGGCGCTGCGGCGGGTTGGGTTGCGGTCGCAGCTGCGGCTTGTGCTGTAGCGGGAGTTTCATCTGCCGGAGTATCAACCGGTTGTTCTGTGTTTGTCTGGACTGTGACGACGGTGAGGAATTGTGGGTGGATGTCGTACCATCCGATATCTTCGGACCCATCGAATTCGACGAGTGCCTGTCCGCTCATGTTGACCGTTTTGACCTGACCGGTGAGTCCGGCGAATCGTTTGAGTTCGGCGACCGAGTCGTCGACCTGTACGAACTGGTCGGTCCATTCACGTTGCAGCAAGTCGACCTGATCGAAGAGCGACATTCGCGATACCTGTTGTGTGGCGAGTTGTTGAGTTGAGTGGAGTGCCAAGGATCCGAGCGGCCATTCTGTGGCAAGGCGAGTGGGGATTCAAGGGCGGTCGGGAAGGTGGTTCGGGTTGTTGTTCACCGTTGGTAGATTGGCAGGTACTGGTATTCGACGGCCAAGGCCAGGAGTGCCATGCATGTGGCATAATTGGCCCCATGAGTCCGTTCGCTGCCGTGTCGAGCTCTCCAGCTGCCGTCACGGTCCTGCGCTTCGATGAGGATGGGGACGAGGTGGTTTCGGGTTTGTGTCCAGTATTGTCCACCGACCTTGAACATTCCGACACTGCAGTAGTAGACGCCATAGTAGAAGTAGTGGTCGGTGGTTTTCAGTGGTCGGGCGACGAGGTATTCGGCTGCTCCCATGGTTTCGTCACAGCGATGTTTGCCGCAGACTTCGAGTGCGAGGATCCCGGTACCGGCCCGCGTGGGTGTGGGTGCTCCACCGGGCTGGTACGCAAAGCCTCGTTTGTTCATCACGCTGCAGCGGCGGATGTAGTCGACGGCCCGTTCGATGTTTTCGACGGGCACATCGGCTCCGACGTTGCGAGCCGCCCTCAGAGCCAGCAGTTGCCACCCGCTGACGCTCAGGTCGCTGTCGGTGCTCGTTGGCTGGTATCTCCAGCCTCCGGCGTGATGATCGGCCTTGGCGACGTTTTGTGCCTTGAGGATCAGGGAGATGGCACGGACGAGAGCATTGCGGCAGTCGGTGGCGAGGCGTTTGTCGAGCATCCCGACCACTTCAGCCAGCATCAACGTACTGACCCCGTGGCTGTACATCGGACCGTGGCTACGGCGGTGCACGATCATGTCGTCGGGGCGTTGGTGATCGATGACCCAGCGAATCGCTCGTTCCATCTGCCGTCCATAGGGGCCTTCGCCGGGCACGTGTCCGGCGGCGAGGAACGACATTACGGCCAGCGATGTGGTTGCGGTCGATTCGCCCAGTCGCCCGACCGACCAGGCTCCGGAGGGTTGTTGTTGTCGGGCGAGGAATTCGAGTCCCTGGACGATGGCTGCATCGACTTGACGCTGGAGTGCCGTGTCGGGTTGGGGTGTGGGTTGGGGTGTGGGTTGGGGTGTGGGTTGGGCGGAGGCGTGCTGAGTACCGAGGTTGGTGAGCAGTGTTGTTGCTGTGAGTGCGGCGAGTGCGGCGAGTACGGCGAGTGGTTTGGCGGGTGTCATGGTGTATCGGTTGGTTGAGTGTTTCGATTCGAGCGGGAGATTTCTTCGAAGTAGAAGCGGATCAGTCGGGTGTAGTCGCCATTGGGGTCACGTCGTGCGGCTTGCAGGATTTCGGTTTTGAGTGCACCGGGGAGTCGTCCCCAGGCCCGTCCGGAGAGTCGAGCGAGTTCGGCTTCGAGTCGTTTGAGTTCCGAGGCCATCGAGCTACCGGATCCGGCGTTGCCGGCATTGTCTTTGGAGTTGGGGTCCTTGGGGCCGGGCGGACTGGCGGGTTGATTGGGGTCGTCCTGTGCGGGTTTGAGGTTTTTGGCGGCATTGGTGAGCGAGCGGGCTGCCTGCCGGAGTTGTTTGGCGGTTCGGGCCAGGTTTTGGTTCTGCTGCGACTGGCGTGGTTTCCCGCCATTGGACTTACCCGACTTTCCGGTTTTGCCCTGGCCGGTTTTCTTGCCATCGGTCTGTTGTCCGGTCTTCTTGCTCGATGTCTGTCCTTTGGTCTTGCCGTTTTTTTCGCCGGGTTTCTGGCCGGGTTGTGCGGCCTGTTTTTTTGGGGTGTCGAATTGAGCTTGCTTGAGGCTTTGGCGCG
Organism: Planctomycetota bacterium; assembly: GCA_963694825.1. GTDB lineage: Bacteria > Planctomycetota > Planctomycetia > Planctomycetales > Planctomycetaceae > UBA8437. Next base: position 2,249 of record CAVOEV010000109.1, read on the forward strand.
ACTGTTTGAGTGTTTGTGCGGCGTGAGTGACTTGTTCACCGACTCGTTGGGGCACGGGAGTTTCGGGCCGTTCTGAGGCGTCTCCGGCATCGAGAGCGAGTCGAGCGGTTTGTTCGAGTCGATGGGCGGCTTGTTGTGCGGCTTGTGCGGCTGGTTGCAGTTGGGAGTTGTCGGCGTGGTTTCGGACCGAGTCCATGTTGGTTCGAGCGATGTTGGCCTGTTCGAGTGCCTGTTGGGCTTGGTTGGCGTGTTTGGGGAGTTGAATGGGTTTGGAGGCGAGGTGTTGGGCGACCTGTTCGAGTCCTTGGGCAACGAGTTGTGTGGCATCTGCGATGGCTTGTTGACCGGTGTTTCGGATGTTCTGACGTCCGACGGTCGAGTTGGCTGTGGCGGCCAGCATCCGGGCATCGGTGTTTTGTCGATTGGCCAGTTCGCGGGCACGGCGGATCAGCCCGGTGTCGGTTTTGGTGGCGGGTTCGTTCCCGGTGGCTTGTTTCAGAGTGAGTGCGGCTGTGTCGGCGAGAGTGGCGGTGGTGCGTGCCAGGCGTGTGGCGTCGCGTCCGCGTCCGGCGAGCAGCAGTCTGGCGGTGGCGGCGGCTTGTCGGGCGAATTGTGCTGCATTGCGGGCGGCATCGGTTTCGGGGCCGAGTTGGGCGGCGATTTCCAGGGCCAGGGCGGTGGCCTGTCGAGCCAGTTCCTGTTGCCGAGCCAGTGGCGGGGCAGCGGAGGTGGCTGCGGATACGGGTGGGGCGGTGGGTTTGGTTGTACTGGGCGGAGGCAGATCGGTTTCGGTTTCGAGTTGAGTCTGGAGTTCACGTTGCGGCACGGCGAGTTCTTTGGCTTGGATTGCGAGTTGTCTGAGTCGGGTCAGTTGGGCGTGGCGTGCGGCTTCGAGCACTTCGGGCCGTTTTTCGAGCAGTCCATCGAGTTGTTGTTCGAGAGTGTCGTGTCGTTTGACGAGTCCAGTTTTTCGTCTCTGGAATTCATCTCGCCTTTGGTTGAGTTCCATTGGCGTTTCGCCGGCATCGGAGTCGTGGGCGAGTGATGCGAGCGATTCGACATCATCGGCGAGTCGAGTGGTGCGGTGTGCGAGGCGATCGAGTTGGAGCAGATCCTGTTCGAGTTCGGCGATGTGATCGAAGTCTTCGAGCAGTTGTTTGAAGGCATTGAGAACTTGAGCGAGTTGATCGTCTGCCTGAGCGAGTCGTGTTGCCTTGTCGGCGAGGTCGGCATCAAGTGCGGTTTCGGTCCGGGCAGCGGTATCGGGGAGCAGTTTTCTGGCGATGTGCAGGGTGTTTGGTGCGAGCGGTTGCCAGAGTGGTTGCGTTCGGAAGAGTCTCGCGATGGTGTCGACGGACCGAGCGAGTTCACGGAGGTCGGCACTGGTTTTGCGGATCACGTCGTTGTGGGTGAAGGGTGTTTGTTGTTTGAGTGCGACGAGTACGAGTTCGCGGTTATTTTCGAGTGTCGAGCGAGCCTGCAGGCTATCGTTTCGGGCCAATTCGATCCGAGTCCGGATTTCCTGTTGTCGAGCGACGACCTGAGCGAGGTCGGGTGGTTGTGCGTTGGGGTCGACGAGCAGGACACGTGGAGCCGAGAGTGTTTCGTTGGGTGCGGGTCGCAGCCGCGTGTCGGTGACTCGAACCCGGTAGGTCAGCCGGTCACCGGTTTCGAGTGGGAACTTCGAGAGATCGATGGTGAAGTGTTCGACGACGTTTCGTCCGCCGAGCCGCTGCGAGTCGACTTGCAGTCGTTCGCGGGTATCGGGATTGACCTGGAGCAGGAGTTCGAGCGAGGCGAGTCCGAAGTCGTCGTCGGCTTCGGCTCGGACGGTGATCGAATCTCGCGGCCTTACGGCTGTGGGTCGGTCTTCGCCGGAGAGTGCCAGGGTGGGCGGTTGGTCGTTCTGGATCACCAGTCGCCGGTAGGTTGTGTCGTCTCGGCTGAGTCCATCCTGGTCAGTCAATTCGACGAGCAGCGGTCCTCCGGTTTCGACATCGACCTGGACGGTGGCCGAGCGTCGGTCGGCTTCGATGTGTCCGACAAAGGCGGTCGGGGGACGGGCGGGGTTTTGTCCGAGCAGTTTGAGTTGGACGTGTTGGATTGGCTTGTTGAACTGGAGTTGCCAGGTCAGTCGGCTTCCGGCCAGCACGGTGACGTCTCCGACGACGGCATCGAGCGTCCGAGTGGGCAGTCGGGTGTAGGGGGGTGGAGTGACATTGAGAGTGATTCCAACGACGGCGGGCAGTTCGACGACTCGAACGGTGTGCAACTTCGAGAGGCTTCCATCGGCATCGACATGAAAATCGAATCCTCGCAGCACTTCGGGCCAGGTCGTGGTGTAGGCGGTTTTGTCGGCAGTGCGTTCCATCAGTCGTCGGTCGTTGGATCCATCGGGGTGAGTCCAGCGGCACCAGACGTTTCGCGGTTGGGCCATCGGGCGTCGTTCGGTGGCCTGCGAGGAAGTGGGTTTTGAGGCAAGAGCCGTGGGGGCTTCGATGCGAACTCTGATGTGGACGTCGCTGCCTCGAGCGACCACCCGGTCACCGTCTTCGACGCTGACGCGGTAGAGCACGGTGCGTCCGAGGTTGCTCCAGGGCACGAAGAAGCGTGTCATCAGCAGTGCGTGTCCCGAGTTGGGGACAGCGAGTGGTCCGAACATCAGGCCGGCGGCGAGACCGGCCCATGCCAGCATGACGGCTGCGTTTCGGAGGCTGAGGACTTGGCGAAAATCGAGCGACTGTGTCGCCGTGGTGGTTTCTTCGAGCAGGAGCAGTCGGAGGCTGTCGGAGCCGTGTTGGTCGTTGGCCTCGAGCAACTCGACGCTGCTGGTCAGTCGTTCTTCGAGTTCCGGATGAAGACGTTCCACCAGTGCCGCCAGTTCCGATCGGGAGATTTTCGCCGTGATCCGTTTGAGGACGAGCCGGTATCCGGTCCAGGCGATCCCGCTGCCGACGAGCAGCAGGTCGAGGATTCGGAGCGAGGTTGAGAGCGGGAGGAGCAGGTCGAGCAGGACTCCGGCGGCCAGAAGTGCGGTGGTGGTGAGCAGAAACAGGCCGATGCCGTGTAGTACTGTGAGCCATCGCCAGCGTCGTGCGAGTTGGCCGAAGGCCGTCTGCAGCGGCAGTGGCAGCGAGTGGGCGGTGGCTGCGGTGGCTGCGGTGGCTGCGGTGGCTGGCATGTGGGGTGTGCTGAGCGTGTTGATGGGTTGGGTGAGACTCAGTCTAGCAGTTTTGTGTGATATGGCGGTTGGTGATTGGGTCTAGGGCAGGCCGTATATTTTGCGGAGCACCCATTCGGCGGTCATGAGTCCGAGGAATCCGACAAGCACGAGCCAGTGATTCCAGATCGGGAAATCTGCAGTTAGTTGGCGAGTTTGTGTGGTTCCCTGGAGCAGGCCGGCGATCGTGTCGAGTTTGTCGAGTGGGACGAGTTGTCCGCCGGTGGCGGTGGCGAGTTCTTCGAGGCGATTGTGATCAGCGGCGAGGTTGTTGAGTTCACCGGAGGTGGGGGGGTGGATGAAGACGTCGGCGGTAACTCCGGATGTGTCGATGGTGTTGTCGGAGACTTTGAGTCGGACCTGGTAGTCTCCTTCGGGCAGTCCACTGGAGTGTCCTTGCCACAGCAGAGGCCGTCCTTCGACGGCCGAGAGTGTCACGACGGCCGTGGGAGGCGAGTTGGGATTTTGGACGGTGTCGTTTTTGTAGAATTCGGCGACGGCTGTCAGCGTGGCAATTTTCTGCAGCACATCACGTCGCCAGCGTGCGTGGATCGTGATCGATTCTCCGGCGGTGACGTCAACCGTCTCGACTCCGAGTCTGACCGAGGCATTTCCACTGACGGCTTTGTTGCGAGCAGCCCAGCGGGCCACCTGTCCCCAGAACCGGTGGTGGTAGGTGTCGCCTCGCCGGTGTCTCCATCTCCAGGTGCTGTCGAGTCCGAGCCAGAGCACTTGTCCGAGTCCGTGGTAGTGGTGTACGAAGAGTGCCTGTTGTCTGGAGTCGGGAATTCGAGTGGGTCGACTTCGGAAGCTGGGCCGTGCGAGCACGGTGCTGCCGGGTCTCGGCCGTCCGACCAGTCCCCAGGTGTGTCCGGGCAGGCGATCCCAGATGCGTCGATTTTCGATCGGGTCGAGGTGAAACTGCAGCATGGGTTCGCGTTCCCCTTCGGGGCTCAGTGCGATCCCAAACCCTCTTTGGGTTGGAGCGCGTCGTCCTTCGTCGTTTTGGAATTCGAGTGTCACGAGTTGATCGACGGGCATCAGGTTCTTGAAGGCATCGAAGCGATGAGTTGTTGGCAGGTCCCGTTTCCCGGCGACCAGCACCAGTGTTCCTCCGGCATCGGACACGAAGGATTCGAGCAGCGACCAGGCGTCCTGGTCGAGTGAATCGGGGCGGGCGTCTCCGACGATCACCAGATCGGCGTCGGCCAGCACCGACCGTTCCAGCGGGTTCGCTCCTTCGGGCACTTCGAGTTGGCTGCCGAAGAACGGTTCATTGCGGATTCTCAAGAAGGGTTGGTCAAAGACGATTTGTTCGACATCGACTCGTTCATCGCGAGTCAGCGCGTTGTCGATGAACCGAAATTCCCAGCGAGCTTCGCCATCGATCAGCAGCACGCGTGCCACATCGTCGACGACATTGACGAGCAGTTCTTTCTGGTTGTTGTCGTCCCGAATCTCATCGGGATGCGGTTCGACCCGGACCACCAGTCTCTGTCGGCCCAGTTGCGAGGCGGTCCATTCGAAGGTCACCTCGTGTGAGTCGCCGGTGGGTGTGATGGTTTGGACGAGTGTTTTTCCGGGCGTGTCGGCGGGGAACATCGAGACGGCGACAGGCCGATTACGAAATCCGCCGGTACGAATCGTCGCTGTCAGTCTCAGGGTGTCGTTGCCAAACACGGTTCGTGGCGCGTCGAGGGAGGCGATCGCGAGGTCACGTGGCAATCGGTCCGATCCGATCGGCACGCTGTAGACGGGAATGGACTGGCCGGCGAGCCGTTTGGCGGCTTCGAGCGGGTCGTCGGACTCGGTATGGCGTCCATCGCTGAGCAGGACGAATGCGATGAGTGGCGAGTCGTTTGTGTTGGAGCCGGTAGCGAGGCCGGTAGCGAGGCCGGTAGCGAGGCCGGTAGTGAGGGCTGCGGCGAGGTTGGTGCGGTCGGGGTCGAGGGAAGATGGCGTTGGGCCGGTGACGGCTTGGTCGCCGATAGTTTCTGCTGTTCCGCCAAACACGCGGTACTCGATTTCGCCGACCTGTTGGAGCGACTGGATCAGCCGAGAGTGTCGATCGACGAGCCGGTTGACAACATGTTGTCGCGACAGTTTCGCGACCGCATCGAGCACCTCGTCGAGATTCGCTCGTCGGATATCTTTCAGTTGTTGTTGCCGTTTCGGGTCGTCGGTTTCGCCGGGATCGACCCATTGTGGTTCGCGTTGTGCCTGGAGATCGGCAGCCCAGCGGTCGAGTCGATCCTGGATGCGTGGGTTGCCGAGCAGGCCGAGTCCGCGTGCCCACATCAGTTTTTCTGCGGACGTCGCCTGCAGGTCGTTCATGGTCATGCTGTTCGAGCGATCGATGGCCACGACAATGCGTCCGTGTCGGGTGAGCGTGTGCGAGAGGTGGAGAGCGGGTTCGGCGAGTGCGACGGCCAGCAGCAGGATCACAGCCAGCCTGAGTCCCAGCAGCCAGCGGCTGACGGCTGTCGGGACCAGATGGCGTTCTGCCTGCAGCAGTTTGACGAGCAGGATTGCGGCGGCCAGGACGGCGAGCGATCCGAGCACGAGTCGTGTTGGAGACTCGAAGACGTGGAACAGGAGACGATGATTCACGACGAGGGGGTCTCCTGTTGGTACCCACCTCGGACCATCCGTCGTGTCAGGAGGACTTCGCCGATCAGCAGTGCGAGGAAGCCCAAGAGCACGAGGTGCCAGACCTCGGTTCTTGGAGCCGATGTGTTGATCGCGTCGCGGAGTTGGTCGAGATCGGCCACGAAGTCGATCCGGCCGCCTTGGGCCAGGCGTCCGCGAGCAGATTCATCGAGCCGATCGAGATTCGATTCTGCGGGATCGGAGGTGACGACGAAGTGTTCGGGTGCCCGGGTGGTGGCAGTGGCCACTTGCTTGGGCAGCAGTGTGTAGTGGCCGGGAAGCAGGGTGTCGGACAGTCGTGCCATTCGGCGTGTATTGCTGTCGGGTGGATCGAGTTCGAACCTGAGTCCCCCGGGTCCGATGATGACGGACTGGTCGTGTTGAAAGTTGTCGGGAACGCCAAGTAGCAGGGGGTCTCCGGGCTGGACGGTCCGAGTGGAACTTCCGCCGGCGAGGTGAAACAGCAGTTCGTGCAGGAACGAGACGTAATCGGGTCGTGCCGGCAGGGTGTTCCAATCGGCATCGAGAGTGGAGGCCCATGCGGCGAGGTGTCCACGTCCCATGTGGCCGGTGACGAGCAGGGGCAGATCGTTATCGAGTTTCGCGGCGACGCGAACGGTGGGTGCGACGCGAACGGTGGGTGCGGTGGGTGCGGTGGGTGCGGTGGGTTGTCGATCGAGTGGTGTCAGCGGCCACCAGCCGCTGAAGCGTGCTTCGGTGAAGCCTCCATCTTGAAGCGAACCGAATCGATGCAACCACGACCCCGCGAGGCTGAGGCCGTCGGCTCTCACGTTGTTGGAACCGGTTGCCAATTGCGGAGTGTCTGCGAGTCGAGCCGGCAGCAGGCCGGTTTTGTCGGCCCATTGAGACCAAGCTGTCGGGTCGGTGCGATCGCCGAATGTGATCAGCAGTCCGCCTCCGTCGGAGACGAACTCCTGGAGAGCGACTTGCCATCGGGGGTCGGGTCGGGCGACATTGGCCAGTACGACGACTCCGGAGTCGGGAAAATCTTCGGCGGTGAGTCGATCCCAACTGACGACTCGACTGGCAACCCACGGTTGTTGGTTGGCGGCGGCCGAGAGTGCTGCGTGAGCGAAGAAGGTTTCCGAGCGGGTTGTGTCGGGGTGCGGGGCACCGTCGACGAGCAGCACATCGAGTGCTTCGACGGCGGTGACGACGATTTCGCTGCGGTCGTCTGTGGGCAGGACATCGGCGTCGAGCACAACGGCGAGGTGGTGCGAACCGGCCGCTGGAAGTCGATAGTTGAATTCGACGGCGGCTTGCCCGTTGGGGGGGACGTTGAGGATTCGCGTGTGTTGGGAGAGGCGTTGGCCGTCGATTTCCAGACTCACCCGCCGGCTCGACGCGGTCGGATTGCCATGTCCGGTGATGGTTGTGCGAATCGACACGGGCAGTCCCAGCGGCAGGAGTGAGCGTGAGACTTCGAGTGGGTCGACGCGAAAGTGCGGCGAAGAGAGATCGCGGGGTTCACCGGGAGTGGCGACGCGGATCACCGGCCGAGTGGCATCGGGGAACCCATCGAGTTGATCATCGAGTCGATCCCAGATCACCGCGTCATCGGCTCGCCAGCCATGGGCTTGCCCGTCGGTCAGCACCAGCACTTCCCGTCTCAGGTTGCCACTGTCTCGGAGCAATTCGACGGCGTGTCGAATCGCGGCGGGAAGGTCGGCGACATCACCTGGAGGCGGCAGGCGACCGAGAGCCGAGCGAACGATGTCGTGGTTGACGGTTGGCTTGTCAATGACGCCGCGGACACGTCGTCGGGCTTCGATCAATGCGACGCTGTCGCCCGGCCCGAGATCTTCGAGCACGCGGTGAGCGAACTGGATGGCGGCGGTTCGGGGCGTCTGTTGTCCGGCTTGCCAGCCCATGCTGCCGGAACCGTCGATCACGATCACCACATCGCGTCGTGATGTCTCGACTTCGCCCAACCATTCGGACAACCACCCCTGGCCCCCCGCCGGCCTACAGAAGGCGGCGACGAGCAGACCGACGAGCATCAGCCGCAGCAGAATCAGTTGCAGTTCTTCGATCCGCACCCGTCGCCGGGCTTCGCGTTCGAGTTCCAGGAACTGCATGGCTGCCCATGGGACGCGATCGAACCGCCTGCGGGTCAGCAGGTGGACCAGCAGCGGAAGGGCCAGTCCGGCCAATCCCCACAGCAGCGGTGTATTGAGCAGTTCCCAGCCCATGGAGCTTGATGATACGCAGGGGAGGCGGCGTGTGGGAGTGAGGCGAGGCGGTGGGATCGTTGAATGCGAGTGGCCGGGGGCGTATTGTGTCGATTGAATCAGGTGCACAGTGCGTTGTGCATCGAGGCGAAACAGTGAGGAGTTGTCATGGGATTGCCGATTCCAGAGGGTGTGTGTCGGGTCAGCGTCATCATCGCGGTCGGCGATTTGGGCGAGGGTGTCGGCAACAGTGATGATTGGGGGCAGGCATGAAACTGTCGTTGTCGGTCCGCGTGGCGGAAGCCGCGTGCAAGACTCGGTTGAATGTCCCGTTCTCCGATTTGGTCGAGTTGGCCGTGGCCAATGGGTACCACTCGGTGTGCCTGCGGGCGAGTGCCGGCGGGGTGCAGAGCGAGCGGGGTGTCTTGGAGACGATGCGGGTTCAGGTGGAAGCGGCGGGGTTGTGGGTTTCGATGGTCACGGCTGATTTTGATGTGCCGTTGAACAACGAGATGGGACCCGAGTCGTTGAAGGAGATTGGGCCGAGCCTGGATGTGGCCGAGGCATTCGGATGCGATTTGATCCGCGTGTGTTTGAAGACGACCGAGGACATTGGTCGTGCACGCGAGGCGTCGGACCGTGCGGCCGAGCGTGGCATCCGGTTGGCTCATCAGTGCCACACCACGTCGCTGTTCGAGCAGGTTGGTCCAATGATCCAGGTGCTCGAAGCGATCGACCGGTCGAACTTTGGGCTGATTTACGAGCCGGCCAACCTGATGATTTGCGGCGAGGACTACGGCCACTCGGCCCTCGAACGACTCGCTCCGTGGCTGATGAACGTCTACTTGCAGAACCATCGGTTGGATGACGCGGGGCCGGCGATGCTGGAGACATGGTGCCAGGGGGATCGTCGATTCCATCACATTCCGTTGTGGGAAGCCGGCGGAGTGAGTTACGAGACGGTCTTCGAAGGACTGGAACGGATCGGCTACGACGGGAGCGTGACGGTTCACCAGGCGTTTGCCGAGTTGATGGGTCCTGAGGAGGCTGCCGAGCAGAGTGCGGGTTACCTGAGGCGAGTGGGTGACTTTGAAGCGGCGGCGTCACCGTGAGCGTGGTGGTCGTGCTGTCGTTGGATCACTGGCAGGCCGGGCTGTCTGGATTCTGCGGTGGCGAGCCGCTGCTGACTGCGAGGCTGGATCGGCTGGCGGCTGAAGCGGCCGTGTTCGACCGGCATTTTGCCATCTCACCGGCGGGCGACCCATCGATCAACGGCCGAGCGTGGGTCGGTGGAGGGTCGGGAACGGGCGACGTGCTACCCGAGCCTTCAGCGGCCGAGCGATTCGAACGAGCCGGTGTGAGTGTCGAGGTGATTGCGGATGCCAGATCCGGCTGGTTGGAACTGGCTGGGTTCGAGTCGGTCCGAGTGTTGGACGGGGCGTTGGAGGGTGCTGTCGCTGAGGCGATGGATCGTTTGTCCGAGACGTCGCAGGAGCATTCGTTGGTGTGGGTGGCGGTTTCGGCACCTGCCGAGATTGAGCCAGCTGAGTCGGATGACGAGGAGGATTGGTTCGAGCGACTCGAAGCGATTGACGAGGCGATGGGTGGTTTCGACCGATGTGTTGGAGCGGCGGTGGACGGTTTGGAGCGTGCAGGGTTGTCTGGCGAGGCCTTGTTGGTGGTGACGGGTGGTCGTGGAGCGTGGCTGGGCGATCGAGGATTTGAAGATGACCGGCGTTGCGTGTTACACGAGGAGCGGTTGAGGACTCCGCTGATACTCCGTGGGCCGGGGGTCGAGCCGGGGCAGAGGCGTCTGGAGTTGGTGCAGGTGACGGATCTGTTGCCGACGTTGCTGGTGTGGTTTGGTGCCGATGCCACGGAGGACCCGTTGGAGGGGATCGATCTATTGAGTTTGCTGGGGCAGGGTGGTCGCGGTGGTCGCGGCGGTCGTGAGGAAATCTTGGTTCGAGATTCTGACGGGGGGTGTGGGCTTCGCACGCACGATTTGTTCCTGGTGCGTCCGGCTACCGGAGGATTGGATGCGAGTCGGTTGTTCAGCAAGCCCGATGACGTCTGGGACTTGGTGGATGTCAGTGAGCAGGGGCCTGAGGAGGTCGAGCGGTTGAGTGGTCGACTGGACGAGTTGTTGGGGGGGTTGGATTCGGGCGACACGGCGGTCGGCTGACCGTGTGGATCGAGGGCCAAGCGTCGCGGACGTCTGCTCGCGACAAAGGCCCGCCGCAAGTCGCAAGTCGCAAGTCGCAAACGCATCCTCGACCCTGTACGATGTTCGAGCTGAGCGGTCGAGGGTGGCTGCCAGCCAGTCGATATCAGTCATTGTAGTGATCAGGAAAGTGAGAGAGTGATGAACGACGAGTCGAGCGTGGTGCCTGAAGCGGGCGGCGGCGGAGGAACCGAGTCGATCGATCGGCTCAGGGCGGCCGACCAGAAGATCCGCAACCAGATGGGTCGTGTGATCGTGGGTCAGGACGCGGTTCTGGAGCAGTTGATGATCGCATTGTTCAGTCGCGGTCATTGCATTCTGGAGGGTGTCCCGGGCTTGGCCAAGACGCTGATGATCAGCACTTTGTCGCGGAGCCTGTCGATGGGTTTTGCACGGATCCAGTTCACACCGGACCTGATGCCATCGGACATCACCGGCACGGACGTCTTGCAGGAGAACCGTGACACGGGCGAGCGAGCGTTTCGTTTCATCCAGGGTCCGTTGTTCCACGAGGTGGTTTTGGCCGACGAGATCAATCGCACCCCCCCGAAGACTCAGGCGGCGTTGCTCGAAGCGATGCAGGAACGTCAGGTGACGGTCGGGAGCGACCGTCACGAGTTGCCGGATCCGTTCTTTGTGCTGGCGACTCAGAACCCGATCGAGCAGGAGGGGACGTATCCGTTGCCTGAGGCTCAGCAGGATCGGTTCATGTTCAAGATTGTTGTCGACTATCCCAACGTCCAGGAGGAGCGGCAGATCGTCAAGCAGACGACTTCGGGGGCCGAGGCGAGCGTCGAGGCGGTGTTGTCGGGCGCGGACATTCTCGAGTTGCAGCAGATCGTACGTCAGGTGCCGGTGACCGATCACGTGGTCGACTACGCCTTGGCGCTGGTGCGTCAGACTCGAGTCGGCCAGCCGGGTTGTCCCGACTTCATCAATGACTGGTTGAGTTGGGGTGCGGGGCCTCGTGCCGTGCAGTTCCTGTTGTTGGGTGCCAAGGCACGAGCCCTGCTGTCGGGAGAAGCTCATGTCTCGACGTCCGACATCCAGGCCCTGGCCGCTCCGGTACTCCGGCATCGCATCGTGACGAATTTTGCGGCCGAGAGTGAAGGAGTGACTCCTGACACGGTGATCGAGAAGTTGATTGCCGAGACGCCCAGCAAGGAAGGTGAGCTGACCAGTGACCCTCGACTCCAGAAGATTTTTGCGGCCTGAGGAGATCTCGCGGATTGCTCGGCTCGAAGTTCGTGCCCGGCACATCGTCGAGGGATTCCTGTCCGGTCTGCACCGCAGTCCGTATCTGGGCCAGTCGATCGAATTTGTCCAGCACCGGGAGTACGTTCCCGGTGACGACGTTCGCCGCATCGACTGGAAGGTCTGGTCCAAGACCGACCGGTATTTCATCAAGCAGTACGAGGAAGAGACGAATCTGCGAACGACGTTGCTGGTCGATTGCAGCGAATCGATGCGATTTGGCAGCGGGGCGATGACCAAGTACGAGTACGCCTGCACGGTGGCTGCCGCGATGTCGTACCTGTTGTTGCGTCAGCAGGACTCGGTGGGGCTGACTGTTTTCGACGACGGGGTCCGGGGTCGGG
>CAVOEV010000110.1:0-14053 GCA_963694825.1 Planctomycetota bacterium
CCAGACGACCTTCCCCGAAATGGCGTCGAGACAAAACAAGTGGCCGACAGCACCCAGCGTGTACAGGCGTTTGCCGACGAGTGTGGGAGTGGTTCGCGGGCCGTTGGGGTACGAGACGCCGATGTAGGAGGCCTTGTAGCGGTGGCTCCAGAGTCGTTCGCCGGAGGCCGCGTCGAAGCACACGACCTGTTCGGTGTCGGCAGGCTGCTTCGGCTTTTCGAGACTGTAGACTCGACCGTTGGCCGCAATCAGCCCCGAGTAGCCTCCGCCAATCGGTTTTCGCCAGAGTGACTTGAGACCGGCCACCGGCCAACGGGCTGGGAATGGTGGACCGTTCCACGTGCCATCGCCGCGCGGCCCTCGCCACTTGGTCCACGGTTCGTATCCGACCGCCACCAGTCTCTCTCTAGTTGGCCGAGCCTGGCTGGAGACATCGATTTTCCGGGCGTCCCGCTTGACGGACGTGTCAATGCTGTTCCAGCGACGACGCAGTGCGGTGGAAACCTTCGACTGGGGAGTCATCACGACCCGGAACCCCATCACGTAGTAGATCCCCAGGGGGTGTTCGGCGTAACGGAAACTGCTGCGACAATCTCGGGCGTCGCTGTACCAGCCGCCGCCACGGATGACACGTGAGGTACCCTCGAGGGGGCCCAGTGGGTCGGCCACAGCCGCGGGACGGTACGCGTCAACGTTGTACCAATCCAGGCACCACTCCCAGACGTTGCCGTGCATGTCGTACAACCCATGGGCATTGGGTTGAAAGGTTCCCACGCGAGTCGTCCTCGCGCGGAACGGACCCGTGCGACTACGGTAGGGATACTTGCCATTGAAGTTCGCCTGTGTCGCCGACAGTGAGTCACCGAAATGGAAGGCCGCCTGCGTGCCGCCCCGGCAAGCGTACTCCCACTCGGCCTCGGTCGGCAGGCGATAGAAACGACCAGCCTTCTTCTCGGCCGCGGAACTGGAAAGTTTCCGGCAGAACTCGACCGCGTCGATGAACCGCACCTGGTCGACGGGAAAACCCGTCGTGTCCAGTCCCTTGACCAGCGACTTGCCCGGCCCGTCGGCTGCAAAGAACGACGGCGAAGAACTCATCACCTTCCGAAACTCTTCCTGGGTGACTTCGTAGACACCGATGTGAAATGGTCGGCTGAGTTGCACCGGGTGGACCGGTCTCTCATCGGCACCGGCATCCCGAAGTGTCGCCTCGGCCCCCATCTGGAACTGTCCGGCCGCGATCGGAGCCAGCTTCATTCCCAGGGAGTTGGTGACGACACGAGGAGCCTCGGCCCGGGCCGGCACCGACGACAGCAGCAGGCCCGAAACGGCAGCCAACAGCATCACGCGGTTCATCACTTGGAACCCCGGCCAAAAAGGAGAGTGGGAGCGGATCAGGCGAGCAGGTCGCCGATGACCTTGCCATGCACGTCGGTGAGTCGGAAATCCCGTCCCTGGTACCTGAAAACGAGTTGTTCGTGATTGATTCCCAGGCAATTCAGGATGGTCGCGTTCAGGTCGTGAATGTGAACCGGGTTTTCTTGCACGTTGTAACTGAAGTCATCCGTCTCGCCGTAGACGATCCCCGGCTTGATGCCGCCACCGGCCATCCACTTGGTGTAACATCGCGGATGGTGATCGCGTCCGTAGTTGCTCTTGGTCAGGCCACCCTGGCAATAAATCGTGCGGCCGAATTCACCGCCCCAGATCACCAGGGTGTCGTCCAGCATGCCGCGTTGCTTCAGGTCGTTGATCAAGGCGGCGCAGGGCTGATCGACGATGCCGCACTGTCTGCGAATATCGCGGGGCAGGTTGCCGTGTTGATCCCATTGCCGGATGAAGACCTGTGTAAACCGTACACCTCGTTCGGCCAGTCGACGGGCCAGCAGGCAATTCGCTGCAAAGGTCCCCGGTTTTTTGACCTCCGGCCCATACATCTCCAGCGTGTGCTTGGACTCACCGGAAATGTCGGTCAGTTCCGGAACCGAGGTCTGCATGCGGTATGCCATTTCGTACTGGGCAATCCGAGACTGGATTTCCGGATCGCCGACCTCGGCGTATCGCTCCCGGTTGAGCTTGGCCAGTTCGTCCAGCATCCGCCGCCGCATCTTGGCACTCATCCCATCCGGATTCGACAGGTAAAGGACCGGGTCACCACTGGATCGCAGGCTGACGCCCTGGTGACGCGTGGAAAGAAACCCGGAACCCCACAAGCGAGCGTAGAGAGCCTGGCCACCGAATCCCCCGTTGACCGTGGAATGCAGAACCACGAAGGCGGGAAGGTTCTGGTTCATGCTGCCCAGGCCGTAGGACATCCAGGCCCCGGTACTGGGGCGGCCCGGCAACTGGCTGCCGGTCTGGATATACGTGATCGCCGGGTCGTGGTTGATTGCCTCGGTATTGACCGTCTTGATCACGGCCAGGTCATCGACAATGCCGGCCGTGTGCGGCAGCACCTCGCTGACCCAGGTTCCGTTCTGTCCGTGCTGACGAAACTTGAACGTGGATGGCGCGATGGGGAACCGCTTCTGACCCGATGTCATCGTCGTGATCCGCTGGCCGTTGCGAATCGAATCGGGCAGGTCCTTGTCGAACCAGTCATTCATCTTCGGCTTGTAGTCCCACATGTCCAACTGGGACGGAGCCCCCGACATGAACAGGTAGATCACGCGTTTGGCCCGGGCAGCAAAATGCGGCAGGCCCGGGATACCGGCCACCGGATTTTTCGGATCCGGCGGGGCCGCAAACACGTCTGGTGTGAGCAGCGACGAGAGTGCGGCGGTACCGATACCAGTTGCAGCCCGGCCAAAGAAATGCCGACGTGTTTCAATCAACTTGGATTCACGTAATGGATTCATCGCATGCCGTTCCTAACCCCTGGTCACGGTCTCGCTGAGATTCAGCAGCAGGTGAACGATCATCGTCCACGCTCCCAGTTCATTTACGTCCAGTGATTCATTGCGAGGAAACTCCCCTGCCGCCAGGAGTTTTGCGGCTGATCCGGGAGCGGCCTTGAACTCTGCCTGGTAGTCACGAAACAGCTTGGCCAGCGATTCCAGTTCGCTGGAGGTCGGCCGACGTGCCAGCACGGTTCGAAATGCGAACGTGATTCGTTGCTCGACCCCGGCACCACCTTCGCTGACCACTCGCTCGGCGAACTTCCGAGCGGCCTCGATGAACTGGACATCGTTCATCAGGACCAGGGCCTGTAGCGGCGTGTTGGTTCGCCCGCGTCGAACCTGACATGTTTCGCGATCCGGCGCATCGAAAACCGTCATCGAGGGAGGAGGTGACGTCCGTTTCCAGAACGTGTACATGCTGCGGCGGTAGAGCTTCTCACCCTTGTCCTGCTTGAACACGGACGTGTTACTGCCTCCAAATCCGACCGGTTTCCAGAGCCCGGCCGGCTGATACGGCCGCACGCTTTTGCCACCGAGTTCTTCCACCAGTAATCCACTGATGACCAACGCCTGGTCCCGAATCACCTCGGCGTCGAGACGAAAACGCGGTCCGCGTGCAAGCAATCGATTCTGGGGATCCGCTGCCAGTTGCGCCCTGGAAACATGGGACGACTGGCGGTAGGCCGCGGACATTACGATCTTTTTTTGCAATCGTTTCATGTCCCAGCCGGACTCGATGAAATCAACGGCCAGCCAGTCGAGCAGAGCAGGGTGCGAGGGTTGATCGCCCTGGACTCCAAAGTTCTCCGATGTCTTCACCAGCCCGGCACCGAAATAGTGCTGCCAGAAACGATTCACGGTCACCCGCGCCGTCAGCGGGTGCGTCGGGCTAACGAGCCACTGGGCCAGGCCAAGCCGGTTAGGCGGCGCATTCTCCACAGGCTTTCCCAGCCAGGCAGGAACCCCCGAAGAGACTTTCTCGCGTTTCTCCGTGTATTGCCCTCGCTCCAAGATGTGGGCCTGCCGCGGTTGCTTGCGTTCCTGCATGATCAACGTCGAGGGAATCGCCTTCTCAATTACGGCCAACGCCTGATTCCAGGCTCGCTGGTTCTTGAGCGGTTCGGCAAAACGCTTGCGAGATTCGGGATTGACGTGTTGCAGGTAATAGCGAAGCAGTTTCTCGGATTGCTTGTTGGTCCGTTTCTCTTTTGCCACATCCAGGACCCCCTGGACATCACCGGGTAATGCCGGCTGCCTGATCGTGGCTCGGAAATGTTCCCATTGCCGTAGCGAAGCCTGTTGCTTGGCCGACAACGCCCCGATCGTGACCACGCCAGCCTGATCCCAGTGGACCGTCCCGTTAAACTGCGTGAATGCCCAGCCGTTGAGCTTCGAGCCAGCCTTCAAACCTACCGTGGCCGCTGGCACTTCCAGTCGCACCCACTTGCCGGTCTCCGGTAGAGGGCCCATTGACTTGTTGGAGGCGTTATTGCGGCCGGGCCCAAATGTCTTGTCGGCACCCCAGTGAGCACGGTGCTCCCAGGTTCCATCATTAAACTGCAACTGGACCGTTTCCGGGGGATCCTTGGGGTCCAGGTAAACGTAGGCAAACAACCGGTCGTTCTCGTTGATGACCAGTGGTGGCTTGGCACCGGTAAAGAAGTGCTGCGTGATCCCCTTGCCTGTGCGGACGGTCGAGTTTTTGCCGCTGTGAACGGGGTGCTCCGGTGCCGTGACAAATTTCCAGGGCGCTGGCCCGTTCCCCTGGGGCTTGGCGCCGACTGGCAAAACGTCGTCGAACCAGACCTTGTCGTTCGGGGTCAATGGCGATGGCTTGGCATCACCCAGGGGGTCCACGTATTCCCAGTTTGCTACGCCCGTCTCGATCTCGCTCTGCGCTGCAGCCAGTTGCTCTCGCAACTCCTCCTGGGACGCCAGTTGTATCTTGGACGGCACCCGGATCGCCGGCGGGGGCAACAGGGAGTTACCGTCCATCGCTTTCTCGGTGAGGCTGAAGAAATACGAAAACAGCTGGTAAAACTGTTTTTGGGTTAACGGGTCGTATTTATGATCGTGGCAGGCGGCGCAACCTGTGGTCAGTCCCAGCCAGACAGTCGACGTCGTCTCGACGCGATCCACGGCATAACGTACGTAGTATTCTTCGTCGATCGACCCGCCTTCACTGGTGGTCACATTACAACGATTGAATCCCGTCGCCACCCGCTGTGCGAGCGTCGGGTTCGGCAACAGATCTCCGGCAAGTTGTTCGATCGTAAACTGGTCAAACGCCAGGTTCCGATTGAAGGCGTCGATCACCCAGTCACGGTAGGGCCAGATCGATCGCTCGTTGTCCAGATGCAGCCCATGCGTGTCGCCGTACCGAGCGGCGTCGAGCCAGAGGCGGCCCAGGTGTTCTCCGTACCGCACCGAACCGAGCAGCCGTTCGACCAGGCGTCTGTAGCTTCCCGGGCGGGTGTCGGCGAGGAAGCGGTCGACTGCTTCGATGGTGGGTGGCAGCCCGGTGAGATCCAGGGTGACACGTCGAATCAGCGCCTCGCGTGATGCCTCGTGGGATGGCTCCATGCCCTCCCGTCGCAACCGGGCGAGGATGAAGGCGTCGATTGGATTGGACTGCCAGCCCGGCAGGTCCACGACTGGAAGCTTGATGGCGACGGGTGCCTGAAACGACCAGTGGCCCTGCCAACGAGCCCCCTGATCGATCCATCGTGCGATCAACTTGGCATGCTCCGCCGTCAAACTCTTACCGCTGTCAGCGGGCGGCATCCTGATGTCGGGATCGGCCGAGGTGATCCGAGCAATCAACTCGCTCGTCGCAGCCGAACCGGCCACGATAGCCGTGTGGCCACTATCCAGTTTTTGACCGACAACCGTCTGCACATCCAACCGAAAGCCACCCTGTCTTTGCTTCCCGTCCGGGCCATGACAGGTGTAGCAACTGTTGGCCAGAATCGGGCGGATGTCGCGGTTGTAGTCGATCGGCTTGGTGTCGCCCGACTGCGCCTGTGCTGTGGCCATGAACACCATCAGGATTGCCAAGCCTTGTTGTAACCGGCTGGCTACGTTGAAGATCATCACCACGGTTTCCTACTCCTTCACCTACTGACGCACCTCAACATGATAATCGATGCCTCGACCGCCGAGAAAGGGATCTCAAGAAACAGACGAATCCGGCCGAATTATTCTCGTAGGAACTCAGGGAATGAGCGACGTTTGAGCCGGAGGGATCTGATGCGGGTGGCGCTGGTGTGCGCACTGTTGGCTACCAGTTGGTCGAGCGTGATTGCTCAGGAGACCACGCCAAGGCTTCCGGAAACTCAGGTGCGAGGCGAAACCGACCCGGAGGCTCGTTTCGGAGGATTCGGCCTTGGAAGTGGTGGGCTGAGATCCGCTCGCAGCGCCTGGGACGACTCTCGGCATACTTCGGTGATCGACTCGGCAGCCCTGCGACGCCGTCAGCCGTTGGACATGGTCCAGGCGGTCGAGCGAGAAGTCGGTGTGCTGATGCAACAGACCGGGCGCGGCCAGGCGTCACCGTTTCTACGCGGCCTGACCGGGCCACAGACCGTCCTGCTGGTCGATGGCATTCGGCTCAACAACGGCATCTTTCGGCTGGGACCGAATCAGTACTTCAACACGATCGACCCGGGTCAGGTGGACCACATCGAAGTGATCCGCGGCCCGCAATCGGTGCTCTGGGGTTCGGACGCACTGGGCGGAGTGCTGAACGTGGTCACCCGCCGTGCCGACCGCGTGCTGAATGGTTCGCTCGACGGGCCTGCATGGGGCCTGACTCAACGCTTTCGCTCGGCCGACTTTGCGTCGTACTCGCGGCTGAGTTTCGAATCGGCCACCGGGGCTGGTGGGATCTGGGGTGGTGCAAGCTACCTGAATGTCAACGACCTCGACCGAGGCGGCAGCCTGGGCCGGCAACCTTTGACCGGCTACAGCCAATCCGCCGGCGACATCCGCTACGACGTCGCACTGGGCGACGACCAGATCTTGACCGTGGCCCTGGTGCATCTGGAACAGATGAACGTGCCACGCTCGGATAAGTTCCCCAAGGAACGCCGGCTGTTCGATCCTCAGCAACGCAACCTGGCCTACATACGCTGGCAGGGAGTGCTCGACGACAACTTCTTCGATGCGTTTGTCGTCACGCTCAGCTATCAACGCACCAAGGAAGGCACGCTGAAACGAAAGCCTCCCTCCAGCTTGGTTGAAGACCGGTCGGAATTCGATGTCAACACATTGGGAGCGAGCATTGTCCTGGCTCGCGATCTCGGCAGCTTCGGGTCACTGACCGTTGGTGCCGACGGATATCACGACGACGTGGACGCGGTCAAGAACCGTTTCGACCTGGTCAGTGGCACCTCGACACCTCGTACTCCGCAGTTCCCGCCCGACAGTTACTACTCGCGACTGGGCACGTTCGCGGAGTGGGAGTGGCCGGTGCTGGAACGTGTGACGCTGCTGGGTGGTGTTCGCTATTCCCACATCGAAGCGGGAGCCACTGTGGCCATGTTCGACCCAGCCGATCCCGGCTTCCCCGGTTCGCCGCCCGTCGACACTCCGATTTCTCCAAGTTTCCAGGACGTCACCGGGTCTGGCGGCGTCGTCATCGAACTTGCACCCGAATGGCGTCTGACCGGGAATATCTCGGAAGGATTTCGTGCCCCCTTGCTCGACGAGTTGACCTCCTTCAACGACAACGTCAACGAAGGGGTCGATCTGCCGAGCAGCGGACTCTCGCCCGAGAATGCCTTGAGTCACGACATCGGGTTGCGATGCGATACCGGTGCGTACCAGGCCCAGGTGTCTTATTACTGGATGGTCATCGACGGACTGATCGAGCGGGAACTGGTGGCGACCGATCCGATCGCCGGAGTCGACTACTTCCAGCGTCGCAACGTGGCTCGGGCTGAGATTGATGGTGTCGAGTTGTCCGGAGCGGTGGACGTGGACGACGAGTGGACCGCCTACGGCAATTTCTGGTACACGCTCGGACGGAATCGCACCGACGGTGAACCAATGAGCCGAATTCCTCCAACACAGGGGGTTGTCGGTCTACGATGGCAACAATCCGTTTCGCTCGAAGGCAGCGAACGTGGCGACTGGCTCGATATCAACCTGTGGCTCTCACGACGACAGGACCGACTCAGTGCCCGTGACATCCGGGACTCTCGGATCCCAGCCGGCGGGACGCCCGGTTTCGGAGTCATCTCAGCACGGTACGGATGGCAGTTGTCATCCAACCAGTCACTGATGCTCGGCGTCGAAAACCTCTTCGACCGCCCGTACCGCGTTCATGGTTCGGGTGTCGATGGATCGGGAATCTCGGCAACAGTGGGTTACGAACTGCGTCGCTAGCCGGCCAGTTCTTCGAACCTCGCCACTCGTTGAGCGACCACATCCAGGCTGCGGTTCCAGAAGTCCGGCTGTTGCAGGTCGTGACCGAACGAATCGGCAACAGCATCCTCGGTCGATCGGTCCCCGGTCGCCAACAGGAATCGGCGGTACTGGTCGGGGAAGTCACCGCCGCCACTTTCGCGGGCCAAGGCGTACAGACCCAGTGACAACAGGTAGCCGAAGGTGTAGGGGAAGTTGTAGAACGGCAACGAACTGATGTAAAAGTGCAGCTTGGAAATCCAGAAGGTGTCGTTCCAGCCGTCGTCGCCCAACGCGCCCAGGTAGCCTTCTTGCTGGGCTTCGACCATCAGTTCCGAAAACCGATCTGTCGATAGTTCACCTTTCGCTCGCTCGACATGGAATCGGTCCTCGAACAGGTAGCGGGCATGGATGTTCATCAGGAACGAGACCGAGTCGGAGAGCATCGTATCGAGAATCGCCAGCTGTTCGCCTCGGTCGTTCGACGCCTCGAGCCGCTCTTCACCCAACACCGCCTCGGCCAGAGTGGATGCGGTTTCTGCCAGGTTCATCGGGTAGTCCTGTAGGAACAGGGGCTGTTCACGGAGGACGTGTGAGTGATACGCGTGGCCAATTTCGTGAGCGAGAGTCGACATGCTGTCGAGCGTGCCGACGTAGGTCATGAAGATCCGAGTCTGCTGATGGCCGGGGAAACCGGTGCAGAATCCTCCCTGCCGTTTGCCGTCCCGGTTCTCCGCCTCGATCCACCGTTCGACGATCGCTCGCCGGGCAAAGTCGCCGAAATCCGGAGAAAAGCGACCAAAGGCGTCGATGATCAGGTTGCAGGCGGTGTCGTAGTCGATTTCGGCCGAATCCGATGGTGTCGTGGGAAGCGGGGCCTGGAGGTCGTACCAACTCAGGTGATCGAGGCCCAGAAGCCTGGCCTTGGCGTTCAGGAAGCCGAGCAGAGTCTCCTTGCGGCTGTCGACTGCCGACCACATCGCATCAAGAGTCCCACGAGTCATCCGGTTGAAGGACAACGGTGCGACCAGGTGGTCGTCGAGGCCCAGGCGGCGGTACCGCGTCAAGCGGGTGCCGGCAATGTGGTTCAGGGCATCGGCACACGTATCGCCGACAGTTCGCCAAGACTTGAGTGACGAGAAGTAGTTGTTCTGCCGCACCGAACGGTCGGCTGCATCGAATTGTACCTGGCCGGGAGACCGTTCGAGCAATTCGCCGTGTTCCATCACGGTGATACGCAGTCCGCCCGAGACGCGGTCGTAGAGTCGTCCCCAAGCGTGCAGACCATCGACATCCAGTTCGGCAGCCAGCACTTCCTGGTCGCGTGGGAGCCTGAGGGATGCGAGAGTGCGTTGATCGGCGAGCCAATAGGCAATGCGGGCCATCCCTGGACTGGCGGCCTGGTTGGCCTCGAGTTGTTCGTCCGAGGCGGCCTGCAGGCCCAGTTGGATGGCCAGAGCGAGACGGGCTCGTTGAGGGCCCAGGGCTGACAACTCGGCCTCCAGTTGATGCAGGCGACGGTTGCCGGCGTCGGCAGCCGCATGGCAGCCGATGAACGCGTCCAACTCGGTCCCGCGGCAGGCAATGTCTTCGAGCGATTCCAGAAACTGTTCCCAAGTGGCAATCGTCTCGGGATCCGGGTCACCCAATGCCGGCAGACTGTCGGCTCGATCGGCCAGTGCATACAAATCGTCACGATAGCTATCCATCAACTCGCTGAAGCCAGCGGTGGAGGGGCGAGGTGCGAGGCTGTCGAGGTCCCAGGTCTGAGAGTACGCGGGGGAAGAATCGGCCATCGGATCATCCGGTTTTTGTGCGGCGAAGAGACCCAGTCTTGGCGGGCTCAGTTGGACCGGTTCTAACGCTCTGGAGGTGAACACGGCAACCCAGCCCGAGCGAGCCACTTGAGATCTACTTGACAGCCGATTGGGCAATCCGCATGATTTAACAGATCTTGGACCATGACGGTCCATTTCAAGCGCGAAGAATGGGAGCAACGTATGGCGGCAAGTCATCAGCGGCTTGACTTGGAGGAAGTCGGCGACGTCACAGTGGCGAAGTTCATCGACAAGAAAATCCTCGACGAGAGCAATATCCAGGTCATCGGAAACCAGATGTTCTCGCTGGTCGAGGATGACGGGAAACGCAAGGTGTTGTTGGATTTCAGTAACGTCGAATATCTCTCGAGCGCCGCCCTGGGAAAGCTGATCGTGATGGACAAAAAACTCAAGGCGGCACAGGGCCACTTGTCGATGTGTTCCTTACGGGCTGACATTCTCGAAGTCTTCAAGATCACGAAACTCAACAAACTGTTCACTATCTACGAAACACGTGAACAGGCTCTTGAAGGCTTCTGAACCGGTAGCCGCCCGTGGCACCACCTCATCTTCTTTCTTCGCTCACTTGGGACTCGAACCGGGCACGGACCCGGGCTGAGTCGAATTGCCACCCCCCACCGCTTCGCCTGGCTGTCCTGTGATGACCTCATCCGCCGACAACTTCGCCATCAGTATCTCCAGTGATACGTCGCTGGGGCATGATGTCCAGGAACGGATTATCAACGTACTCGAAAGTCAGTCGTATTCGGATCACGATCTGTTCGGAGTCCGGTTGGCGTTGGAAGAGGCATTGGTCAACGCGATCAAGCACGGTAACGGGATGGATCCGGACAAGCAGGTTCACATCGACTGCCGATTCGAAGTCGATCGCGTGCGGATCGTGATCGAAGACGAAGGAGGCGGCTTCGACCTGAAAGCGGTGCCCGATCCAACCGACGACGAAAATCTTGAAAGGCCGGGCGGCCGAGGCATCATGCTGATGCGGTCGTTCATGAATACCATCGAGTACAACGACTCGGGCAACCGGCTGGTGCTCGAGAAGGTTCGAGCTGACTCGGGGCCCGATCCGTCAGGGGCGGCACAGTAGGCCAGAGCCTAGCTAGGCCGTCTTCCCGGTGAACTGCACGATCTGCAACTTGCGATCCGTCTGAGCGATCGCGGCCTGGCGTCCGTCGGGCGACAGGTCCAAGGCACGGCCTCCGCCGGTCAACTTGAACGTGTGGAACGGTTTGTCGGCGTCGAGTTTCCAGAACCAGAGGGATCCGGAGGGGGCACCCGAGGCGACCAGGAAACCGTCGGGATGAAACCGCACTCCCCACGCCATGCCACGCGTGTCGAGCTTCAGCTTCTTCGTGAATTCGCCCGATTCCCAGTCCATCAACAGCACCATTGGCTTGTGGACTCCGGCAAAGGCATTCGTCACCTCGGTCAATCCGGCTACCGCCAGATACTTGCCGTCGGGACTGAACCGCATGTCGCGAGCACCTCCCATGTCGGCTCGGAACTTCTTGTCAAAACCCCACATGAACTTGGCGTCCCACTGCCGGGTCACCTTGCCCGAATCGATCTCCCACTCCTTGATCACTCCCATCAAGTCAAACGACGCCAGGCGTTTACCGTCGGGGTGGAAGACCACCGCATAGGGATACCGCTTGTGACCCTCGAAGACGCGTACCAACTCCCAGGTGCGGGTGTCCCAGAGTTTCAACAGGTTGTCATTGCCGCACGAGGCCAGCAACCGACCGTCGGGGCTGGTGCGGACCCAGCGGACCCAACCGTCATGAGCGACCAGCATCCGTTGGGGAGATGGCTTCGGGTCGTGAAGTGGCCAGATGCCGATCCGATCGTCGTAGCCTCCGGAATACAACCAGTTTCCGTCAGCCGAAAAGTCAAACGAGCGGACCCAACTGTTGTGACCGTGCAGGATGGTCCGGGCCGATTGCGGCCCCGACAAAGGCCAACGGTAGATGTGAAAGTTCTCGGCCGCTGCGACAACATACGAACCGGTCGGATCGATCCGGCAGGTGGTCAACGGCACGTCGTCGATGCTGAAGGTACGGACGACATGCGTCTTGACGACGTTGATGCCTGGCGGCACGTCGCGAGGCAGGGGGGGCGCTGGGGGCGTTTCGACTGCCGAAGTCAGCGAACGACGAGTTGTCATGCCAGTAGCTCCCCGATCGGCTCACGAGCCGGATCGCCAATCGGAACCTTGCGACCGCCCAACGTGTGGTACTCGGTACTGTCGATCCCCAACGCCTGCAGGTACGTGTGGAACAAGTGCCCACCATCAACCTCACGGTCCGACACTTCGGTACCGTCCGTGTTGGTGGCTCCGACAATGGCACCTGGCGTGATGCCCTGGCCACCCAGGGCGATCGACCAGGCGGAGCCCCAGTGGTCGCGTCCGTAGCGGACGTTGATCTTGGGCGTGCGGCCGAATTCCGAGTAAATCATCACCAGGGTGCTCTCGAGCATCCCGGATTCGTGCAGGTCGTCTAGCAACATGCAGAAGGTCTTGTCGAATTCACCAAGCTGCTCGAGGTGGAAGTTGAAGTTCTCGGCGTGAGTGTCGTAGCCGTGGTGAGTCACCTTGACGACCGTGCCACCGTTCTCCAACAAGGTGCGGGCCAGCAGACAATTGCGGCCGAACGAATGACGTCCGTAACGGTCCAGATCCTGGCCCGAGGGTTCTCCTTCGAAGAGTGCTCGACGAGCCATCAGCTTCTCGGCCATCTCGAACGACGCGTTGTACGAGTCGATGAACGACTTCTGGCCGCCTCGGCCCGCGAAACGCGTGTTGAGTCGTTTGAGCAAAGCACGACTGCGAAGGGCCGAATCGTTCGAGACCGTCTTGGGAGGCAACAGGTTATCGGGCACCTTGTGACCGGCAAGCTTCAGTTGCCCATAGCGAGCGTCCAGAAACGCGTGGGTGTCGTCGGTCAACCCGCGAGTGGTGACGTGCAAGTAACCCGGCAGAGGCGCATCGTTGGGCATCAGGTACTTGGCGGCGACCGAACCCATATAGGGGAACTCGCCCGCTCGACGACCCATCTCCATGAACAACCTGCCATCATGATGGCTGTTCGTCTTCAGGTTGATGCCTCGGACGATCGACAGAAGATGCATCCGCTGAGCGGTATGGGGCAGCAGTTCGGAAATGTGCATCCCGGGAACCGACGTGGGGATGGCTCGAAACGGGCCGCCGTAAAGCGTGCCCGGCTTCGGGTCCCAACTCTCCAACTGGCTGACGCCACCCTGCAGGAAGACCTGCAGCACTCGCTTTTGCTTCTTGTCGATTTCTTTGGCGACACCCGGAGTGCACAGGCCGGCCACACCGGCGACAGCACCACTGGCCAGAAAGCCGCGACGAGAGAGCGAGTGGTCGATGCGATGGCATCCGTGATCTCGTTGCATGACGATGGTCTCGTTTTTGAACCCGAGGCGATGACGCGTTTGCGAGAAAAGCGTGCGGTCAGATTGCCTGATCAGTGATTGAAACGGAATTCGGCCGAAAGTAGCAAGGCGGAAATCAATTCGACGATGGCCTCGGTCCGATCCTCGGCCGCAGCGAGATATTCGGCCACTTCGGCCTGTTCCGAAACACTCGGTTGGCGATTCAGGATCCCGATATAACTCTCTTCGGCGATGTCGGACGGTTGATTCAGTTTCGAAAGCCGACCGGTCAGATTTGTGGATGACGGCTTCAACCAGCCGCGAAACAACTCCCCGTTGACCAGGAACAGTGCCTGAGGTGCCGTGGCCGAAAATGTTGTTCTTTGCCCACCACCTGAGGCGAACTGCGTAACGAACGTCGTGACGTGCCCTTGCAGAGCCTTATCGACGGCCATCTCGAGGGCTTGGGGAGAAATCGTGAGAGCGGCAGGCGGCGGGGCAGCGGATGTCGAG
>CAVOEV010000111.1:0-13965 GCA_963694825.1 Planctomycetota bacterium
CGAGGTTTGGCGACCGAGCCATTGTCGGCGAACGAGCGTGGCGAGTTGCAGCGTGCGGCGGTTGACCTTCTGGTCTATCTGGCCGACGGGCGTCGGTCGAACGTGTTTGACCTGAGACCGGCCGAGTCAGGATTGCATTCAGCCATCCAGGTGCCCGAGTTGTCTGATGGAGCGGTTTACTCGTTGGCTGCGATTGCGACGAAAACGGCTCAGGACCGCTTGTCGACAACTTCACTGCAGCCTGACCTGGCGGCTGGGACACGTGAGAGGGCGGCGGCGTTGTTGGCCTTCCACATCCAGAAGCACGGTGTGTTGTTGAGCAAGGCTCGGGTGGAGCAGTTGCGGGTAGGTCATTCGGAAGAAAAGTCACCTGGCGTGAGGTCGTCGTTGGCTGCGGTCCTGGGAGCGTTGGTTCCAAGTGCGAGTCGGATTGGCCGCAACCTGCGTGGGATCCCGTTGCCGGTCCCGCGCTAAAGGACTGGCTCGCTGGCGGAAAAGCCGAAGAGGACTCCGACGGGTGGTTGTCTCGACAGGTTCACTTGATTCGATCTCGGCCAAGCCTGACAAGAATCTCGTGAGCAACCAGTCGCGGCGGTTCGCGCAGTGGCAGTTCGACGTCAACCGATTGTCCTGCGGCGAGATGTTCCGCCTTTTCCGGCGGACAGAGTCGTTGAAGTTGTCGATCGAATGCCTGATAGTCAGCCGACTGGAGTGCGTCGTTGAAGTTGGCGTATTGTCCGATGGTGTGTTGGGGGTTTGAGTCCAGGACCAGCGAGCGGCAGGTGTCGGCTTCGGTTTGCCAACTGGCGTGGCTGGCGTATCGCCCGGCAAGTAGTAGCAGTCGATCACGAGTGGCGAGCGGTCCGCGGCCTACTGTGGCAGCAGCCAATTGGAGATATAGCACGGCCAGTCGTTCGTCGCGTTCTGATTCGTTCGATTGAGTCATGAAGGATCCTCGAGCGGAATCTTCAGTCCGTCCCAGGCCATTTCGACGTTCTCGGGCAGTCGTGCATTTGTGGTGTCGTGGTCGAGGTCGTGGGAGATGTGTGTCAGGTAGGCTTTGCGAGGTTGGACGCGATGGATGACGTCGAGGCTTTGGTCGACCGAGAAGTGGGTGGGGTGTGGTTTGTCGCGGAGTGCGTCGATGATCAGGACGTCGAGTCCTTCGAGTTGGGCCCAGCTCGAAGCAGGGATCTGGCTGACATCGGTGCAGTAGGCGACGTTGTTGAATCGGAATCCGAGAACGGGAAGTCGTCCGTGTTGAAGGCGGATTGGAGTGACTGTGGTGCCCAAGAGTGAGAAGGGCTGGAGGTCAATTCTTTCGAAGTGGAGTCGCGGAATGGCTCCCCGGTGTGTGCTAGGTGACGGTGTGCTGAATGCGTAGTGGTAGGCGCGTCTGATTTGTTCCTCGACCGGTAGTTCGCAGTAAAGCGGGATCGACTGTCCGAGTCGTTGTCCACAGATCCTGAGGTCGTCGAGTCCGAAGATGTGATCGGCGTGGTCGTG
Source organism: Planctomycetota bacterium (assembly GCA_963694825.1). Taxonomy (GTDB): domain Bacteria; phylum Planctomycetota; class Planctomycetia; order Planctomycetales; family Planctomycetaceae; genus UBA8437. The sequence continues at coordinate 1,507 of CAVOEV010000111.1, forward strand.
AGTGAAGAGTGCTGCGTGGACGTTGTCGATGCGTTCGCGGACCAGTTGTAGTCGGAGTTCCGGAGGCGTGTCGATCAGGAACAGGCCTTCTGGCGCTTCGACGGCCACTCCGCAGCGGGTACGTTGATTGCGAGGATCGTCGGACTCACAGACATCACAGTGGCAGCCGATCATTGGGACACCGACGCTGGTGCCGGTCCCCAGCAGCACGAGGTGCCGCGCTTGGGTGTCGCCCATGCCTCAGTCGTCCTTGGCCGAGGTGTCGGCCGTATCGGATGCGTCGGTCTGTGGGTTGATGGCTTGCGACGTTCCGTCCGGTTGGGTGTCGACGGTCGTGTCGGATTCGACATCTGGAGTTGTGGGAGCGTCTTCGACGGACGGATTGGCCGTCCGGTCGGTCTCGGTCTCGGTCTCGGTTTCGGTTTCGGTTTCGGTTTCGGTTTCGGTTTCGGTTTCGGTTTGGGTTTGGGTTTGGGTTTGGGTTTGGGTTTGGGTTTGGGTTTGGGTTTGGGTTTGGGTTTGGGTTTGGCGTTGTGCGTCCTGGACCTGTACGAACGCCATTCTCAGTTCGTGGAGCGCCTGATCGATTTCCAGTCGGTCGGTGTCTTCGAGTTGACCTTCGGTCTTGTCGTTGAGCAGTGCGAGCAGGTCGATGAAGTGTCGAGCGAGCGGAAGGTCCACTTCGGTCGTGTCCTGCCCCGGAGCGGGAACGATCCCGAGTCCGATCAAAACAGGCTGCGAGCACATTGTGATCAATTCACCGATCGACGCGTCGGGCCACTGATTGGCGGAGGCCGGGTTGATATCTGGGATTGCCATGGGAAGTCGTCGGAAAAACGGGTTGTGATCAATTTTGTCCCCGCAGGTTACGAGGGCCCAACAATGGGGTCAACTCTTGCCCCTTGACACATGGGGTTGTTGCGGCCGAAAAAAGGAATGTGTCAGGAGCCAAGAGTTGCCAGCCGTTTGGGAGATTGGGTGTGAGTGTGTTTAGGCCGTTTGTGTTGAGTTTTGAGAGTCGTCGTGGTGATGAGATGGCGGCGTTGATTGGTCGGCATGGTGGGCAGCCGACGGTGGTGGCTTCGATGCAGGAGATTGCCTTGGATGGGGACCCCATGGCGGGGCGTTTTGTAGAGGCCTTGCGAGGTGGGGCGGTTGGGACGGTGGTGTTCCTGACCGGTGTGGGGGCCCGGACGTTATCCGAGGCGGTTGCGGACGGGTGTTCTGTTGGCGAATTGGCTGAACTACTGGCGGGGTGCACGGTGGTTGTTCGCGGTCCGAAGCCCGCCGCGGTACTCAGGGAATGGGGGGTGCGGATTGACGGTCGAGCCGAGGAGCCCAACACGTGGGAGCAGGTGATCGAGGTGCTGGATCGTCTGGATGCGGTGTCGGGTCGGACGGTGGCTGTTCAGGAGTACGGGGTTCCGAACACCGAGTTCTACGAATCGATTGTTGAGCGTGGCGGTCGCGTGTTGCGGGTGCCGGTGTACCGCTGGGGGATGCCCGAGGAGACAGGCCCGTTGGAATCGGCGATCCGCGACACGGTGGCGGGTCGGTATGACCTGCTGCTGTTCACCAGTGCCCACCAGTTGACCAACGTGCTGACGGTTGCCGAGCGACTGGGCGTGTCCGAGGCGTTCCGGACCGCGGTTGGTGCTTGCCTGGTGGGTTCGGTCGGCCCGACGGCCTCGTTGGCACTGAAGCGTGGCGGGTTCCGAGTCGACATCGAACCGATTCGTCCCAAGATGGGCCCATTGGTCCGCGAGGCGGTGGCCGCAGCTATTTCGCGTACTCGACCACCTTCATCTCACGCAGCACAGTGACTCGGATCTCGCCCGGGTAGGTCATGTTCTGCTCGATCGCTCGGGCCAGTTCCTTACTCAGGGCCATGGCTTCCCGATCGTTGACCTTACCCGAATCGACCATCACACGGACTTCACGTCCTGCCTGAACGGCAAACGCCTGTCGGACGCCGGGGAACCCGCAGGCGAGTGCTTCGAGTTCTTCGAGTCTTTTGACGTACCGTTCGAGCGTTTCGCGTCGTGCTCCGGGTCTTGATGCCGAAACGGCATCGGCGGCTGCAACGAGGACGGTATAGATGTAATCGACTCGAATATCATCGTGGTGTCCGGCAGCTGCGTGGATAACTTCTTCGCCTTCGCCGTAGCGTTTGAGCAGTTCGGCTCCAACGGCCGGGTGTCCGCCTTCCATTTCGTGATCGGCGGCCTTGCCGATATCGTGCAGGAACCCGCAGCGTCGTGCGAGGTGTGCGTCGAGGCCGAGTTGTTCGGCAATGAGTCCGGTGATGATTCCGACTTCGAGCGAGTGTTTGAGGACATTTTGGCTGTAGCTGGTCCGGAAGTGGAGTCGTCCCATCAGGTGCACGAGGCGTTCGTGCAGGTCGGCGACTCCGATTTCCTGGCAGGCTTCGTTGCCAAGTTTTCTGATGTGGGTGTCCATTTCCTTTTCGGTTTCTGCGACCACTTCGTCAATCCGAGTCGGGTGAATCCGTCCGTCCTGGATGAGTTTGATGAGTGACAGCCGTGCGATTTCACGTCGCACCTTGTCGAAGGAACTGACGACGACGACTCCAGGCGTATCGTCCACGATGACATCGACTCCGGTCGTCTTTTCGAACGCTCGAATATTGCGGCCTTCGCGGCCGATGATGCGACCTTTCATGTCATCATTTGGGATATCGACGGTAGAGACTGCCATTTCGGAGGTATGAACTGAGGCGCAACGTTGTGCGGCCATTCCGATGATTTCGCGAGCCAGGACTTCCTGTTTTTCTTTCAGTTCGGCCTCATGCTTGATCATCAGGGCGCCGGTGTCTTGTCGGAGTGTTCGTCCGAGTCGATCGAGCAGCATTTCCTTGGCGGATTCGGGGTCCATACCACTGATCTTGTAAAGTTCATCCTGTTCATCGTGGAGGATGCGTTCGAGTTCGGATTCACGGTTGTCGATGACTTTCTGTCTGTCGGCGAGGTTTTTCTGTGTCCCTTCGAGCATCTTATCGCGTTTTTTGAAGCCATCGAGTTGTTCTTCGAGTTGCGATTCGCGTCGTTGGAGGTCGTTGCCGAGTTGTTGTTGTTCGTTGCGAATCTGGCTGTTTTCGGTGTCAAGTTCAGAGCGTTTCAGGAGCACTTCTTCTCGTGCTGCGAGTTCTGCGGTTTTGTGTACGGTCTCGGCCTCGCGTTGGGCATCACGGATGATGTCTTCGCGAGTTTGGTTGGCGGCTACCTTGCGGGCTCGCTCGAGAAACCACGTTCCGAGTGCTCCAACGGCCAGACCGATCCCCGCCGCGATTCCGGTTTGGGTTGCGACGTCTGCGAGGTACATGTCCCACTCCTCATCGGCCGAGCGGCGAGGGGAGACCTGTCGGGAGCGTTGCAGAGGTCGATTCGCGACGATGGCCCAGTAGGCCGAGCTTCAACTCCGGTCGACCTCAGTCTCGGCCGGAAAGTCGTTCGCGTCCGCGAGGGCGTTTGGACTGAAGGGCGAAATGGAGTCGACGGCGATCCAAGCGGGCAGTGGTGCGCGACCAGAAGCTGTGTGAGGATGCCAATCCGGACGTCCATGTTGAACGTCGGCGAGAATGGCGAGGCCGAAGGCTGATGCGGACAGTAGGCCCAGCATCACGGCGGCTAGCACAAAGCTCGATATTTCCAAGGAAACGGCCATCATACTGAGAGCCCGGGTGAAACAGTGGGAAGCAAAGCGAAACGAAGAATCTGCAGTGTCCTGATGGGTTCCAGTCGCTGACCGGACCGCTATGTTGTTCAAAATGGTTATGAGAGTCATCCTATCACAGGTCGTCGTACGGTCAACGGACTGGTACTGGTGTTTGGAGCGAGGCCGGCCGAACATGTCATTCAAATCGGCAGCATCATGAACGATCTCAGCGGAGCGACCGGTGGTTTGGCGAGTCGCGTGTTGGCCTGGTGGCAGGCTGAGTCGCTGGCAATCGACTCGGTGCTTGTCGGCGTTTCGGGTGGTGCCGACAGTGTGGGGCTGCTGCGAGCAGTGGTGGCGGAGGGGTCGATTCCGGACGTGCGATTTGTCGTTGGCCATGTCGATCATGGACTTCGCGGAGCGGTTGGCTCGTCAGACGCCCGGTGGGTAGGTGGCCTGGCCGACGTGTTGGGCCTGGATCACGAGGTGGTGTGTGTCGACCTGGGCGAGTCAAAATCCGAGGAGTCGGCTCGTCGTTGTCGTTACAGTGCTTTGGGCGAGTTGGCAAACCGGCATGGCTGCCAGGCGATTATGGTGGCTCATACTCAGGACGATCAGGTGGAAACCGTTCTGCACCAACTGTTGCGTGGCACGGGCCTGAAAGGTCTGGCGGGGATGTCGGGATGCAAGGCGTTGGGTGACGATCTGTTGTTGTTGCGTCCGTTGTTGGATGTAAGCAGAAGTGAGATTGAGTCGTGGTTGAGTGATCTGGGGCAGTTGTGGTGCGAGGATGCCACTAACAGCGACACCCGGTGGACTCGGAACCGCATCCGTCACGACCTGCTGCCAGCCCTGGAACGCGACTACAACCCTCGGGTCCGTCAGGCGTTATTACGAGTGTCGCGGTTGTCGGCCGAAGCTGTGGGGATTGTCGCCGACGCTGTCGATGGGGTGTGGGGGGACTGCGTACTGGAACAGACCCCTTTGGTGGTCCGATTATGTGCGGAGACTCTGGGCGGTTTGCCCGAGTCGTTGGTTCGTGCCTTGTTGCTTGAGTTGTGGTGTCGTCAGGAGTGGCCTCGGCAGGCGATGACCTTTGCACACTGGCGGGCGTTGGCGGGGTTGATTGGTGATTGCGGAGCTTTGGATTTGCCGGGTGGTGTGAGCGCGAGGCGGAACGGGGGGGTGGTTCGGGTTGAGCGTGGTGATGTGGGGTGAGCCGTCGCTTAGTTGCGTGGGGGCATTGTGTAGGTTTCGTAGGGGTGGTTGCAGGGTGTGCCTCGGGTGACGTGCATGCGGTGTTGTGCGGGTTCGATGATGACCGAGAAGACTGTGGTCCAGAAGCCGGTTTGCGGGTCATCGTTCTGGTGTCGACAGATCGAGCGGGGGTGTCGGTCGTGGTCTTGGAGGGCGGATTTGACCGTGTCGAGGAAATTGGTGTCAGGTTTGTTGTCGTTGTCGAGCAGTGCATCGACGCGTTGTTTTCTGGGATGCGAACCGATCAGTTCAGGAAACCGGTCGTTGACGTCGAGCAATTCGGGGTGGATCGCGTGATTGGTGTGAGTAAGGTGTTGTCCGGTTTCGGGTTGGATCAGGTGTACATGTTCGATCGTGACTTCGAGGTCGGCAGGTCCTTGTGGCGTGGTGAGAATGATATTGGCAGGGATGGCCCGTTGGGCTCGTTCGATGGAGTGAACGGCATCAGCGAGGCAATCCTGTTCGTAGAGGTCTCTGAGTGTGAAGTAGTGGGGGACGCCATGTTGCCGGGTGGGAGCGGGCAGCGTATTGAGGCAGGCTCCGAGGCCTCGGTCGTTGAATCCGATGTAGGCGATGAGTCCGGCCTGTGTGAGCGTGGTGAATGACGGCCGGTTTTCCGGGTGCCTGGTGAGGACGATGGTGAAGGGATCGAGTTCAGGATCATTGTCCCAGTTCTGAGCCACGACGCCCTGAGGCATTGCCATGGAGGTGCACCCGGCGTCTTCTTCGGCGGTGAGTTGATTTCGGATCTGCAGCAGCATGAGGTCCGCGAGTGGGACTCGAGCGGCTTCGGCCGTGCCCTGGAGTTCTTCGATCAGCGACGGGTTGTAATCGCGTGTGAGTTCGAGGCACACGGTAGCGATGGCGTCGGCGTCTTTTCGGCTGACATTTGCGGTCTTGTTGACGCGTTCGAGTGCAATGTCGCAAAAGCCACGGATGCGATCTCCGGCGGCTTCACCGATTTGCCGTCCGAGTTCACGTGGTGATCCGGAGACGGTGATTTCGGGGTAGCGGGTTATGGTGTCGGGCATTGAGGAGTCTCGGGTGTGGGTTGTTGATTGAGGTTACCGGGGCAGTGGATACGAGTCGAATGAACGGGCAAAATGTGTGGCGGCGTGCGGGTTTCAGGAAGCCGGATCGGGTTGAGGAATCCCGGCTTGACAGGTGTCGAGAATTCAACAGAATCCCGTCGCAACCACGACTTGTCTGTCGCGTCGGCACGGATCGCCGGCGTGGAAATGGGCGGGAGTGAAGAGCGAGTGGGCAGGGAGGCCCCGGCGCGGTGACGAGACGTAGTGCCTGGCAGCCGGTGACCGTGAGTCTGAGGCGGTTGTTCCCGTCGGCCAGTTTCGTCGGCTGCGGAGACATCCGTGTGAATGCGGTGACGGACCGGAGTGGTTCGTGTACGTCGGGCGGCCTGTTTGCGGCGGTCCGAGGCACACGTCAGGACGGTTTGCGTTACGTGGAAGAGTCGGTGGCGGCTGGGGCGTCGTCGTTACTGGTGCCTCACCCGGTCTCATCCGCTCCAGTACCTCAGTGCGTGGTTCACGACGTGCGGAGTGCCTATTCGAGGTTGTGCCAGGCGGTGGCTGGTGATCCTTCGAGTCGGTTGAGTCTGGCGGGTGTGACGGGCACGAACGGCAAGACGACGATCGCCTGGATGTTGCGAGCGATCTGGCAGGCGGCGGGTCATTCGAGTGGTTTGTTGGGGACGATCGAATACGACGACGGCGGTCACACTCAGCAAGCGGAGTTGACGACTCCGGATGCCGGCACACTGGCGTCGTGGCTGGCCGCGATGGTGGCTCGCGGGACGACTCATGCGGTGTTGGAACTGTCGAGTCATGCATTGGACCAGGACCGCGCGGTCGGCGTATCGCTGGACGCCGTGTTGTTGAGCAATTTGACTCAGGATCATTTCGATTACCACGGCGATTTTTCGGCCTATGCAGCGGCGAAGTCGAAGATTTTGAAGTTGTGTTCGCCCTCCGGAACGATTGTCTACAACGCGGACGATCCGCGGATCGTGTCGATGGTCGAGGAGGCGGGTCAGGCGATGTTGCAGGGTCGTGTGTGCCTGTCGTTCGGGATCGAGTGTGATGCGGATGTCGTGGGTCGAGTGGTCGACGAAACGGTATCGGAGACACGGTTTGTGGTCGAGTCTGGTGGTCGTACGGGGCGGCGTGGTGAGAAGTTGGAGCTGACGACTGGCCTGGTTGGGCATCACAACATTCTGAACTGTCTGGCGGCAACGACGTTGGCTCGCGAGCAGGGCATCTCGGACGACGCGATTGCGGCGGGTCTTGGGTCGTTGGCCTGGGTGCCGGGTCGTCTAGAGGCGGTTGAATGTGGCCTGCCGTTCGACGTGTTTGTCGACTACGCCCATACCGAGGACGCATTGCGACGATGCCTGGGTGCCTTGCGGCGTGTGATGTCGGGCCGATTGATTTGCGTATTCGGAGCGGGAGGCGATCGGGACAAATTGAAGCGTCCACTGCTGGGAGCGGCGGCTGCGGAGGCGGCGGACGTGTGCATCGTGACCAGCGACAATCCACGCGGCGAGGATCCTCAGCGGATCTTGACGGCGATCGCCGAAGGAGTCTGTGGAGCTGGTGGAGAGCCTGTGTTGGTCGAGGATCGTCACGAGGCGATTGCTCTAGCGATCGACATCGCTCGGGCGGGCGACGTGGTGCTGGTTGCCGGCAAGGGGCACGAGAGTTACCAGGAGATTGGTGGTCGGCGATTGCGGTTTGATGACCGCGAGGTGGTGCGGGCGACGTTGAAGCGGGTGACTCGGGGTGAGAGGACGGAACGCTCCGGTGGTTTTGGTAGCTGATCTGTGGCCGTGAGACGGCGAGGCGAGTGGATGATCGGGATGGAATTCAACGAACTGCTGAGCGTGACAGGTGGGACGATCGACGCCACGTCATCGGCGGCGAGTCCTGGCCCGATCGGTCGAGTAGTGACCGATTCGCGGAATGTGGAGTGGGGTGACGTGTTTGTGGCGTTGCCAGGTGGTGTGCGTGATGGAGTGGAATTCCTACCCGACGCGGCCAAACGTGGAGCGGTGGCTGCGATCGTCGGCCAGTCTGGTGGTCGCTATCCGGGTTTGGTGTGTGTTCGTGTCGAGGACAGTTTGCAGGCGTTGTGGGACTTGGCAGCGTGGAACCGTGATCGGTGTCATGCGTTGCGAGTGGCGGTGACCGGCAGTTTTGCCAAGACGACGACGCGGCAGATGATCCAACGTGTTCTGTCGCATGTCGGACGTACGCATCAGAGTCCGGGGAACTACAACAACCAGGTCGGCGTGCCTTTGAGTTTACTGGGCTTGAGTGCCGAGGACCAATTTGGCGTATTCGAGTTGGCGGCGTCGGGCTGTGGTGAAATCGGTCCTCTTTCCAAGTTGGTGCAGCCTTCGGCTGGTGTCCTGACCGGATTCGGTCGTGCTCATCTGGGTGGGTTTGGCACGTTCGAGGCGGTGGTGCGAGAGAAGTGTCGGATGCTTGAGTCGGTAGCGGCCGTTGGCCTGGTCGTGGTTCCTGCAGAGTGTGTCGAGCACTTGGTGCAGATGGGGGCGGGTGGTCGACTGGATTGTTTGCGAGGCGATCGCGATTGGGTGACTGTGGGGGTGGGGGTTGGGGTTGAGGCGGACATCGTGGCGAGTGATGTGGAACACAATTCGGGCGAGTTGAAATTTGCGATTGACGGTCAGAGGTTTCGGATCCCGGTGGCCGGTCGACATTTTGTCTCATCGGCATTGTCGGCCGTGGCGGTTGCCCGCTGGCAGGGGATTGGTGATTCGGAGTCGGCTGCAGCGTTGTCGACATTTCGGACGTCGATCGGTCGTTGCCGTGTCGAGCGGACAGCTGTCGGTACGGTGATCGACGACAGTTACAACGCGAGTCCCGAATCGATGCTGGCGGCGTGTCGCGTGTTGTCGGAGTGGTCTTCGCCGGGTCGCCGCGTGTTGGTATTGGGTGACATGTCGGAGTTGGGCGAGCAGGCGGCGGTATGCCATGGCGAGTTGGGTGCCGAAGTGGCACGCAGTGGTCGGATCGACCGTTTGTGGGCAGCGGGTTGGTGGGCCGAATCGACAGTGGGTGCGGCGATCGAGGCGGGGATGCCTCAGGAATCGACCTGGTCGGGCGAGTCGGTCGAGCAGTTGCTGGATTCATTACCCGGTTTACTGGAACCGGGAGACACGGTGCTGGTTAAGGGTGCTCGGCGGACTGGAATGGAGCGTGTCGTCGAGCGGTTCTGCGAAGTGAGTCAGCGGGCGCATCCGGTTTCAGTGGGACAGGTGAATCGCTGATGTTGTATTGGATGTTTCAACGTTTTGGCCCATTGCTGGAGAGTGTGGAGCTTCACACGTCCGGGGACAGCCGCGTGTTCCTGACGGCACGGACTGCGTTGGCCAGTGTGACGGCGTTTCTGTTGGCGTTACTGATGGGTCCGATGGCGATTCGTTGGTTGCAGGGTCGATTTCTGGAGCGTGTGGCCAGCGATTCGGCTCGACTGAACGAGCTTCAGTCCGAGAAGCAGGACACTCCGACGATGGGTGGCCTGTTCATCGTGTCGTCGATCGTATTGTCGGTGCTGTTGTGGGCGGATTTGGGCAATCGGTTTGTACAGTTGGCGGTATTGGTGTCGGTCGGTTTTGCGACGCTGGGCGGGTGTGACGATTGGATCAAGTTGAGCACACCGCGTAATGGTTTGCGGGCGAGGACGAAGATGGGCATCCAGTTGGTGATGTCTTTGGGATTGGCGTGGTGTCTGTACGAGACATTGGCTGATCATCCACGCGGACTCGAGTTGATCTGGCCGATTGGGGATTCAGGCATTTGGCTGGGTGGTGGATTCGTAGTCTGGGCGATGCTGGTGCTGGTTGGCAGTTCGAACGCGGTGAACCTGACTGATGGTTTGGATGGATTAGCGAGTGGTTGCATGGTGGTCGCGGCGACGGCCTTTGCTGCGTTGAGTTACGTGGGCGGTCACAGTGTGTTGGCCGAGTACCTGAGCATTCCGTACGTGGCGGGAGCGGGCGAGTTGACGATAGTGATGGGTGCGTTGGTCGGCTCGATGTTGGGTTTCCTGTGGTTCAACTGTCATCCGGCTCAGGTCTTCATGGGCGACACGGGCAGTTTGCCGATCGGAGCGTTACTGGGTTTGGCCGCTCTTGTGACTCGTCAGGAGATCCTGCTGGTAATTGTCGGAGGCGTATTCGTTGTCGAAACACTGAGCGTGATCCTGCAGGTGGCATCGTTCCGGATGCTGGGGCGTCGAATGATTTCCTGCAGTCCATTGCACAATCACCTGTTGTTTGGCGGTGCGAGCGAAACGAAAATCGTGGTTCGATTCTGGATCGGGTCGGTGGTCTTGGCCGTCGTCGCGGTCGCCAGCCTGAAGATCCGTTGATGTCGAAATCGGTTTCCATCCTGTTTGCCGGAGGCGCGACCGGCGGTCACCTGTTTCCGGGGATTGCGGTGGCCGAGTCATTGACCCGGATGTCGGAGGTGTCCGGGTTGGGATGTCGGATCGGTTTTGTGGGGCAGGGGAGCCCTTTGGAGCGTGACGAGGCGAGAGTGCGAGGTTACGAGTACTACGCCGTGCCGTCGGTATCGTCGTTGGATGTGGGGCGTCGGCCAATTAGGTCATTGGCAGCGGCATGGCGGTCGTATTGTCGTGCGCGACGGATCGTCCGTCGTTTCGAGCCAACGGTGGTGATTGGCCTGGGCGGTTTTGCCAGTGTTCCAGCCGTTGTGGCGGCGAATCGGATGCGTGTGCCGGTGATGCTGTTGGAACAGAACGTGATTCCCGGTCGAGCGACTCGATGGTTGAGTCGTCGAGCGGCTCGTGTGTGTGTGGCTTTTGCCGAGACACGTCTTGCGTTGGCGAGACCCGACGCGTGTCGTCTGACTGGCAATCCAGTGCGTAGAGTGGTTGTGGGTGGGGTGTCTGAGGCGAGCGATCGGAAGCGTCTGTTGCTGGTCTTGGGTGGCAGCCAGGGTTCGCGATCGTTGAACCGTGCGGTGCCCGAGGCGTTGGGTCGGACTGACGTGTGTGGTGGCGGTTGGCGAGTGGTTCACCAGTGTGGCGGGCACGATCCCCGGTTGGTCGAGGCGGCCTACCGAGAGCAGGGCTGGGAGGCGAGGGTCGAGCGGTTTTTGAAGTGTCCGCCGACGCTTTTGGCGTCGAGTGATCTGGTTGTGGCACGAGCCGGCGCGACGACCCTTGCCGAAATGTCGTGTGCGGGCGTGGCCGGTGTGCTGGTTCCATATCCATTTGCGAGCGACGATCACCAGCGTGCCAACGCGGCCTGGTATGTCCAGCGGGGGGCTGCTCGGATGGTGGAAGAAACTGAAGGCGATGGTGAGTGGGTCGGGAGACTGGCCGGGGAGTTGGGGCTGCTGCTAGATTCGGAGTCGAAGCGTTTGGAGTTGTCCATCGAGATGAGTCGGTTGGGTTGTCCGAGTGCGGCCGACGCGGTCGCAGGTGTGCTGGCGGAATTGCTGGGAGAACCGTTGGGCAAGCGTTTGAGTAATTCGGGTGTTGTGCGGCGTGTAGTTGACCGGGCCGCTTGAACATCGTTTGGCAGATAAGTTTGAGGACGAGAGCATGGAATTGCAGTCTGGGGATCGCGTTTTGGTGACGGGTGCGACTGGGATGGTCGGCAGTCATGTGGCCGAGCGGTCGGTGGCGATGGGTGTTTCGACTCGAGTGGTTGTGCGTCGTCCCGATACGGCGGCGTGGCTAGTCGACTTGGGTGTGGAGGTTGTCGAGGGCGACATGACCGACGGCGACTCGTTGTCAAGGGCCCTGGAAGGCGTGACGGTTGTCGTTCACTGTGCGGCGAAGGTGGGTGACTGGGGTCCGGTGGAGGATTACCGCGAGGTGAACGTTGGTGGACTGGAGAGATTGATCGACGCGGCGTGTGCGACGGGATTGCTGAAGCGGTTTGTGCACATCAGTTCGCTCGGCGTTTACGAGGCTCGCGATCATCACGGTACGGACGAGACCGAGCCACCCTGCCGGACGGGAATCGACGGCTACACATTGACGAAGGTCGAGAGCGAGGATTTGGCGGTCAGCCGGTTTGACTCGGATACGTTTCCCTTGGTGGTGTTGCGACCGGGTTTTGTTTACGGATCACGCGACCGCAACGTATTGCCTCGATTGGTCGAGAGTCTGAAGTCGGAGAAATTCAAATTCCTGGGTTCGGGCGATCAGTTGCTGAACAACATTTACATATCGAACCTGGTCGACGCCGTCTTCCTGGCGATCGACCGGGACGACGTGTTGGGCAAGATCTTCAACCTGACGGACGAGCGGTTGGTGTCACGGCGTGAGTTCATGACGACAATCGCTAAAGAGGCGGGTCTTGCGGAACCGACCAATTCGGTGCCGTTGGGTGTGGCGAAGGTACTGGCCCGAGTGATGGAGTCGACGTGGCGTCTGCTGGGCAAGCAGGAAGCACCGTTGTTGTCGGCGGCTCGGATCAAGTTCCTGGGCTTGAACCTGGATTTCGAC
>CAVOEV010000112.1:0-13913 GCA_963694825.1 Planctomycetota bacterium
TGGGTGGCGGTTCGCTGGGCGGCAGTCTCTACCTGGGCATGATCGCCGGTTACGACCTACTGTGGTTGCAGCCGTTGATGCTGATCCTGGGCATCGTGATGCTCAGTGCGATCGGCTATGTCGCCTTGTCGACCAAGCAGCGTCCGTTCGAGGCGATCAACGAGCATGTCAGCCCGGTGCTGGGTTGGGGTTGGGCGATTGCCACATTGATGGCCAACCTGGTCTGGGCGATGCCTCAGTTCGCACTCGGGACAGCCGCCATGCGGCAGAACCTGGGCCTGTTCACCGGCGAAAACGGCGAACTGATCTGCACAGCGATCCTGTTTGGGACCGCCGTGGCGATTGTCTGGTCGTACGACCGAGGTGGGAGTGGCCTGAAGCTGTTCGAGGTGATGTTGAAGGTGATGGTTGGGGTGATCGTATTGAGTTTCTTTGGCGTCGTGGTGGCAATGGGACTCGAGGGTGCCCTGCCATGGGGCGAGGTCTTGGCCGGGTTCGTGCCGGACATCAGCCTGCTGTGGAGTGTTCCCGATTCGTACGCGGCGGCGTTGTCCGAATCGGGTGACAACGAGTCGTATTGGCGTTCGGTGATTCTGAACAGTCAGCGAGGCCGCATGGTGACGGCTGCTGCGACCGCGGTGGGGATCAACATGACCTTCCTGCTTCCGTACTCGCTGTTGAAACGAAAGTGGGATCGCGACTTCCGCGGCTTGGCGATCTTTGATCTTTCTGTCGGCCTGTTCTTTCCTTTCGTGCTGGCGACCAGTTGCGTCGTGATTGCCGCGGCGACTCAGTTCCACGGCCAGCCGGATCCGAGGCTGTTGGGCGAAGGCGATGTGGCGGGCGTTTCGGCGAAAGTCCAGGACAATTTCGAAGGGAACCTGCAGAAGCTGCTGGACAATCAGAAGGCCGGAGTGAAGTTGGCGGACCTGTCTCCAGAGGTCAGACGTGACCGGATTGCCGGACTGCCCAAGGCTGATCGTCGACTGGCGGCGATGCTGATCGACTACGACTCGGTTGCCCTGGCACTGTCGCTGGAAAAACTCACCGGCAAGGGAGTGGCTCAGACCGTCTTCGGTGTGGGAGTGCTGGGGATGGCGGTTTCGACGATCATCATCCTGATGCTGATCAACGGGTTCACGATCTGCGAGATGCTGGGCAAGCCGTCGGAAGGGACCTTGCACCGTGTGGGTTCTTTGCTGCCGGGGTTGACCGGTGGGATCGGTGCCCTGTTGTTGTGGAATACGAGTTCCAAGTTCTACGTCGTTCAGCCGACGAGCATTTTCGGCATGATGCTGCTGCCGATCGCGTACTTGACGTTCTTCCTGATGATGAACAGTCGCACTCTGCTCGGTGACAACCTGCCGACGGGAGGCCGTCGGGTGGCGGTCAACCTGGTGATGGGTTTGGCATTGGTAGCGGCGACGATCGGGGCCGGCTGGTCGATCTGGACCAAGGTGGGGCTGACCGGAGTCGGCCTGGTTGCGGCCTTCCTGGGCCTGGCCTTAGTCGTTCATTTCGTTCGTGGTCCGAGATCCGCGGGTCCGTCGTCTGAAGGTGAAGAGGCATGACAAGAGAGACTTGTCGTTGGCGTGTCGGGCTGTGGCCATTGGCTGCCTTCCTGGCGGTGGCGATGATTTCGTCGACGTCACGTGCTGCCGAACGACCCAACGTGGTCTTTTTTCTGGTCGACGATCTGGGCTGGACGGACCTGGGCTGTTTTGGGAGTTCGTTCTATGACACGCCGCACGTCGATGCGCTGGCGAAATCGGGCATGCGGTTCACTAATGCGTACGCAGCCTGCCCGGTCTGTAGTCCGACGCGAGCCAGCATCCTGACTGGCCGGTATCCTTCGCGGACCGGCATCACCGACTACATCAATGCGGGGGGTGGCAACCAGCCGCAAAAATGGCGTCGAAACACACGGCTGCTGCCGGCTTCGTACAAGGACCGGATGGCTCATCGCGAAGTGACGTTGGCCGAGGCTTTGAGCGAGTCGGGTTACGCGACATTTTTTGCCGGCAAGTGGCACTTGGGACCCGAGAGTCACTGGCCTCGAAGCCATGGGTTTGATGTCAACCGGGGCGGGATCACCCGGGGTGGCCCGTACGGAGGCAAGAAGTACTTCTCGCCGTACGGCAACCCGCGATTGAAGGATGGTCCGCCCGGCGAGCACTTGCCGGCGAGATTGGCGGCCGAGACAGTGCAGTTCATCGAGGCGAACCGCAAGCAGCCCTTCCTGGCCTATCTCTCGTTCTACTCGGTCCACACTCCGTTGATCGCTCGTGCGGATTTGCGAGAGAAGTATCGGGTTCGCAGGAAGGCGTTGGACGCGAAGGCGGTGGCGGGTGAGTTTTCGAGGAAGGAGCATTTGCGGCGAGTCCGCACACTGCAAGCTCATGCCGTCTACGCCGGGATGGTCGAGGCGATGGATGCGGCGGTGGGGACGGTGCTTGCGGGTTTGAAGCGATTGGGGCTCGAGAAGAACACGGTCGTGTTTTTCATGTCCGACAATGGTGGGTTGTCGACGTCTGAGGGTCATCCGACCAGCAACCTGCCATTGCGAGGGGGCAAGGGGTGGATTTTCGAGGGCGGAATCCGCGAGCCGATGATCGTTCGCTGGCCGGGCGTCACCACCGCGGGCAGTGTCTGCGACCAGGTGGTGACCAGCACCGACTTCTACCCGACGATCCTGGAGATTTCCGGCCTGAAATCTCGACCCGATCAGCACCGTGACGGGATGAGTTTCGTGAAGTTGTTGGAGGGTGGCCAGCGAGACCGTGGTCCCATCCTCTGGCATTATCCTCACTACGGCAACCAGGGCGGTGCTCCCGCCGGGGCCGTTCGCGAAGGGCGATGGAAGCTGATCGAGTGGTACGAGGAGGGGCGGGTCGAACTGTTCGATCTCGAGAGTGACATCGGTGAGAGCCGGGACCTGGCCAAGGTAGAGCCCGATCGAACCCGCGTGATGCAGGCAATGCTGCATCGGATGCTGAAGGAGACCGGCGCGGTGATGCCGGTGCGGAATCCCCGGTTCGATGAGAACAAGCGAGAGGGACGGTGAATGCCGCGGGTTTCCGGTTGTACGGCCGGCCGGCCGTCACGAGAGAGCGGCTCTTGCACAGGATCCAACACTCGGGCCATCATCATCCGGGTCTCTGCATCGGGGTGCAGCCGTGGGTGATCGAGTCGAATTGGAGTCACCAGGCGGCTCGTCGGCCCGGAGAGGGTTTCGCGAACGGTTTCGACAATGGTTTCGCCGAGTCATCCTGTTCCTGCTGGTTCCCTACCTGGCGTTGGTCCTGATGTTCGGCGGGTTACAACGGTCGCTGATGTACTTTCCGACGCGGGTGGCGACGGTGTCCGTTGCCGAGTGCGGCCTGCCGCGGGGGCAGGTCCACGAGATCGAGGTGCCAGTTGCCGACGACCTGGTGCTCAATGGCTGGCTGGCGCTGGCCGATGGTCAGTCGGCCGATGATCTCACCGGGGGCCTGGCACGACTCTGCGGCGACAGATCACTGCTGCTGTATTTCCCAGGCAATGCCGGGCACCGCGGCTACCGTGCCGGCGCGATCGCCGGTTTCACGGGCCTGGGCCTCGACGTTGTGCTCGTCGATTACCGCGGCTTCGCCGAAAACGCAGGCAAACCGACCGAGGCGTCACTGCACGTTGATGCACGGGGTATCCAGCTCTGGCTGGCGGATCAAGGCATTGCTGCCGATCGACTGATCCTGTTTGGTGAATCATTGGGCAGTGCCGTGGCGGTCCGCCTGGCGGCCGATCTGTGCCGTAGCGGCACGCCGCCCGCCGGGCTGCTGCTGCGGGCTCCGTTTTCGTCGATGACCGACACCGCCCGTCACCGCTACCCCTGGCTGCCGGTTCGCTGGGTGCTGATCGACCGTTACCAGTCGATTGACCACATTGGGGACGTGAACTGTCCTGTGACGATCGTGCACGGTACAGATGACCAGGTGGTACCGATTCACCTGTCGAGGGAACTGTTCGAAGCCGCTCCGCCCCGATCAGAGACGGGAGTCGAGCGGCGGTTCATTGAACTGCCGGGCGTGGGGCACAACGCGATCCCGCTAGAGCCGATAGTCGAGGCGGCACGAGGTATGATGGCAGGAAGTGACAATCGCAATGGAGACCAGGAACATGCAGGGTGAGATGCAGACACGGCGTGACTTCATGGTGGCAGGAGCGGTCCTGGCCGCTGGCGGCTCGTTGGGGAGAATCGCCTCGGCCGAGTCGAAGAAGAGTTTTCGGCTCAGCTACATCGTTGGAGCCTGCATGTACGGCACGAAGCCCCTGGCGGAGATCCTGCCGGAGGTCCGCAAGTGTGGTGCCGAGTCGGTCGAGTTCTGGGCGCGGCCGCATGGCAACCAGCGGGAGCAGGTTGACAAATTGGGAGTCGACGTTGTGCGGGATCTGTTGAGGAAGAACAGGGTGCGGATGGGAAGCATGACCTGCTTCAAATACGGAGTCTTCGGCATGCAGCCGGAGATGAAGCTGCTGAAGGAGCTGGGCGGCGACATGGTGATCTGCAATTCTGTCGGGCCACGTAACCTGAAGGGCGAGCCGTTGAAGAAGGCGGTGAAGGCGCTGGCCGAAAAACTGAAGCCTCACGTCGCAGCGGCCGAGGAGATCGGGGTGATGATCGGGATCGAGAATCACAGCGGCACGATCATCAATTCACCCGAATCGCAGTTGATGTTGATGGACCTGTTGCCGTCCAAGCAAATCGGGATGGCGCTGGCCGGTTACCACATGCCTCAGGATCCCGAATTGATCGGAAAGCACATCGTACGACTGGGCGAGCGACTGGTGCACTTCCAGGCCTGGGAGCACGGCATGGGGTGCAGTAAGAAGTTGCCCAAGGCTCAGGAGTTGATGCAGATGCCGGGTCGTGGCCCGTTGGATTTCCGTCCGATCGTGTCCGGATTGAAGCAGATCCAGTATCGCGGTCGGGTCGAGATCTTCATGCACCCGGTGCCACGTGGTGTTCCGATCCTGGAGACGACTGCGAAGGTGACTGCCGAGATCAACCGGGCGCGAGCGTACCTGGATCGGTGTGCGGCGTCGGCCTGAGTGTTTCCGGTTGCTGTCAGACAGTGGGCAGTTCGTAGCCCTTGCGGTATTCGCGTGACAGGTACTGGTTGGCCGCCTTGTCGTTGGTGAAGGTTTCGGTCTGGGCGTCGAATTCCAGGCGTTTGCCGGTGCGGTAGGCGATATTGCCGAGGTGGCAGAGCATGCTTGAGAGGTGTCCTTCAAGGATATCGGCGTTGAGTTGATCCTGTTTGCGGCTCTTGACGCAGTCTATGAAGTTGCGGTAGTGGCCTCCGTCGTCGGACCATTTCTTTTGGACCGATTTGCCCGGCATGCCGCGTTGGTGAAAGATCCGGTACCCATCGCGGTCGACCATCATGTAGCCCTGGTCTCCGAAGATGATGTTGTCGTTGTCGTTTTGGTGCGCCTGCATGCGGTAGGGCGTGAAGTCGCGTTGTTCGAAGACGTAGAGCAGATCGTCGTATTCCCAGGTGACGACCATCGCATCGGGTACCTCGTGGGCGTCTCCGGCCCAGCCCAACTTGGCCCCGCTGCAGCTGACCGCCTTTGGGGCTCCGAGACCCAAGGCCCAGCGTCCGATATCGACCTGGTGAACTCCGTCGTTGCCCAGGTCACCGGTTCCGTAGTACCACAGCCAGTGCCAGCCCGAGTGGAAACGATTCCGGTTGAAGGGTCGTTCGGGAGCCGGTCCCATCCAGAGGTCGTAGTGGACCCCCTTGGGGACGGGTTCATCCTTTCGAGGTGCCAGTCGAGCTCGGCGTTGATTGTTGATGGCCTTGACCATCATCACCTTGCCGATGGCTCCATCGGCGATCTCTTTCCAGGCCTGTTTGTAGTGTGGTGCGGCCCTGAGATTGGTGCCGTGCTGGACGATTCGTTTGTGTTTTCGGGCAGCTGTGACGGCGAGTCGTCCTTCGTGGATGTTGTGCGAGGCGGGTTTTTCGACGTAGACATCCTTGCCGGCCAGGCAGGCGTTGATCGTAATCGGAGCGTGCCAGTGATCGGGAGTGGCAACGGCCAAGGCGTCGACGTCCTGGCGTTCGAGCAGAGTGCGGTAGTCGACGACATAGGCGGGTCGGCGTCCGGCAATCTGGGCCATTTGGCTGCAGAGGGCTTGTCCACGACTTTCGTCGACGTCGCAGATGGCCACCACCTGGCTGTCGGCGATTCGAGCGAACGCATGAGCGAGGTTGGCTCCACGTCCGCATCCGAGAACGGCGACGTTGACGGTTTCGGACGGTGCGGCGGCTTCGAGTGGTCCAATTCCGCTGGCGGCCAGTGCTGCGGCAGTTCCCAAGAACGTGCGTCGATCAGTCGGGTCCATGGTCGGTTCCTGTCGGTGGTCGTTGGCGGAGTGGTTCCGGGTATGCTACCCGTGTCGACCTGACGGTCTCAAGTTGTCGATCGCGGATTCTGTGAGGGTCGCTCTTGACCATCCGGAAACTTCGCCGGTATCTTCTTGCCGCCCTGCACCAGAAGAGCTTCCCACGTGGCTGAGTATTCCGTTGGAACCGAGTTTCGTCGACTGATCCTGCTGTGTTGTCTGGCGTTGTTGGCAGTGGCAACCGCCGTCATGGCCGGCCCGGCCGACAAGACAGTCTCGAGCAGGATTCTCGTGTTGCGCAGCGGCCGGGTTCTAACCGGCCAGGTGCGGCTGGTGAAGGGGGGCTACCAGGTCGAAACGTCGACACGGCGGGTCGTGGTGCCTCGTGAGATGGTCGAATTGGAAGCCGAGTCGCTGGTCGACGCCTACCGCAAGCTGAGGTCGAAGGTGCCCGACGGATCTGCGTCTCGGCACATTCTGCTGGCCAAGTGGTGCCTGTCTTTTGGACTCAATCAGCAGGCTTTGGCCGAGTTCCGAACTGCCGAGCGGTTGGCTCCGAAAGATCTTGCCACGCGGTCGATGGTCGCTCGGTTGGATTCCACTGTCCGGTCGCGTGGAACGGTTCCGACGGTTGGCATGGCCACGGCTTTGATGTCGCGAGACGCCGCACCGGTCGAAGCGTTGGGCGGCTTGCCCCGCGGCTTGGCGGCGACGTTTGTGCAGAGAATTCAGCCGCTCTTGTCGCATGGCTGCGGGAACGGATCGTGCCACAGTTTAGCCAGCAGTCGCACCTTTCGACTGGAACCGATCGGTCGCGGCCGAAGTGGTTTCGGAGTCCGGACTCGCAAGAACCTGATGGCGACATTGGGGCAACTGGACCTGGACGGCGAGACGACCAGCCGGTTGCTCGAGCGATCTCGCAGGCCTCACGGGGACCCTGCAAAGATTCGCAGGACGAGATGGATCACAGGGGATCAGTTGAAGTTGATCGAAGTGTGGGTCGAGCGGGTGGTGAAGTCGCGAGGGGGTGGACGCGGGGCACTGGCTGGTAGTCCGGGACGAGAAACCAAGATGCGTGGTCCCGAGGTGTCCTCGAGCGGGGACGTGCGTGACCGGGTTCCGGCCCAGGATGTATTCGATGCCAAGTCTTTCAACCGTGAGACACGTCGTCGCGAAACGAGGCGCAAGCAGTCTGCTGCAGCGGCAGGGCGCAATCGTGGGCGGTTAGGATCCCGCGGTTAGCCGCACCAGTGCTGGATCATTCGGGCGTAGAGGTCGGTGCCGAGTTCGAGTTGTTCGAGGTCGATGAACTCGTCCCAGGTGTGAGCTTGGGCGATGTCTCCAGGTCCAATCACGACCATGTTGGTCAGCTTGGTGAACATTCCTCCGTCGGTGCCGTAGCACACTGTTGTGGCCGTGTCGCGATCAGCCAGTTGGAGGACTTCGCGGACGAAGGGTGAGTCGGGGTCGATATAAAGCGGTTCGGCACGGCTCTTGACGACGAATTCGATTCCGCACTCGTTGGCCGCCGCACGGGCCCGTTCGATCAGGCTGTCGATGTCCTGGTCGGGCATGGCTCGGAAGTAGACCGTACAGACGCTCTTGGGCGGAGTGATGTTGACGGCAGCGGTGTGGTCGTTGATCCCGATGTTCCAGCTGATAGTCGGCGGATCGAAGCTGTCGTCCTGCCATTCAGGCGACGATTCGGTGAGATCGTGAATGGCTTTCATTTCGGCCAGGTAGGGGATCATCGCGAGATTGGCGTTGAGACCGGCTCGGGTGCTCGAGTGCGACGCGACGCCGTGCGAGGTGGCAACCAGGCCGGTGGTTCCCTTGTGTGCGTAGACGACCTCGAGCATGGTCGGTTCGCCGATGATGCCGCGAGAGTCTCCTTCGACCATTTCACGAAACATCTGACTTCGTTCGGCCACGGCCTGGGCTCCGCCGTAACCAATCTCCTCGTCCGACGTGCAGGTGACGTAGACGGGTTGGTTGAGCGGAAGGTCGACGAGCCGTTCGGCGGCGGCGAACATGCAGGCGATCGAGCCCTTCATGTCGCAACTGCCGCGGCCGTAGAGACGGTCGCCGACGATGGTTGGTTCGAAGGGGCCCGAGTCATCCGTGTGCCATGGGTCGGCTGGAACGACGTCGGTGTGGCCAAAGTAGGCCATTCCGCCAGTGCCTTCGCCCTTTTTGCCCAGCACACTGACCTTGCGAACACCGTGTGGATCGTCGTACTCGATGCGTTCGATCGCAAAACCGAGGCCACTGAGCACCTCTTCGCAATAGTCACTGACCGGTGCGTTGGTGAGATTACTAGTGGATTCGAATGAAACGAGTTTCCGGTTGTATTCAAGTGCATTCATGGTGTGTTCGTCCGGGGAAGGGGGGTGAGGGGGGGTGAGGGGGGGTGAGGGGCTGTGGAGGGCGTGGGTCAGGCCTTCAGGTGGCGGGTGAATACGTTTTTGGTCCGCCGCCACATTTCCTGAGAAAGCACGTGGCCTACCCCGTTCTCGATGTAGTGCGAAAAATTCTTTTCGGCGTGGATTGCCTCGTAGGCCTTGGCGATCACTTTGACCCCGCGTTTGACTTCGACGATCGGGCTACCAGTGTCCGTCTCGCCGAAATTGAGATGCAGGGCACGGGGGGCGATCAACGCGGCAATGTCGGGTGTGTCACCATGAGGGTGGATGCCGGGAACGAAGTTCGGGAAACAGTGCAGCATGTGGTGGTCGTGGATGGCCTGGTAGGTGGGGAGGCAGCAGTTTCCAACCAGGCATTTCAGCCGAGGTTCCCAGGGGCCGACGAGCCATGTGTGGGTCGATCCCATTGAGTGTCCGTAGCATCCCAGCCGCTCGGCATTCACTTCCTCGAGGCTAGCCAGCACATCGACGGCTCTCCGCATGTCCAGGATGTTCTTCCAGGCCATGCATTTTCCGGCGACCACGTAACGGAGAAACTCGAAACGTTCGTACCAGTGGGTTTTGAGCTTTCCTGTTGGATCTCGCCGGTCTTCAAAGCACAGGGCGTCGGGGCAGAGCACGACATAACCCTCCCGGGCCAGCGCTATCCCGGTATGGTGCATCTTGTTACCGGCCAACCCAGCAGGTTCACTCTTTCCCAGATGGAACTGTCCGGCATGTTGATGCCAGATAGCGATACCCGGTGCTGGTTTGTCTGACGTGGCACTATCCGGGATCAGTAGAAACGCCGGAACCCGGTCATCCGGTTCGGCTTCGTAGTTGAGGCTGACCAGCCGATAGCCATCTTTCTGTTCTGTTGCTGTGATCCGGGTGTTCAGCGGGCATGGTTTTGGCCAGTCACCGCCGAGTCCGTCCAAAAGACGATCGCGAAAATCAATGGCGGCCATTGTGTATCCAAGAGGTTCGAGGTCGAAGGTGATCGTCGCTAAAAAATAGACCCGTGGGCCAGAATTTGGAATGAGACCGTGATTGCGAAAGTAGCCGGAGATGGCTTCGGGGTCCAACCGGGTGCGTCAAAGCGCTGCATCGATGCACATTTGAAAAATGGTTACATTGATAACAAGGAACCGTGGAACGAAGACGTGTTTCGGCCAAGTTATGACGGTCGTAAGGCCGATACTGACGTCATAAGCCGTACAATCGGTACGATCCGCCTGCAAGTCGAGCGGTGTTTCAGGGAAGCGACGCATGATCGGCCGTCACGTGATACTCAAGACTCTGGTGCTCGCAACGTTGGTCACCGCGCCAGCCAGCGGCCAGTACTTCAGCCAACCGCCACGTCAGCAGGGGATGCCGTCGGGCGTCTCGGCGGCGTCGTACGCAGCCGGAGCATGGGATGAGCCGGAATCTTCCGGTCCTGTGATCCACGAACGGATGTTGTCGCGGGATCGCGGCTGGGGATACCAGGACACGAACCTGGACAGGCTGTTGAGAGTCCTGGTTCGAAACACCTGGATTCGCTTGGACTACATGAACTTCGAGTCGAAACGGCCTGGAGATCACCTGTTGGGTGCGGACAACCCGATGGTGAACGACGAGCGATTGCCGTTCGCGGTGAGTTCTGGCGGAACGGCCATTGGTGTTGCGACCGTACCGGCACTCGATTCGCTCCTTCTCAAGAACGTCAACGGGATGCGAGGTACGTTGGGCGTGGCGCTCAATGACGGGGCACTCGAGATGAACGTCTGGGGCCTGAAGGAAAACGAATCGAATCTTTCGGTCCCCAACCTGGGGGCTCAGGATTTTGGACCGAGCTCCGGTGGCGGTTTGTCTGGGGATCCGGTTTTTGCTGCCACGACCACGATGCTCAACGGTCTTCCGGCCAACAACCAGTTTCTCTACGACCACAGTTTTGAAGCCCGCTATGTTCAAGACGTGTGGGGGACCGGAATCAACTACATCGCCAGCGACCCGGACGTTGGCCCGGGTCTGAAACTGATGCCAATCGTCGGATTCCGCTACCTCGAAGTGACCGAGGGGCTGTTTCAGACGGGAGTCTTCAACGGGGGGTTCGACGGAGTCGTGGACTTCGGCGAAGACCTGAACAGCAACGGAATGCTGGACACCGGAGAAGACGTCAACAACGACGGCCTGCTGGACCTCGGCCTGGTCAGCACGATCAACTCGCGAGTCAACAACGAGATCTACGCCCCGCAGATCGGATTCAGACTGCAGTTCGAGCACGAGTGGTTCCACTTGGGATTCGAGCCCAAGTTGGCACTCGGTGTGAACCGTTACGAGATGGAAGTGGAAACCAACCAGTTGCGGAGTTTTGGGGATCCGCACACCCGCGACTCGAGACGAGGATCCCGCTTTGCTCAGGTAGCGGATTTCCGGTTCTTCATGAAGTTGTTCCCGAGCGATAATCTCGAGTTATTTCTGGCCTACGACATCACCGTTGCCGGTGGATTGTCACGGGCACACGACAACGTCTACTACAACGACAACGGTCAGTCGGAGCCCCCGGCAATTGGTGTCGATCCTGGGTTTGAAACTCTCTGGTGGCAAGGTTTGACGGTGGGAGGTCAAATCTGGTTGCGTTAGCAACTTGCCACCGGGTGAATTCAGGCCCGGCATCAATCAGATCCGTGCGAGCGAGGGATCCGTTGCGACGGATCCCTCGCTTTGTTTAACGAAGTTCAAGGCGGGTGGTCAGGGCGGATTGACAGGTGTGTCGAGGGTGGTCTATCGTCCCGGCATGCGTGTGAAGGTTCGAGAACTTCTGTATGCGTTGCTTTACGCAGTTGCGTGCGCTGGGCTGGTCTATTGTTGCGGATCGAGCCTGTGGCGGATTGGCGAAGTTCCGGTTGGTAGCAAGGTGCTGTTTGCCGTGATGATCTTCTTTGGCGCCTATGGTGCGTACCTGTGCGGCCAGACGTCGCTGGAAATCGTGCAGGCAGTCCTGCGACCGGGCGATGTGGCCGAAGAGGTCGGTTCGGAGTCCGAATCGGAATCGATTGCGGGCTGAACTTGCGGGCTGAACTTGCGGGCTGAACTTGTCGAGTCGCCGGTGCAACCGATGTGTCAGGCCAGCCAATCGGTGACCACTTTTCCTCCGACGTCTGTCAACCGGAAGTCACGTCCTTGAAAGCGGTGTGTGAGTTTGAGGTGATCGAGTCCGAAGCGGTCGAGCATGGTGGCGTGCAGGTCGTTGATGTGTACGGGCTTCTCGGCGATACCCCAACCGATTTCGTCGGTAGCTCCATGCACGAGTCCCCCTTTGAGTCCTCCGCCTGCCAGGAACATGCTGTAGGCAAACGGGTGATGGTCTCGTCCTGTGGCATTGGCAGATCCACCTCGATTTTCGCCCAACGGAGTCCGCCCGAATTCGGATCCCCAAACGACCATGGTTTCGTCCAGGAGTCCTCGTTGCTTGAGATCCTTGATCAGTGCGGCGATGGGCTGGTCGACGACGTGTGTGTTGTAGGCCAGTTCGTTGTCGAGGTTGCTGTGGTGATCCCATGAGGCGTAGACGAGGTTGACGAACCGGACGCCTCGTTCGACCAGTCTGCGAGCCAACAGGCAGTTTTTCGCGAAGTCCTGGTAGGTGTTTCCCGCCTTGCCTCGTCCGCCCTTGCGGATTTCCTTGCGATCGACGCCGTACATTTCCCGAGTCGCCTTGGTTTCACTCGACAGGTCGATCAACTCGGGTGCTGCGGTTTGCATGCGATAGGCGAGTTCGTAGCTGGCGATGCGGCTGGCGATTTCCGGATCGCGTTGCACTTCGAGTCGTTGTCGGTTGACCTGGCGCAGGACATCGAGTCCCTTGCGTTGGAGTTGTGGAGGGAGTCCGCTGGGATTCGAGAGGTTGAGAATCGGTTCGCCGGTGCCTCGGAACCGGACCCCCGCATAGGCGCTGGGCAGGAACCCACTTTGCCAAAGCGTGGCTCCACCGCTGGAGCCTCGACCACTGGTCAGCACCACGTAACCGGGCAGGTCGCGTGTTTCGTTTCCCAGTCCGTAGTTGATCCACGACCCCATTGTGGGCAGGCCAAAGGTACCGCGACCGCACTGCATCAGCAGTTGGCCGGGGTGGTGATTGAATTGTTGTGAGTAGAGCGAGCGGACCAGGATCAGGTCGTCGGCGCAGCTACCGATATGCGGCAGGTAGTCCGAAAATTCGGTTCCACATTCGCCATAGGGGCGGAACTTGCGTTTGCTGCCCAACAGTCGGACCGAATCCTTCTTGATGAAGGCGAAGCGAACGTCCTTGAGCTGCTCGTCGGACATGGGTTGTCCGGTGAGCTGATTGAGTTTGGGTTTGGGGTCGAAGAGATCCAGTTGCGACGGGGCACCGGCCATGAAGATGAAGATGCACGACTTGGCCCGCGGCTCGCGATGCGATGAACGTGAGGCCAGTGGATTGGAGGAGTCGGGGGCCTCGGCCAGCAGACCGTCGTCGGCCAACATTGACGCCAGCCCGGCGGCTCCGAGGCCGCAGGCCGAACTCGTCAGGAAATCGCGACGTGATTCTGCCAGGAAGTCGTGCATTGGCTTGGTCCTCTCGTGACTATTCACGAGTGATGAATTCGTCCATGTTGAGCATGATGCGGCAGGTGGCCACCCACGCCGCCGATTCGGCAGCGGCTGTTCCCTTGGTGGGGTAATTGCCCACGAGTGACTTGGCGTCATCGGCGTGCGACGAGTACCACTTTCGGGCGACCTTGAGCAGACCGTCGAACCCGGCGAGTTCTTTGGGACCGGGATGTCGTGCTACGCAGAGTCGGAAGGCTCGGGCCAGTCGGGACTGGTCGTCGGCGTGCGTTTCGCCGAGGACGCGGCGTGCGAGGGCTTGTGAGGCTTCGACGAAGACTTCGTTGTTGAGCGTCGTCAATGCCTGCAGTGGCGTATTGGAAGCTCGGCGCTGGACGCAGGTGGTGTTCGAATCGGGGCAGTCGAAGGTGACGAGGTTGGGGTGCGGAGCGGTGCGTTTGAAAAACGTGTACATGCCGCGTCTGAACCGATCGGCTCCCTGGCTGGCCTTCCACTTGAAGTTGTTGGCGTAGCTCAGTGCGGCGACGTCGGCGGGCATTGGAGGA
>CAVOEV010000113.1:0-13671 GCA_963694825.1 Planctomycetota bacterium
CCGAGGACACCCAGTGACGGGCACGAGCCAGGTACGCTTCGTGAGCCTGCCCCGGCTCGACCGTGATCGCACGTTGGTAGTCCGCCAACGCCGCTCCGCCTTGACCGTCGTACGCCAGGTGACGTGCCCGCTGAATGTAACCACCCGCCTGCTTCGGTGACTCGGCGACCTGCCGACTGAGACGTTGAAGGCGAAGCAGCCAGACCAGCTTTTCGCCGTCCGCCAACGCCAACTTCGACTTGCCCAGACGACGGTACGCCTCGCGACGCAATTGATAAAACCGAGGATTGACAGCGTCCAACTCGATCGCCGACGTACAATCCGATACCGCCTGGCGGTACTCCTTCCGAGACATCCGCAACAACGCTCGGTTGTTGTAGGCCATCACGAATTTCGGATCACACACCAGGGCCTTGTCGAAATCCGACAACGCCCGCGAATCGTCGTCACTTCGAAAATGAGCAAATCCGCGGTTGTTCCAGGCGTCGGCGAACTTCGCGTCAATCTCGATCGCCCGACTGAAGTCGATGATCGCCTTTTCGTAGTCCCGACCACCCACGTGCAACAACCCGCGGTTGTTCCTCGCCTCGGCATACTCGCCGTCCAATCCTATCGCCGCGTCCAAATCACGCATCGCCGCGTCACGCTTGCCCCGAGTGAACAAGAAGAAGCCCCGAGCGTTCAGCCAACGAGCGTTTTCGGGCTCGATTCGGATCGCCGCCGACAGGTCCGCCAATGCACTCGCGTCCTGCTTGCAAGCCGAATAGATGTCGGCACGTATGGCAAACGCCCGAGCATTGTCGGCGTCGTTGCCAATGACCTGGCTCAGCAACTCGATCGCACGCTTCGAATCGCCCGCCTGCGCTCGCTCGACCGCCAGCTTGACCAGCTTGTCCACAGCCGAGTCATCAACCGCCCGAACCTGGCCAGTCGATTGGCTCGAACCGCCCGCCGATTCGCTGTCACCCTCCGGCTCGTCGTCGCCGCAACCAGTCACTCCAACCAGAAACAACATACAACACGCCAGAACAAACAACCACAATCCGTCAAGCTGTTTCCACATCACACCATCTCCTGAATCTCGACCCGTCGCTTGAAGTCGCCGAGGATTCCCGAGCTTGCGACACGACGCCTAGGCTTGTAGTTCTCGGCCAAAACAAGGTCAATCCCGATACCCCAAGCCGCGGACACGACGTGCTGGAGTGTCATGCAGGTGACGTTTACAATCCGAAGACACCACACGTCACGACCTCGGTCCCACTCGATTCGGACACCCACCCCACCGTGCAACTGCCTCGCAACCCCACCCGACAGGTGACCATCGGCACGCTCACCATCGGCAACGGAGCACCCATCGCCGTCCAAAGCATGACCGCCACCTCGACCCAAGACGTCCAGGCCACCCTCGCTCAGGTCCGAGACCTCGATCAGGCCGGAGCCGACGTGGTCCGAATCGCGGTCGACAGTACCGCCGATGCCAAGGCGGTCGTCGAAATCGCCGCACAAACCGATGCCAACCTCGCCGTTGATCTCCAGGAAAACTACCGGCTCGCAGAAATCGTCGCACCACACGTCGCCAAGCTCCGATACAACCCCGGACACCTCTATCACCACGAACCCGATCGGCCCTGGCAGGACAAGGTCCAGGGAATCGTCCTGCAGGCCACTCGGCACGATTGTGCCATCCGAGTCGGAGTCAACTGTGGCTCGGTCGACCCCGAACAACTCGATCGCTACGACCGCGACGACTCGATCTCGCCCATGCTCGACAGCGCCTGGGAACACTGCGATCTGCTCGACTCGCTCGACTTCAAGAACTACTGCGTCTCGCTCAAAGACTCCAACCCGCAAAAAGTCATCGAAGTCAACCGCCGGTTCGCAGAACGACGCCCTGACGTGCCGCTGCACCTGGGTGTGACCGAGGCCGGACTGCCGCCCGACGGCATCATCAAAACTCGCATCGCCTTCGAACAACTCGTCTCCAAAGGACTCGGCGATACGATCCGCGTTTCGCTGACGGTACCGAATGAACGAAAATCCGAAGAGATCGATGCCGCACGAGACATCCTGGCCGACATCGCCGCCGGACGAGTCCGCAGTGTCGTCGACTATGGCCTCGACACTCTCAATATCATCAGCTGCCCCAGCTGCTCGCGAGTCGAAAACGAAGCCTTTGTCGGACTCGCCGAACAGGTCCGCGAAATGACCGAGTACGCTCGGGACCACGCACTGACAATCGCCGTGATGGGCTGCCGGGTCAACGGGCCCGGCGAAACCGACGATGCCGACCTCGGACTCTGGTGTGCTCCCAACTTCGTCAATCTCAAGAAGGGTGAAGAATCACTCGGAGCCTTTCCCTACGATGAAATCCTCGATCGACTCAAACAGGAACTCGATCTGCTGATCGCCGAAAAGGCGACATCGTGAACGGCTCGATTCCATCTGATGGAGAATCTCGATGAGCGTCTATCTGGGCATCGATATCGGTACCAGCGGCACCAAGACTCTCGCGATCCGCGAGAACGGCCGGATCGTTGCCGGTGCCACCTTCGAATACCCCCTCGCCAGCCCCAGACCAGGATGGTCCGAACAGGATCCCCTCGACTGGTGGCAGGCCTCGATCCAGAGCGTTCGCAAGGTACTCCACGATGGCAAGATCAAACCCAAGACCGTCGCCGGCATCGGACTCTCCGGCCAAATGCACGGCAGTGTCTTCCTGGATCGCAAACACCAAGTCATCCGACCCGCTCTGCTCTGGAACGACCAGAGGACCCAGGCCGAATGCGACGAGATCCACCGACGGGCCGGAGGACGACGGGCACTGATCCGGATGGTGGCCAACCCCGCACTCACCGGCTTCACCGCACCGAAGATCCTCTGGCTCCGAAACCACGAACCCCGACACTTCGATCGCACACGCACTCTGCTGCTGCCCAAGGACTACGTTCGCTTTCGACTGACCGGCGAGTTCGCCACCGAGGTCAGTGACGCGTCGGGTACTCTGCTGCTGGATGTCAAACGCCGAAAATGGAACCGACGACTGCTCGGAAAACTCGAACTCGATCCCGCACTGCTGCCCGACGTGTACGAATCCGAAGATGTCTGTGGCACCCTGTCCAAAGTCGCCGCGGCACAACTGGGACTGCCCGCCGGAGTGCCTGTGGTCGGAGGAGCCGGTGACCAGGCGGCCGGAGCCGTCGGGAATGGAATCGTGCGACGTGGGGTCATCTCGGCCACCATGGGCACCAGTGGAGTCGTGTTTGCTCACAGCGAAGGGATCGAAATCGACCCGCTGGGCCGTGTCCACACCTTCTGCCACGCCGTCCGTGACCAATGGCACGTCATGGGTGTCGTTCTCTCGGCCGGAGGCAGCCTGCAGTGGTACCGCAACCAACTGGGACAAGCCGCCGTCGACCTCGCACGCAAACAGAAAATCGACCCCTACGAATTGATCACCGAAGAAGCCACCCACGCACCAGCCGGGTCCGAAGGACTCTTCTTCCTGCCCTACCTGACCGGCGAACGCACTCCCCACGCCGATCCCAACGCCCGAGCTGCCTGGATCGGACTCAGCCTCCGGCACTCTCGAGCACACCTCGTACGCAGCGTCATCGAAGGGGCCACCTTCGCCATGCGAGATTGCCTGGAGATTATCAAGCAGATGAATATCCCGGTCCGGGAAATCCGAGTCTCCGGCGGTGGAGCCCGCAGCAGGTTCTGGAGACAAATGCAGGCGGATGTCTACGGAAACCGTGTGGCCACAATCAACGCCGAAGAAGGGCCAGCCTACGGAGTCGCACTGCTGGCTGCTGCGGGAACCGGAGCCTACAAGGATGTCGTCGAAGCCTGCAACGCCACGATTCGCGTCGTCGAGACCACACGCGTCCATCAACCCACCCGACGAATCTACAACCGCATCTATCCCCAGTACCAACAACTCTACCACTCACTCAAAAACGACTTCACCCGGATCGCCAACCTCATCAACTGATACACCCACCCAGGACTCTCCGTTCATGGCCCATGCCCCGATGCCAATCGAGCCGCCGATGGTCAAGACCAAGATCATCGCCACAGTCGGACCGGCCTGCGCCGACCTCGAAGCACTCCGCGACCTGGTGCTCGCCGGAGTCGATGTCTTTCGGCTCAACTTCGCACACGGCACCCACGACTGGCACGATCAGGCCCTGACGGCCATCCGACAAATCGAAGTGGAACTCGATCGACCCATCGGAATCCTCGGCGACCTGGCCGGCCCCAAAATCCGACTCGGAGAAATCGACTCGGGACAACTGCTGTGCCAGGAAGGCGCCACCGTCGTCTTTGTCAAAAACGACTCGGACGGAAATGCCGAACACAAAGTCAATCGGACCGGTGACGACGGCTCTGACCCGGTGCAGGAACTCACCTGCTCCTACGCACCACTGATCGACGATGTCCAGCCCGGTGATCGCATCCTGCTCGCCGATGGGATCGTCGAACTGATCGTGACCGCCGAAGAGAACAATCGGGTCATCTGCCAGGTCGTGCGACCCGGCACCGTCCGCAGCCGACAGGGTGTGAACCTGCCGGGTGTGGCTCTGAGTACTCCGAGTGTGACGGACAAGGATCGTGACGACCTGACCTGGGCTCTCGATCGAGAAATCGACTTCATCGGACTCAGCTTCGTCCGCAACAGCGACGACATCCGGCGGCTCAGAGATCTCATCTCGCGTCACCCCGGTGACCACCAACCACACATCGTCGCGAAAATCGAAAAGGGTGAAGCCATCGCCGATCTCGAAGCCATCATCGACATCACCGATGCGGTGATGGTGGCTCGAGGCGACCTCGGGGTCGAAGTCGATTTGGCGACCGTGCCGATCCTGCAAAAACAGATCATCCGCATGGCCAACGCCCATCGCGTGCCGGTGATCACCGCCACTCAAATGCTCGACAGCATGACCAACAGCGAATTCCCCACTCGGGCCGAAGCCAGCGATGTGGCCAACGCCACACTCGACGGCACCGACGCCGTGATGCTCTCGGGGGAAACCGCCATCGGACAAAACCCCACCGCCGCGGTGGCGATGATGAGCCGGATTGTCAGCGAAGCCGAACAGTCCGTCGATGCCAACGTCCCCAGGCTCTTCGAAGCCGACACGCGGGCCCAGGCACTCGAAGTCACCGAAGCAGCCACCGTCGGTGCCGTCGCCATCGCCGAACAACTCGATGCCTCGCTGCTGGTGATCCCCACGCTCAGCGGACGGACCGCACTGGCCGTCTCCAAGGAACGCAGCCCCGTTCCCGTCCTGGCACTCTCGGACTCACCAACCGCCGCACGACGCATGAACCTCTACTGGGGCGTCCGCTCGCTCGGCTCGATCCAGACCGATACCAGCCCACGCAAACTGCTCGATGCCGTCTGCCAATGGGGTCGACAACACGGAGTGCTCGAAACCGGACAACGACTCGTGCTCGTGGGAAGCTCGAACTGGTCGGCCGCCGGACACGACCTCGTCATGGTTCACTCGGTTCCGCCTATCGACTGAACCGCCCCGACCTAACGAACCCCACTCCCTCGCTTCCAGTCGGCAATCCACAACTGGCTCGTCTTGGCCTTGCCTCGAGCCGATGTCCACATCAGCTTCGTGCCGTCGGGACTGAACACCGGCAACACGTCGGCCGCGGAATTCGACGTCACCTGGCGAACATCACCCGCCTTGATCGTCGTCTTGCCAACCTCAAGATCCATCGTGAACAGGTTGAAATGAGCCCCCTCCGGCCCACGCGAATAATCCGCACGCGTCCAGACAATGTACCGACCTGATGGATGGTAATACGGTGCCCAGTTGACCGTCCCCAGGTTGTTCGTCAACTGGATCTCATGCTTGCCATCCACGCTGATGGCAAAAATCTGCAACATGTGCTCCTTCTGACGATCGCTGCGGAAGATCACCCAGTTGCCGTCGGGCGAAAAGAACGGGCCGCCGTCATAGCCGGGATGATCCACCAACTGGCGGACGTTCTTGCCGTCGGAATCCATGATGTAAAGATCCGGATCGCCGTCGCGGCCCGAAGTGAATACGATCCGCTTGCCGTCCGCCGAATACGACCCCTCGGCGTCGTAGCCGGGCGTGTTCGTCAATCGCTTCAATCCCGTGCCGTCAAAATCGCACACGTAAATGTCCATGTGCTTGTCGAAATCCCACTGGTAACGACGACGACCGCCCTGAGCCGCCAGGACCCGAGCCTGATGCTCGGTGCGCTCGATCGCCGGATCCGTGTGACTCGATGCGAACAGAATTCGCTTGCCGTCGATCGTGAAATAACTGCACGTCGTCCGACCGCGACCTGGACTCACACGACGAGGAGTCTTCTCGCCCAGCTTCTGCACGTAGATCTGGTAAAATGGATAACCGACCGGGTAGGCCTGGTAGACCACCCACTTGCCGTCAGGCGAAAAGTAGCCCTCGCCAGCCCGAGACAACCCGAACGTCACCCGCTTGATGTTCCCCAGGTGACGCGACTCGAGCACCGCTCCCGACGCCTTCGACTCGGCCCGACCGTCTGACGCCTCGATCTCTGACGCCGACAACATCCCGGCAACACCTGCCAACAACGCAACACAACACTCGCTCATCGATTTCACGACTCGTTTCCTCTCGACTCACAAAAACAACTCCACCCGCAAACGACCCGGATCCAGAATTTGCTTGGCATGGGTCGGGACCCGAGTATACCGATCGGGCCCAACGATCCGCTATCGACTGCCCAACTCAGCCGATACGGTGGCCAATCCGACTCCCGAATGACAAGATGACTGCGAATTCGAACACCCGAGATCATTCGATGAACCGCCCAACCCGCACGCTCGTCTCGCTCGTAACGACCGTTCTCATCGCAGCCACCACCCTAGCCACCACCGCCTCGGCCGACGACTGGCCGCAGTGGGGCGGACCACGTCGCGACCTGGTCTGGCGAGAAAAGGGCATCGTCAAAACGCTGCCCACCACCGGCCTCCTGCCACGCGTCTGGTCGACTCCCATTGGCGAAGGCTACTCCGGACCGGCCGTCGCCAAGGGACGTGTCTACATCACCGACTTCGTCCGTGAGCAACGTATCGAACGCATCCACTCTCTAGACGCCCAGTCCGGCAAGATTCTCTGGACCAGCACCTACCCGGTCCGCTACAGCATCAGCTACCCGGCCGGACCACGTATGACCCCGGTTGTTGAAGACGACCGCGTCTACACCATCGGCGCCATGGGCGACATGTTCTGCCTGAAGGTCAGCGATGGCGCAGTGGTCTGGAAAAAGAACTTCGTCGCCGACTACGGTACCAAGCTGCCGATCTGGGGCATGGTCGCCTCGCCACTGATCGATGACCGACAACTGATCACCCTGGTCGGCGGTTCCGATGGAGCCCTGGTGGTCAGCTTCGACAAGCTGACCGGCAAGGAACTCTGGAGAAGTCTCGAAGACAGCCAGATTGGCTACTGCCCGCCAGTCATCATGAACTTCGGAAACACCCGCCAACTGATCGTCTGGCACCCGACCGCCATCAGCAGTCTCGATCCGAACTCCGGACGACTCATCTGGCAAGTCCCCTTCCGCATCCGAGCCGGACTCACCATCCCCACACCCCGGCAGGTCGGCAACCGACTGTTCGTCACAGCCTTCTACAACGGGCCGATGATGATCGAAGTCGCCGACGATGGACGGACTGCGAAAATCGCCTGGAAAGGTAACAGCGACAGCGAAATCAAGACCGATGGCCTGCACTCGATCATGTCCACACCGATCTTCACCCGACGGCACATCTACGGAGTCGGAAGCTACGGGCAACTGAGATGCCTGGATGCCAGCAACGGGAAACGCGTCTGGGAAACACTTGCCGCCACAGGCCGCGGCCGCTGGTGGAACGCCTTCCTGGTCACTCATCAGGACCGACAGTTCATCCACAACGAACAGGGCGACCTGATCATCGCACGGCTGACTCCCCAAGGGTACCAGGAGATCAGTCGAGCGAAACTGATCGAACCGACTCGCCGAGTCCAACGCCGGATGACCATCTGGAGCCACCCGGCGTTCGCCATGCAAAGCGTCTTTGCCCGCAACGACAAGGAACTGGTCCGAGTCAGTCTGGCGGCGGGCCAGTGACGACCCGGTGACAGCAACAACCTACGACTGCGTTGTGATCGGTGCCGGAGGCTTCGGTAGCGCGGCACTCGATCACGTCGCTGCCCGAGGCGCCCGCGTGCTGGGCATCGATCGCTTCGGGGTCGCTCACGACCAGGGCAGCTCCCACGGGCACACTCGAGTCACTCGGCAGGCGTACTTCGAACACCCCGATTACGTCCCCCTGCTGATCGAAGCCTACCGCTTGTGGGACGACCTGGCCCTACACTGCCAACAGCCGCTGATCGATCGGTGCGGATTGCTGCTGGCAGGCCGGCCCGATGGACCCGCCGTCGCCGGCACCCGACAGGCCGCTCGACTGCATGGCCTGAAACTCCAGGATGTCAGCCAACTTCGACTCGCCAAGGACTTCCCCGGCTTCCAAATCCCCGACGAATTCGACGCGGTCTGGGAAGCCGAAGCGGGCTACCTGTTTGTGGAAGATGCCGTCCGAGCACACATCGCTCGTGCCCGACAACACGGTGCCGTGCTGGGGACCCCCGAAACCGTCCTCGAATGGGCCCCGGTCGGAGATGCGTTCGAAGTCGTCACCGATCGCGATCGCTACCACTGCGGTTCGCTGATCATCGCTCCCGGTGCCTGGGTGCCCGACTTGCTGCCGGAACTCAAGGTCGATTGGGAAATCGTCCGCAAACCACTGTTCTGGTTCCCAACCTCCAGCCACGACTACGACCGGTCACGCGGGGCTGGAGTCTTCTTTTTGGAAACCGCCGGAGGCGAATTCTACGGGTTCCCGTCACTCGATGGGCAAACCGTCAAACTCGCCGAACACACCGGCGGACAAAACATCAACGACCCGCTGGCCGTCGATCGAAATGTTCTCGACATCGACCTCCCACCACTGGCCAACTACCTCCAATCCCACATGCCCGGCCTCTCGACCAGCCCCGCCCGCCATGTCGTCTGTCTCTACACCCGCACGCCAGATCGCCACTTCATCGTCGATAAACACCCCCGTCACAACGGTGTTGCCATCGCATGCGGGTTCTCAGGACATGGCTTCAAGTTCACTCCGGTCATCGGCAGCGTGCTGGCCGACCTGGCACTCGACGGCACAACCGACCATGCGATCGACTTCCTCGCAGCTACCCGTCCCGGCTTGCTGAGTTCCGACTGACCTAAGAGAATGACTCGGTCGGCAGCCCCATCCCATCCCACCCTGCCAAAGCCACGCCCATGACGATTATCCCTGGCTACCCGCTCGACGACGGGCAGGAACAGCGCGTGCCGGTCGAACCGCTGCGGCAGTGGGTGAAAGATGTGCTGGTCGACGAGGCGATGATCCCGGTCGAAGCGGCTGCCGGAGCCGACCGGCTGATCGAAGCCGACCTCCGTGGCATCCCGTCTCACGGTACACGAGCCCTGCCCCGCTATCTCGAAGCGATGCAGGCCGGGAGCATCGATCCGCGAGCTATGATTCTGACCGAGCGAGACACCAGGGCGATGGCCGTGCTCCACGCCGGCAAGGGACTCGGGCATGTCGCCGCCACCCGAGCCATGAAACTGGCCATCGCCAAGGCCAAAGACGTCGGCACCGGGACCGTCGCCGTTCGGGCCAGCCAGCACTTCGGTGCCGCTCAGGTCTACTCGATGATGGCCGCCGCCGAAGGAATGATCGGCTACGCCACCACCAGCACCGGACCGGCCACCGTCACCGCCTACGGAAGCCGCACACCGGCCGTCGCCAACAACGCCTTCTCGTGGGCCGCACCGACCCGGAACGGACACCCCGTCGTGCTCGACATGGCCTGTGCCGTCTCGAGCTGGGGGAAAGTCCACTCGATGGGCATGTATGGACAACCCATCCCCGAAGGCTGGGCCGTCGACGAACAGGGAAATCCGACAACCAACGCCAAGGACGCTACAACCCTGCTGCCAGCAGCCGGACCCCGAGGCTATGGGCTCGCCTTCTTCAGCTCGGTGCTCTGTGGACCGCTCGTCGGTGCTCGCATGCCGCTGAAGAAGACCTGGGAAATCGCCAACGACGGATCCGAACACTTCATGTACGCCATCGACATCAAGGCGTTCGTCGAACCCGACGAGTACTACGACCAGATCGAAGCGACTGTCTCCGAAATCCGACAACTCGATCCGGCCGAAGGCTTCGACCAAGTCTGCCTGCCCGGAGATCTCGAGGCCGAACGCGAACGTGCCTGGCGAGCCGATGGACTGCCCATGCATCTCGACCAGATCGAGTCGCTGCAACAGGTGGCCCAGGCCAAGGAAATCCCCGGTCCATGGACACTCGACCAATAGCCAAAACGGATCGCGTCAACAATAACCAGCTCACCAACACCTGCACCCGTAGCTCAAATGGATAGAGCAACGGACTTCGAATTGGTCCACAGGGCGTTGCCAGGCGGTCCGGAAAACAGCATGAACAGCGGTGTGACAGCCACTTAAGACAACACCAGTATTTGATGTAAAACCCCTGAAAAGCCCTACTAAACCCCGCCTGCGGGTGTCATGACACCCGTGGATCGAGCGTCAGAGTAGTAGTTCGTTGCTGTCCAGAAACCGACCACTTCGAAGCCAACTCATCGAGTTCAGGCAGCCTCGAATGATGGGACGAGGCCCAGCCAGGAAGCCCCAGCACCGCCCCAACTCAGCGCTCGCCCGACCCGGATCTTACCCGCGTGATCGACGCCTGGCACTCGCTGCCACCCGACACCCGCACGGCGATCCTGGCTATCGTCGAGGCCGCTCAGGGGCGGTAACCGCCAGGCCCGAACCACACCCCCCGGCGTCGGGTGGTGGGGCCGTCGAGATGACGGCTACTTGGACGTGTCCAGCGACGAGATGTCCCAGACCTTCAACGTCTTGTCATAGCTGCCGTTCACTCCGCCTGCACTCCGCCTGCACTCCGGCACCTCTGGTCGCGGCTCCGCTCGCTCCCGACGGGCCTACGCTACGGCTCCGCTCACCAGACTTGCCCCCGCCTCCGGCGGCCAAACCGATGGAACTGCGGAGCACACGAAAGCCGAGGAAGTTGAGCCGGACCCCAGACGCTCGCCCGATGCGGTCCGCAAGCGTCGAAGCGTTGTTCGGCGAAAGCACGTCCTCGGCGGAATTGAATCGCCAGCCACGCACGTCGTGGTTGTAGCTGGACCAGTCAGTCGCCGTGATTGGTGGCAGGTTGCTGCGGACAAAGCTGCGATTTCGGCGGCGGTTCTGTTTGGAGTCATCGCCGATTTGCCGTTGGTCTCTTTCGCGATGTGCTCCTTGAGCATCTTCAGGATCACCGGGCGTGTTGTTCTCTTCTCCTCGGCATCGAATTCCACACCGATAAGCGAGTAAACCAACTGGTAAATTCCTGCGACGGCCTCCCACGGAGCCGCCATGACGTCGACAAGCGGCGTTCCGTTTTTATCGGTCGTATGAGCATTGGCGTCGTGTTCCAGCAGAAGTTGAACCGTCTTCGTGTGACAAAGAAACGCGGCGTTGAAGAGCGGTGTGGTTTGCTCATTGCCCTTCGCCTCAATCGCCGCGTCAGCTTCAATCAATGCCATTGCAACTTCCGTCTGTCCCATGGAACAGGCGATGTTCAGAGGCGTGTTGCCCGTGATCGGTTGCTTCTGGTCGATGTCGGTACCCGCAGCGATATGTTGTTTGATCGCATCAACGTTGCCGTTTCCTGCCGCGTCGAAGATTGAGACGTCCGGGGCGGATGTAGCCGTCGTGGCAGGCTCTGCTTGAGAGGCGGAGCCAGCGGGCATCTGCTGTTCCTTCTTACTGTTGCAGCCAGCAACAAGAACGAACATCAAACAAAAACACGTGGCTGAACAATTCGTCAACCGTTTCGGCGAGCTGGCTTTGCCGAAGGTTCTACCGACCTCGGGTCTATTGATCAGGGGAGTAATCACTATTTATCTTTTCCTTCTTGTTCGTGTTCGTTGAGCATCTCAGCGATCCAAATTCGAGTCGCCTTGATGTGGTTGAGGCAAAGCTCCAGATGAAGCCACTCGTAGACATATTTGTGGCTCTCCTACAGTTTCTGTGGGTGATCGAGCGGGTGTTTGAGTCTCGGGGACAGTCTGGAGCCCGTGAAGCAGGAGAGATCACGAGTCGGTTAGACAAGAGGCAAACACGCACGAGACTCCCACTCGTTGGAATTGCAAACCAGACGAGCAGGAGGCCCTCGTGCGGACGACTACGCTACTGCGTCGGCTGATTGGTGTCACGTAACTTGTCGTGCGGAACGCGAACTTCGGGGAAGGCGGTCTGGTGGTGGACGTCGTTCCCAGCTGGCGTCGATCCCGCTGTGGGGGCTGCGGACGGAAGGCGAATCAGTACGACCGGATGCCCGCTCGACTCGACAATCTCCGCCAGATCGGTATCGACGAGTTCAGCTACCGCAAACGACACCGTTACTTGACCATCGTGGTCAACCACGAGACGCGGCGGGTCGTGTGGGTGGGTCATGGGAAGAGTGGTCAAACGTTGCGCGACTTCTTCGATCAACTGGAGGAGGAGCGTTGCCAACAGATCGAGATGGTGACGATGGACATGGCGGCCGGTTACATCGCTGGCCCTGGGCAGCGGGCGGCCAGCTTTAGGAAGAGGAAGGCGAACGATATCCGCTCCCGCGTAGCGCCTATAACGGATCGGGCTGTGTCGCCCAGTCCAAACTAATCGCGGCGGCGTAGCGGTGGAAGTGGTGTTTTGTCCGCTCGTGGAATCCGACGACCACCTCTTCGGCAGAGGACTCTCCTTCAACAGGGCCGGTTCGTTTTTGAAAAGTCATGATGAGCAGCTCAAATGAGACAATCCACCGACCTCAAAAACCTCAGATGGCTTGCGCCTATAGTATTTCTCTTCCATGTCCTTCGACTGCTCGGCGTATGGCTGCGTCATGACTTTCTGCAGCTCTCGAACTAGCGAGTAGTTCCCCGCGGTCGCTTGCTGATACGCAGGCATAACAATCCACTCTCGCAAACTGTATTTTGGGTTGACGAGTTTCATCTGCCTGGAGAGCTCCTCACGGGAGCGCGGCGCAGCAGCATTCGCGGCGCTAGTGCTGGCGCTGCCGATGATTGATTTCCATTTTGTGAGCCACTCGGACCAGAGCTTGTCCAGCGCTTCGGGGTCTGTCGCGTACGTCGAGTGCATTGAAGCCGTGGCGCTCTTCGAGTCCTTGTAGAAGCTTTTTTTGAGTGGGCCAATGTCGTCAGGTAGCATCGAAAGCTCGCGGAAGAAGATGGTGTAATCGACAGGAGTTTGCACCATGAGCGTTTCGAGTTCACTGAACAACGCCGCGTGAAAAGTGCCAAGTCCGAGTTTGGCAGCCCACATCTTCTCCATTTGCGCTTGCATCACTTTCGAGAAGCCACATCGAATCTCGTCGAGCTGTAGCAGATAGTCATGATGCGACGTCAGTAACGGCCGCAACGCCGTACAAAACATGTGGAAGTTACGTTCCGCTGCCACTGGTTGGTTCAAGAACGAGAAGTGATGTCCGCCACCCGTCCATGGCTGGTAGTGCGGGTTGAA
>CAVOEV010000114.1:0-13617 GCA_963694825.1 Planctomycetota bacterium
CCGGCTGCGATGGCCAGCCAGGGTGTCGAGGCCGTTTGTGGCCGCGAGGTCACGATGCGGTCGTAGTGTCCCAACGCGGTGGTGGCCCATTCGAGATCGGCCTGTTGCTCGGCAAGTTGAGCCTGGTTTTCCTGCTTGGTTGCGATCGCGACTCGGTTCGCTCGGAGCGTCCGCAGATCGGCCGAGGCGGTTTCGATTTCGCTGATCGACGGCAAGGCATCGAGTTGTCTCGAGTGCTCGTCGAGTTGTTGTTCGAGTCGATTGGCGTGGTGTTGTCGATCGGCCTGGAGTTGTTGCAGTTCGAGCGTCAACCGGTCGCGTCGTGCAGTCAGCGAGGCGATGGCACCGTGCGAGACCTGGTCGTTGAACCGCTCGATCAGTTCTTCGGCCTGCTCGATCGCATCGAGAATCTTCTCACGCTCGCCCTTGTCGCTCCATTGTCCGCTGCCGCTGATTGTGCCGGATTCGAAGGTGGCCGAGTTGGCGCTCTTGGGGAGTGCCCGGCTGTTGCGGATCGATTCGATCAGTTGTTCTCCGGAAAAGAACTGCCGCAGCATATCGTCTTCGATTCCGTCGGGAGTCTCGACGGTCGAGAGTCTGGTGTGTCCCTGCGAGACGACGAGCAATCGGCAGAGGTCATTGGGCAGTCCCCTGGGGTCGTCTTCCCAGCGCTCGTCGAGTTTCGGTCGTTTTGAGATACTCATCTTCAGCGGTTCGTCTTCGAGTCCAGAGACAGTGATACTGCCTCCGGCGGGTATGTCCCTGAGAGTCCAGCCGCTGCCGAGGCGTGCTCCGGTGCGGAACAGGCAGCGGACGAGGAATTCGACCAGATAGCTCTTGCCGGTTTCATTGCCTCCGTAGGCGAGTGTCAGGTCGCCGCACGACCAGTCGAGTGCGTGTTCGAGCGGTCCGCCGGCCTTCATTTCGATCCTGTCGATCCGCACGCTCACGAGACCGACTCCGTTCCGTAGACGATGGCGAGGGCTTCGAGCAGTGCGTCCTGTGCCTGCGGTTCCCGGTCGCCCCAGTCCCAATCGACCTGCTGGATCTGTTCGCGTACGCGACTGGCCAATTCGATCAACTGCGGATGTGGGTCGACCTTGAGCCCCTCGAGTTGCGGTCCGTCGTCGTAGCAGGTGAAGTCGGCAAACCCCTCGACCAAGACATCTCGGATCGCCGTCGGGCTGTTGCAGAACCCTGCAGCAGTGATCCGCACGGTGACTCGGTCGAGCATGTCGGTGGGTATGTCCCAAGCCTGCTGTCTGCGCTGGATCTCTTCGAGCAGTCGTTGTGGCTCTCCGTCGGCCGGCAGAACGACAAAGCGTTCTTCGAGAAAGATCACGTCGGTTTGAATTGGCTGCGAGGCGACCGAGGCATTGTGTGTGTCGAGGACCAGGAACTGGCGGCGACCGGTTTCGCTGATGTCCAGGCCACAGGGCGAGCCGGGGTAGTGGACCGGTGCCTGGTTGGTGGGGATATGGACATGTCCGAGGAGCACGAGTGCGGGTTCGGAGTGATCGATGTCTCGTCGGGACAGGGGCATGTAGACACCCGGTTCGTGCGGGTGCGGCGTACTCAGACCGCCACCGTAGTTCCCGTGTCCGACCAGGATCCATCGCCCCGGTTCCAGTTCACCACGAA
Source organism: Planctomycetota bacterium (assembly GCA_963694825.1). GTDB lineage: Bacteria > Planctomycetota > Planctomycetia > Planctomycetales > Planctomycetaceae > UBA8437. The sequence goes on from CAVOEV010000114.1 coordinate 1,642, forward strand.
ACCTCTCGATCACCTCGCCCATCCTGGTCGCCGGGGCGAAGGGGACAAACAGCAGCTGTCGTCCGTCGTGGTCGATCAGTGTTGGCTGATCGTAGACCGTGACGTTTGAGGCGAGCAGGTGATCGGGCGCGAGACTGGGGTCGTGATTGCCCGGGATGATCTCGATTTGGATGGACGGGAACTGGCCAAGCAGGGTTTCGAATTCCGTGTAGGCCTGCAGGTCCCGATCGAACAGGTCGCCGGCAATGACCAGGTGTTCGATGCCCAGGCCGGTCAATTGTTCAAGCACATCGCCGAGTGCTGCCAGGCGTTCGGGGTGCTCGGTGTCGCCGGGCACGAGGTGCACGTCGGCGGTGACCGCGATCTTCATGTCGACTCCGTTCTCTGCGACCGGTCCCAGGACCACCGGGCGATCGAATCAGTGTACCTCGAGACTCGCGGCTGACCAGAGTTCCGGGCAGTGGAAGCGGATGCAGGGTTGAGAACGGGGCGGGAAGAGTCGAGGATCATGTGTGGCTGGGTTCTTCGGTTAGCAGGAGTGACACATCGTGACTGACTTTGGTGTAACCAACAACCGACCGTTTTGGGCGATTCTCACTCTGGTCATGTTGATCGTGCTGCTGGTCGTGGTTCGGACGATGGACTGGAGCGAGCCGTCGGGACTGGGGACGGTGCCGGTTTCGGTGACCGTGCGTCAGGACGGCGAGCTGATTGCCAACGCGATGGTCACTCTGTTCCCCAAGTCCGGTGGTAGTGCGATACGACCGGCGGCCGGGACGACCGACGCCAACGGCCATTGCGACCTGACCACTTTACGATTCGACGACGGAGCGATGCCGGGTTCCTATGCTGTTGCCGTATGGAAGCCGCCGGCCTGGTCGTTGAAGGACGTTCACAACGTCGCGTTGCTCGGCATGGATCCGGGTGCACGACCAACCGGGACCGGCATGATGCAGGGCAACCCCGGAGCCATGGCCTCGATGGTTCGCGCAGGGAACCCTGCCCCCGAACCAGACGCTCTGCCGGCTCATCTCCTCGACCCCGACACATCGGGGTTGAAGGCGATCATTCGAGTCGAGGGCAAGAACGACTTCACGTTTGACATCGAGCAGTGATCGGCAGGCTGGCAGGGCGATCTCTGGGTGGCATTTTTTCGTGTCGTCCGACAGTCTAGCGGTCGCGTCACGAGCCGAGTGATCTTGAAGTTGGAGTCCGACACGATGTCGACGAATCGTCGCAACCAGCGGATTGGGCTGGGCATGTTCTGCTTTTACCTGCTCCTGTACAGCGGCTTCGTACTGCTGATGGCCTTTGACGCCAAGCGGCTGCAGGGTTTGGGGCCGGCCGGAGTCAATATGGCCGTGTGGTCGGGTTTTGGCCTGATCGTGCTGGCCCTGGTGTTGGCGTTGATTTACGGATGGGTGTGCGGTTCGGATGGCCCGGCCGAGTCGGCGGTGGACTCTGATGAGGACCGGTCATGATTTATGAAGCGTCGCCGATCGCCGTCGGTTGTTTCTTTGCTTTTGTCGGGCTGACACTGGGGTTGAGTTTCTACCTGGGTCGTCGGGTGAAGTCGTCGGCCGGTTACTTTACCGCTCATGGCCAGATTCCCTGGTTCGTCAACGGAGTCGCCTTTGCCGGCGATTATCTGTCGGCCGCGTCGTTCCTGGGCATCTGCGGGATGATTGCCTTCTACGGCTACGACGGGTTCCTGTATTCGATCGGATACCTGGCCGGCTGGATCGTGGCATTGTTTGTGGTGGCCGAGCCGATGAAGCGGTTGGGTAAGTACACGTTTGCCGACGCGTTGAATGCTCGTTTCGGGTCCAAGGGCATCAAGCTGGTGGCGGGCATCAGCACCCTGGCCGTCAGTGTCTTTTACCTGATCCCTCAGATGGTCGGTGCCGGTGTCCTGGTTCAGCCCTTGTTGGGGTTCCCTCACTGGGTTGGAGTGGTTTTTGTCGGTGCAACGGTGACTCTGATCGTTGTGATGGCCGGGATGGTCTCGACGACCTGGGTCCAGTTCCTCAAGGGGTCGCTGCTGGTCGTTTTCAGCACGATCCTGACGGTGATGATCCTGGCTCGCGGCTTTACGGTGGATGACGGTGGCGCCGACGGTCACACGTTTCGCACTCTGGGCCCATTGACCGCCAGTGACCCTGTCGGAGAGGTTGGGGCCTTCGAGTCCGAGCTGTCGACGCGGTGGGGGCTGGAGGGTGCAAAGGTTGTGGCCCCCGAAGGGGCGTGGGTCGAGACTCCGTATGTCCGCATCACCAGTGGTGCTCAGCAGGAATTGTCGGTCTGGCGTCTCGAAGCCACCGACTCGGGAGTCCTGCTCAGTGAAACTCAAACCCTCGAGCTCAGAGAAGACGGAACCGTGCTGGTCAACGGGCGTCTGAAGGGATCGAAGAAGGGTGAACCCGAACTGCATCCGGTCGGGCATGTCAGCGGTTTGCCTGACGGCCAGTCGAGCACCGGCCCGCTGGGCCCCTTGTCGTTCTTCAGCACTCTGGAGCAGAGCGAGGTGGTGTTGTGGGGCAACCAGAAGCTGGTGCATTCGGACAGCAGCACGACGACCGTGTATTTCCAGAAGCCGACGTCGGGCAGCAGCATCCTGCAGCCGGGCACTCATCCACGCTTCGAGGGCATCCACAGCGACGAGCCTCTGGACAAGATCGACCTGTTGTCGTTGATGCTGGCCCTGTTCTGCGGGACCGCATCGTTGCCTCACATCCTGATCCGGTATTACACGGTCAGGGACGAAGCGAGTGCCAGAAAGAGTACGATAGTGGGGATTACCACAATCGGTTTCTTTTACGTGCTGACTCTGTACCTGGGTTTGGGGGCGATGACGAGCGGGACGTTGGACGTGACGAACAGCAACATGTCGGCTCCGCTGCTGGCATTCAGTATGGGTGAGTGGTTGTTCGCGGCGATTTCGGCGATCGCGTTTACCACCGTACTGGGCACCGTCAGCGGCCTGATTCTCGCATCCAGCGGCGCGGTCACTCACGACCTGCTGGTCACCGCGATGGGGATGAAGCTGACCGACGAGCAGCAGGTGCGCGTTGCCAAGATCACTTCGGTCGTCGTCGGGCTGGTGGCGATCGTGCTGGGGATCGTTTTCCAGGAACTCAACGTCAGCTACCTGGTCGGCTGGGCCTTCAGTGTCGCTGCGAGTGCCAACTTGCCAGCGCTGGTGATGTGTTTGTTCTGGAGTCGCACGACCCGGCAGGGCGTGATCGCCGCGGTCAGCGTCGGCATGATCAGTTCGCTGGGCTGGATCCTGCTGAGTGCCGACACGTTTGAGAAGGTCTACGGACTGGATCCTGAATGGGCTCTGACGCCCTTCAGTCAGCCGGGCATTGTCACGATCCCATTGGGGTTCCTGACTCTGGTGATCGTGTCGTTGCTGACCCGAGAACCGGGTCAGTCAGCCGTTAGTCGATGATCCGGTCGTCAATGACTCAGCAGTCGATACCGGGGCGGTTCGGGCATCATCAAAGCGGCATGAGCGTAGTAGGGATAGACGCTCCATTCGACGCAGGCGATCAGATCGGGTAGTCCGTCGCCGGTCAGGTCGTGAAGTTCGGCGGAATAGAACGACGTGATCGGGCGATTGGTCCCCGAGTTGTACCGCAGCAGGTCTCCGACACCGACGGCGGGGACCTGGTCGGCGGGATTCAGTGGCGGACGGGCCAATGCGTCGACGGTTCGAAACCGGATACTCCAGGTCGTGTGTTCAGGATTGGCGACGACCCACTCGATCCGGCCGCGGTCCGAGTAGGCAAAGTCCTCGGTTCGGGCCGACCGGGGCGGACCGGACAGCCTGGCCGCTGGCCGAATTGATGACGCGGATGGAATTCGAGTCCAGGACGCCGGTGATCCGGCGTTGGCGGATCAGGTCGGCGAAGTCGATCGTCACCGACATCGGCGTGTTGGGAAAGGTGAGTGATGAGGTGATCTGGAGTCCGACGGTGAGTTCTTTGGGTTCGGCGGCGGCTGTGGGCTGAGTCGACCAGGTCTGCAGTCCGGTCAGCAGGAGGGCGATATGGATCGAGGCGTTGTATGTGAGGGATGGACGCATTGGGGAATCAGCCGGTTTCTGTCTTGACCGTCGGTTGGCCGCATCATTACAAATCCGCTTGGTTTTTGTCGACCGGGTACAGAGTCGGCTGAGTTTCGGTGTCAGCGAGTGAGGTCAGGGATGATTCGTGGGCGGGCTGTATTGTGGATTGTTGGTTTCGTCGCGATCGGGCTGTCCGGTTGCAGTTCAGCTCGGTATGTCCTGAGAGATTCTGATCGAGGTATCGTGGCGATCCCGGCCAATACCAACATGTGGCCGTGGAAGCACCGTGACGATGCGCATCGGTTGATGAATGAGCACTTTCCAGGCGGTTATCAGATTGATCGTGAGTTGGAAGAGGTGGTGGGAGAGACGACCACGACGGGCGAAGACACTGATGGCCAGACGGTGCAGTTGGCCGGCGGGCTGGTGACATTGGACACCGGACAGCGTCGCAGTTCCTCGACGACGACCGACGTGACCGAATACCGCATCGAGTATCAGCGGGCCGACGACTAACCCGCCCGCTGTTCCTTTGCTGTCAGCTGATGACTTGGTTAGAAAAGACGAACCCCGCCCGGTGCGGCGTCTGTCTTCCATCTCTAGGATCATCACATGTCTCGCTCGTTTGCGACGTCGTTGTCTCTTGGCTTGGCCATTTGTCTGATTGGGACTGGCCAGTCGTTTGCGGCCACCCCGGTCATCCGGCACGAGTTCGTCTACCAGAAGGCGGCCTTTGATCACTGCCATGCTTCGACGATTGTCGAGGCGACTGACGGCACTCTGGTGTCGGCCTGGTTTGGCGGGACGGGTGAGGGCAACAAGGACGTGTCGATCTGGGTCTCGCGTCGTGGTGCTGCCGGTTGGAGTGATCCGGTGCTGGCTGCCGACGGGGTGCAGTCGAAGACCGTGCGTCATCCGTGCTGGAACCCCGTGCTGTTTCAGCCTCGGACAGGCCCCTTGATGCTGTTCTTCAAGGTTGGGCCCAGTCCGTCGAGTTGGTGGGGCGAGTGGTTGACATCGGACGATTCGGGTCGGACGTGGAAGAACCAGCAGCGGTTGCCCGCGAAGGGGATCGGCCCGGTCAAGAACAAGCCGATCCAACTGGCTGATGGATCGATCTGGTGCCCGTCGAGTACCGAGCACAACGGTTGGCAGGTGCATCTGGAGATGACGTCGGATTTGGGCCAGAGTTGGAAGCGGCTGGGTCCGTTTTGTGACGGTAAGATGATCGGAGCGATTCAGCCCAGTCTGATTGTGTACGACCGTGGCCGTCGCTGGCAGATGCTCTGTCGCAACCGGAGCGGAGAGGGCGACGTGTGGTCGACCTGGAGCCAGGATGAGGGCAAGACGTGGAGTCGATTCGAGCCGACCGGGCTGCCCAATCCCAACTCGGGCACCGACGCGGTAACGCTTCGCGACGGAACTCAATTGCTGGTCTACAACCATACCAACCGTCAGGGCGAGTTCCCCAGCGGGCGGAACATGCTGAATGTAGCCACAAGCCGAAACGGTCGCGATTGGGAAGCCGTTTTGGTTCTCGAACGGGACAAGGGCGAGTATTCCTATCCGGCGGTGATCCAGGACCGTGCCGGGCGAGTGCACATTACCTACACCTGGCGACGGCTGAGAGTCCGCCACGTGGTACTCGATCCGGCCAAGCTGTCCGGGCGACCGATCACCGACCGCAAGTGGCCCGGTCGAGTCGATCGATTAGCCTCGGTTGTGTCCAAAACATCTGCCAAAACATCTGCCATCGCACCGGCCATCGCACCGGCCATCGCACCGGCCATCGCACCGGCCGATTCGTTGGTGTTGCGGGGCGGCGTGGGCCGGATGGACATCACCGATCGCAGTGGTCCGGTCAACGATCCGATGTACGCTCGGGCACTGGTCATCCAAGGCAACTGCACGACTGCGGTCGTTGTCACTCTGGACGTAGTGGCGATCGAGGAGATCGGTGAGATCAAGAACGATTTCTTGCCCAAGTTGCGAGCCAGGTTGAAGGCCGAGATCGGCCTGGATCCGGGTTCACTGATCGTCAACGTCAGTCATTGTCACGGGATTCCCTGCAAGGATGTTCTGGACCGGACGGTTCGGGCGGTGAAGATGGCCGCGGCGTCGTTGGTACCGGTGCGGATCGGCGTGGGGACGGGCCACGAGGACCGGGTGCAGGAGAACCGTCGCCTGAGGTTGAAGGATGGTCGCGAGTTGGATGTGCGACGTGCGTATTCGTTGCCGCCGGATGTCGAGGTGATCGGGGCGGGTCCGATCGATCCGGAGATTGGCATCCTGCGGCTGGACCGAGTCGACGGGACGCCCTTGGCGGTGGTCTACAACTTCGCGATGCACCCGATCATGGGCGCATCGGGAGGAGGCAACTCGGCGGACATCACCGGGTTTTCGTCGAAGGTGATCGAGGATGCATTGGGGCACGGGGCGATGGCGTTGTTTGTGCAGGGGTGCGGAGGCGACATCAACCCGGCGTTCTACAAGGACGTCGACAGCCCGCGGGATGCCGAGCCTCAGGGGAATCGGTTGGGGATCAGTGTCGTGCGGGCGCTGAGAAAGATACCGGCTCACAAGGCCGGGTCGCTGAAACGTGTCAATCAGGTCCTGAGTTTGCCTCGAGCCGATCATGCCGAACGGATTGCGAGGCTCGAGGCCGAGCAGCTTCGGCTGGTCAAGTCGCTGCGGTCGACCTACCTGAACTTCGACACCTTCCTGAAACTCAACAGCCGCTACAGCCTTTCGCCGAAGTTTCCGTCGACCAACTCGCTGAGTTATCTGAATCAGCTGGCGATCGGCCGCGACGATCTGGTGAGGCTGGATGGCATGAACCGTTCGCGGATGAAGGCCTATCTTGGGAACGTGTTGGCGATGGAGAGTATCACTCGAATCGAGACCAATCTCCGACTGTTGCGCAAGCACCAGGCCAACAACCTGAAGGCGGGCAAGCGGACGATTGATGTCGAGGTTGTGGGTTTGCGTGTGGGGGACTTCGTGATGGTGACGTTTCCCGGCGAGGTGGTGTGTCAGGTGGGGTTGAACATCAAGCAGGCCTCGGCCCACAAGCACACCTTTATCGCCGCCTACACAAACGGCTACATTTACTATTGTCCTACGGCCAAGCAGATGAAGACAGCCGGTGCGGCTCAGGAGGACAGCGAGTGTTTGCTGGCGCCGGGTTGGCAGACGTTGTGGGAGACACGGGCGGCAGAATTGATCGGTCAGTTACTCGAGTAGTTTGAAGTCCCGATCCCGCCCTGCCAGACACATTCCATACTCCGGTGTTTCGAGTTGGCGATTGAGGCGTCTGGGGCCGATGTGGTAGAACATGGACATGAATCATACCGGTCAAGAACGTTGTGTGGGCTCGGTTTCGAGGCGTGCGTTTCTGGAAGCCGGCAGTTTGGCATTGGGTGGGTTGACGTTGCCGGACCTGTTGGCAGGTCGAGCTGCGGCTCGAGAGTCGGGTCGGTCGTTGGCCGACACGTCGGTGATCCTGATCTGGCTTCAGGGTGGTCCCAGCCACATGGAGACCTACGACATGAAGCCCGAGGCTCCGGTGGAGTACGGCGGGCTGCTGAAGCCGATCCAGACCACGGCGGCGGGTCTGGACATCTGCGAACTGCTTCCGCTTCATGCTCGGGTTGCCCACAGGTTCAACGTCATCCGTTCGATCTCGCATGGGTTTGGGAATCATGCTGGAGGAGCCGGGCGGTTCTTGTCGGGTTATAACCCGCTTCGTCCGCTGGATCCCAAGTCGCAGTTTCCGTGTCTGGGACCGGTCGTCTCGAAGATGCTACAGGGCAAGCGCAATCAGTCGATGCCCAACTATGTGGCCAGTGCCACCAACGTGTACGGTGGCGGCAGTGCCAGCCTGGGTCCGGCCTACCTGCCGTTTGTGATCGGAAGCGATCCGAACGCGAAGAACTTCAAGGTCAACAATCTGGCGTTGTCTCCGACGATCAAGAACCGACTCGACGATCGTCGGCTGTTGCTGGGTGGATTGGACGGATTGCGTCGCGACATCGACAATTCGCGGTTGATGGATTCGATCGACAAGTTCAACCAGGAAGCGATTAACCTGCTAACCAGCCGGAAGGCTCAGCGAGCGTTCGACATCAGCCAGGAGTCGCCTCAGACTCGTGAAAAGTACGGGCGTCACAAGTGGGGGCAGCGGGCATTGCTGGCGCGGCGACTGGTCGAGGCGGGCACCAGTTTCGTGACCATGCAGATGCAGAATCCGGGCGTGTCTGGGGGCATCGGCAACTGGGACATCCACGCCGTCAACGGGCACCTGTACGACGACGCAAATGCGAGGTTGCCGATCTTTGACCAAGCGGTGTCAGCCCTGATCGACGACATCTACCAGCGAGGGCTCGACAAGCAGGTGATGGTGATCGTGGCGGGCGAATTCGGTCGCACGCCCCGGATCAATCCTCAGAAGGGCACTGCGTCGAAAGTTCTACAGCCCGGTCGCGACCATTACCCTGGAGCGATGTCCGTTCTGGTTTCAGGCGGGGGCATGGAAACCGGCCAGGTGATTGGCGAGACGACGTCCAAGGGAGTCCGGCCCAAGCAGCGGCAGTTGGATCCCAACGACCTGCTGGCGACAGTCTATCGATTCCTGGGAATCGACTACGACGCGATGATTCCCGACAACAGCGGGCGACCGGTTCCGTTGATCCCCAGTGGGGCTCCGATTCGCGAACTGCTGTGATTGCAGCAGATTTGTTTCGATCGCCGGTCCCCATCGCCACAATGGGCGCTTCTGCTGAATCAGCTGGCGACCTGGGGACGGACGATGCGGTGGCTCGATTGACTGGCTCGATTTTTACGAACGCCAGTCGATGCCAAGCGATGCACGAGTTGGAGTGTGCATGGCGACAAGGCCTCGTCTATCGAGTGTCTCGAAGAACGACTGGTGCTGAATGTCTCGGCACCGGCCATTCTGCAGCTGTTCGAGAGCAGTTATGGCAATTCCGAGGACCGGGCGGCTGACATTTTTCTGTACGGCTACGGTGGCGTCTGGATGCAGCCAACCGGTCGTGCCGACTCTGGCAACGGGTCTGTCGGATACGACGTCTACGACCGATTCGATCCTGGTTCACCCGGCGATGCGACCTGGTATGGCACCGAAGCGGGGCTGAAGGCGACTGTCGAGGAACTGCACCAGTCCGGGCAGCGGGTATATGTCGACTTTGTGCTCAATCACAACGGGTTTCGAGACGCAGGCACGACCGGATTCGTTGACGAAGGCGGGTACCCCGGTTTTGCGGTGACACTGAATTCGGACAACAACGGCCAGGGGATCACCGATGTCGACGGCGACTTCCACGGAGCGTTCGAGAGCGGAGATCTGAACGGTCGACTTGCCGGGCTGATCGACATCGACCAGGGCAAGAACCACCAGCTGATCCGGCATCCGGTCGACCCGGGCAACGCGAACAACGTTCCGAGTGGTTCGCTGGCCAATATTGCGGACTCGACCAACGCCAGGTTTTATCCGGATCGCAACCTGACACCGATCACGGTTTTTGATCCGAGCACCGGCGAGTCGGATATCGCGATCTATCCGTTCAACACCGATGTCCCCTTGGCCGGTGATGCGATGGCAGAAAACGCACTGGCCCTGTTGATGCGAAACGCTCAGTGGCTGGTGCAGACAATCGGCGTCGACGGCTTCCGGCTCGACGCCGTCAAGCACTTCGAGACGTTTGTGCTGCAGTACTTCGACCGTGCGGTGTACCGTTCGATCCAGGACACGAATCTGGACGGCAGCCAGCGACGCGACGATTCTCGGCATGCTTGACAGCAACAGCCAGGCTTCGCAGATCGATCGCGACCTGTTTTCTGGGGACTTCACCGGACTGGCTCACGGCAACCATGTTGCCACGGTCGTGTCATTTGAGCCGAGCGGGAACTCGAACGTACAGCGATTCCCCGGGCTGTTCACGTCAACAATCATCGGCGCCGGACTCGGCGATCTCGACACCGACGGCGACTTCTCACCACAGGCCGATTTCGGTGATGCTCCCTCTTCCTACCCGGTGACTCGATCCGAGGACGGAGCCGTGCATATCGCAACAGGTCCGACACTGGGAGCAACACGAGATAAGGAAGTTGACGGCGTCCATTCAGCCGCAGCCGCAGCCGCAGCCGACGCCGACGCCGACGCCGACGCCGACGGGTCCGACGAGGATGGTGTCGTCGACACCGGGGCGGACCTGGTCGTGGGACAGGCGGGTGCCAGCGTGACGGTGAATGTTCAGAACGCCCCCGGCGGTGCGAAGCTGGACGCGTGGATGGACTTCAACCAGGACGGTGACTGGAACGACTCCGGCGAGCACATCCTCGTCAACGCGGCGGTCATCAACGGCGACAACGTGCTAGCGTTCGATGTCCCCGCGACGGCCAGTGTCGGCACCACCTACGCTCGCCTGCGGCTGAGCACCGCAGGTGGCCTGGGCGTGACCGGTTTGGCGGCAGACGGTGAAGTGGAAGATAACCAGGTCGAGATCACAGCCGTTGAGAACCTCGTCTTTAATTTCGCGTCCGGGGACAACGTGATTGTTCTCTCTGACAACGGCGTGCCGAATGACGGTATTTCACGGATCACCAGTACGGTGCCGAGTGAAGTCCTTGAGTTCACCAACCCGTCGGGCAAATTGACAATCAATGCCGGTGACGGTGCTGACCTGGTGACGTTGTCGCCGCTGGAAGCTGGGTCCTTTTCGATCGTGGTCAATGGCCAGAGCGGTGACGACACGATCGATGCCTCGGCGGTTACCGTCGCAATCAAGATCAATGGTTCCGGCGGCAACGACACGCTGACCGGCGGGAGTGCCAACGATACGTTCAACGGCGGCAGTGGCGAGGATTTGCTTGTCGGCAATTCCGGCAACGACACGCTGCAGGGGATGCGTGGTGCGGATGTGCTCAACGGTGGAGCCGGCAACGACTGGCTCGACCGTGGAACACAGAATGACAAGCTGAGCGGCTGGACGGGTGATGATGAACTGTACGGCCGCAGCGAGAACGACATCCTGGTCGGAGGCGAGGGGAACGACAGCCTGTACGGGGCCAGCGGGGACGGCATCCTGCAGGGTGACGACGGCAAGGCGGACACGTCTCACGTACGGGACGACGACCGATTGGACGGCGGTGACGGCAGCGACACGGTCCGTGGCGGCGGTGGCAGCGACACGAAGTTTGACGGTGCGTCGGAAATCGACGAGAGTTTTGCGTATTGGGCCGAGTGGGTGGATGCGGTTTAGGGGCAGGTTGTCTTGAAGTCACACCGCGTGTGCGCCGCTCGCCCTGGCCGGCGGCGTACACCTTCCAGGCGAATTCGATTCCGATGTGAACCAGTTCTTCGAGCGTCGGCAGGTAGTCGGGTTCCTCGCTGTTGGGCAGAAACTCGCTGATCGGCTCGGACCGTCCCGCGATCCGGTTCGCTTCAAACCGGCGGCGGGCTGATTCGTTGACCAGTTCCGATTGATCAGCCGGATCGTTCATCGAGACCACTCACAGCAACCGGGCCGTACCAAGGCCTCTTCCAGATCGACTTCCTTCCCTGAAGCTATATCAGCGGAAGTGAGCGAATCGAACCGGATCGACAGATTCCGGAACAGAGATTCTCGGGCCGGCGAAACGACGCCACGGCGTGCCCGCTGCAGTGTGTTGCAAGCTGGCCACGCAGAAGCGGAAATGTCGCAACTGGGTGATTCTTGCGGATCATTCCGATCTGCTTGGCCATTGTAACCCGATCGCTTGCCCGTTGTACGCTGGTCGTCACAACACTCATAAGTCAGAAACAAAGAATGAAAGAGAGCGAATGCTCTGTCACGGTCGACTTAGGTGAAGGGCGAGAAATCGTCACCACGGATCCGTCGCATGGTTTC
>CAVOEV010000115.1:0-13574 GCA_963694825.1 Planctomycetota bacterium
TTGTTTCGCGGCAGCGGTGAGTCCATCCAAGAAGTTCTCGATGATCTCGGCGCAGCGAACCTCCTCAGCCGCAATATGGATCCCGCGGGTCTTCGGCCTGTTGGATGGCCCGCTCCGCCCGGTCCTAGCCGATCAACTCCGGCACCACGTGGCCGCCATGTACCAGCGGCCAGAGCCGTCCCTGTCGGTCGGCGATCTGCTGCTCGTGGTCGATTCCCAGCAGGTGGTAGGCCGTGGCCAGGATATCCTTGGGCGAAATCGGCCGCTGGGTCGGGAAGGCGGCGATCTCGTCGGAGGCACCGATCAGGGTGCCCGGCCGGATCCCCGCACCGGCGAATAACTGGCTGTAGACTTCCGACCAGTGTCCGCGGCCCGGACCCTTGTTGGTGTCGTAGAGCTTCGGAGTACGGCCGTGTTCGCTGAGACACAGCACCAGGGTCTCGTCGAGCATGCCGCGTTGTTCGAGGTCACTGATCAGGGCCGAGTAGGCTCGGTCGAAACCGGGCAGCAGCATGTTTTTCATCCGCGGATGATGGTCGTGGTGAGTGTCCCAGCTCTCGTCGGACCGTTCCCACTCGTCCCAGATCACCGTGACCAGTTTCACGTCGTTTTCGATCAGCCGCCGAGCCGACAGGCAGGATTGACCGAAGAGATTCATGCCGTAGCGCTCGCGGACCCGGGCGGGTTCGTCCTGGATGTCCAGCCCACGCTTCAGCTTGTCGGAGGCGGCGACCGAAAAGGCCCGGTCTCGTGTCCGCTGGTAACTCTGAACCGACGAGGCACCATCGATCCAGCGGGCCTGGTCTTCGAGTTGCTCCAGCAACGAGCGGCGGCGGTTGAGGATATCGAGTGTCAGGCCTGGGACGTGACGCTCGCTGAACGAGAAACGGCCCTCCGGCGTGATCTCCAGGTACGGATCTCCCTGGGGCATCTCGCCACGAAATTCACCCCAGACCGGGTCGTAGGACGCGCCCAGGAAGCCGCCGAAAGTGCCGGCTCGCTTGTTCGGGCCCGAACGGGTGCTCTGTACCCAGGGCAAACCGACGCTGACCGGAGGACGGAACGATCGACGTTCGCGCTTGGTTCGCTCGTCCAACTTGGTTCGCTCGTCCAAATAGTCCAGCACACCGCCGAAGAACGGCCAGTGGTCCGGATGCCGCTGGCGGCCCTCGAGATTGGTCGTCTCGAGGTTTCCGGTCAGTGTGTAGGCGGCGTTGTGCAATGGCCAGGGGTGCGACATCGAGCGAATGACCGTGCAGCGATCCAGTACCCCGGCCGTCATCGGAAGCAGTTCGTTGATCCGCACGCCCGGCAGTTTCGTGCCGATTGTCCCGAATCCGCCCCGAATCTCCTCGGGAGCCTCCGGCTTGGGATCGAGCGTGTCCAACTGGCTCCAGGCTCCGTAGATGTATAAGAGGATGCAGTTTTTGGCGCGACCGAAGGTCGATTCCATGCCGACCGGTGGTGTCGGCTTTGCGGCCGGCACGATCGAACCACCAGCCAGCGAGCTGGCCAACCCGAGTCCGCCCACCCGCAGCATCTCGCGACGGTTCAAACCACCACGGACATGCTGGGTCAGCGAACGTCCGGTGCCAAGGATTCGGAGCATGGGATCGTGGTCGCGGGGGTTGTGGGAAGACGCTAGCCTATCGAAGAGGAGGAATGGGGGTCAATTCGGAGATGATGTGAAAGGCGTCATACCGGGTGGGAAATCAATCCGATCCGGTTGGGTCATCCCGGGCCGAGCGGCGTGGTGGTGTCCCGGGGCCGTCTCGAAGACTGTCGGTAGGTGGTGGCTGTTGAAGATTACCAGAGAATTGTCCTGGACAGTTGTTGAGACCCGATACCCAATTCGGCGATACGTTGATCCCGGGTCCACCCAAAGAGCGGGCGTGGTCAGGGAACGACCGGAAATTCAGTTTCCTGGCTCGGATTCTATTATAGAGAGTTGATTCGGGAGGAGTGACGACCTTTCAGTTGCCTTCCAGGCTGTTGTTCTTGTCGATACTCACGAGAACCTGATGGTCCATGGTACGTTTGGCTTTCTCTGCTCCGGAGAAAAAGGGCTGTCGAGGATGGCTGATCGTATGCCCGGCGATTGCAGGCCACTGTGACAACCGACTACCGGTGCGATATTCCCGGTCGGGCTTGGAGCCCGGGTGATCAAGTTCTCGTATCTCTTCGATTAAAGAGCCCCAATGCCACGCTATCCGCAAAACAACCTGGCCGCGTGTATGCTGCCGTGGACCGAGGATTTTGAACTGGATGTTCCTGTCTTCGAACGGCACATCCAGTCGACACTCGATGATGGTTACAAGTGCCTGTACCTGATGGGCACCGCCGGCGAGGGGTACGCTTTGAACGGCGATCGGTTTCGCCAGGTGGTCGAGGTCTTTGCGGGCCTGGCTGTTCGCGACGGCATCGATCCGCAGATCGGTGTCATTGGCACGTCGATGGAACAGTCGCTCGAGAGGATCCAGCTTGCCTGCGATCTGGGCATCCGTATGTTCCAGATCTCGTTGCCCAGTTGGGGAACACTCGACGAGGCCGAGACGATGCTGTTCTTCCAGACCGTGTGCGGCCGGTTTCCCGATTGTCGGTTCCTGCACTACAACCTGCCGCGGGCCGGGCGGATTATCCGGGGTCGCGAGTACCACCGGATCGCAGAGGCGGTTCCCAACCTGGTTGCCACCAAGAACAGTTCGACCGACTACGCCCGAACGGCCGACCTGCTGACGCACTCGCCGGAACTGCAGCATTTCCTGCTGGAAGGCAACTTCGCGATGGGCTGCACGTTGTCCGAGTGTTCGTTGCTGTGCAGCTTCGATGCCCTGTTCCCGAAAACGACCTGGCAGTTCTTCGAGGCCGGCAAGAATAAGGACCTCGAGGAACTGTTCCGGATTACCCAGCTGTTCCACGATGCCTGCCAGACGCTGTTGTCGGTTTGCCAGCGAGAGATGATCGACGGGGCCTACGACAAGACGTTCCTCTGGTTGACCGATCCCTCGTTCTCCAATCGCCTGCTGCCTCCGTACCTGGGCCTCAGCGAAGAAGAATCAGTCGCGGTCCGCGAGGTGTACGACGAGCACTTCGCGTCGATTCCCTAGTTCACACCTCAACCCGGTTGCTTGGCCTTGGGGCCTTTGGTCTCGCCGGCGATCGTGCGGCGGATCCAGTCGACGTGGTTGGGGACACGTGTCGAGCAGTTGACGTCTCCGTACTGTGTCGTGGCCCGGCGACCTTTTAGCGGGTAATCGGTGCCGAAGCTGCTGACTCCCAAGACTCGCCACTGGTCGTTCTCACGGGCGTAGATTGGCCCGCCACTGTCGCCGTTGTAGCAGCAGCCTTCCAGGGGCAACGGCCGGGCGTCGCTCCCTCCGGGGCCGAGCATCCTGGAGAGTGAGCGGTCGAGCAAGCGGTTGCTCCGTAGCGTGTTTCGCTCGGACTGGCCGTTGTCGAAATCGAACGCGATCAACCCGTCCCCATCACGATCGAGGATGTTCTCACCGGCCCGTTTCCGTCCATCGTCCTTCCACTGCCGCTCTCGCTTTTGTCGGCCCGTGGCGAAGCAGCCGAACCCGGCCAGGCAGATTCGGGCTCCCGGTGTGGCCCGGTCCTCGAACAGCGGGGCCACCGAGATATCCTCGACATCGCGGTCGAGTTTCAGCAGCGCGATGTCGTTGCGATCGGCGCGGTTGCTGGCCCCATTCTTAAAGACCTTGTCGGAGAGCAACGGTTTCAGAACCTTCGCGTCCAGCGGCAGGGTGATCCGGATCTCCACCACGCGGTATTCCCGCGACCGATCGGCGGCCGACGATCCGAATCGCACCTTCAGGTTTTGCGCAAATCGCGGTGCCCTCTTTTTCTTCAGCACGCAGTGGGCGGCCGTCAGGACCCAGCGTGGTGCCACCAGGACTCCCGAACCGTCCCAATCGTCCGAGTCGCGGAATCGACCCAGTACACAAACCGGGCGAAAGTCCGGGTACTTTTCTCCAGCCTTGAACTCGTCCTTGTTGCCGGCCATGCGGATATAGGCATCGGCTTTCACGGTGTGCAGGCCGCCTATTCCCAGCACACTGCGAGACGTTGCCGCAGCGACGAACAGGGTGAGCAGAACCACGTTTCGCATCCACATGGCTTGATGGCCTCTGGTTTTCCGGGGAGAGTTCTTCATCCAGCAGTTTCACCCATGGTCGGATGATGTTCAAGTGCCGCCCGCCATGTCGGTGATGCGGCCCTCCGATGTGCTTGCACGCCCGATTGGGTCTGTCCATGATCACAGCCAGGTGTGTTGATGAGGGTTGCCACGCTGTCTGCCTGCCCTGTTCGAGGAGCCTCGTTTCATGTCTCCGAAGTTCACCGATTCCATCGGTCGCCAAGTTCCTGTGTGCCTGATCACCGGCCTGCTGGCCTGGGGGATGGTGGCAAACGGCCACGCCTTTGAAACGAAACCATCCACTCCGTTCACCGACAAGGCCGTCGAGTACATCCGCCGCCAGGCGCAACACATGGCCCGTGGAAACAGCAAGGTAGCGCCGGAGTTCTTTTCCAGCCTGGCAACCGCCAACTACGTGCAGTCCCGCTTGAGTTCCTTGAATTATGCGATTCTCGGTTCCTCGAAACAGAAGTTGCCGACCAACGTGGAGGAGTGCCTGCAGAAGAAAGCCGGGATCTGCGGCAACCACGTGGCCGCCTTCCTGGAAATCTCCAAGCGGCTGGGACTCCGTACGCGGCCGGTGGAGTTCTATTTTCCCGGTGCCGATCCCGAAAAAAACCATAGTCATATTTGTGCCGAGGTCTTCTACGGTGGTCGCTGGCGGCTTTTCGACATCACCTGGGGAACCTACTTTGCCAAACCGCTGAGTGCCCCCGACGACCTGGCTGATGTTGTCGGACTGCGAGCCAGCCGCGACGGCCGTTCGTGGGCCATCACCAACCAGTCGGACCTCTGGTACCAGCAGTGGAAAGCCAGTGGACTGGATCCGCTGGAATACCTCGACGATCAGAAGGTGGACATCCTGCGTGGCCGACGGGGAACGATCCACCTGCGGGCGTCCCGTCGGGAAGGCGGCCGGGAAGAATTCCGTCCGTTGCACCAGCCGAACTTCTTCGGGCGAAATCAGGCCGATCGCGACTATGGGCCGCTGGTGATTCGCCTGGAGAAACCGACAGGTACGGCCACCGCACTCCATCTTGATGTGCTTGGCAAGGCCGGCCAGGGTACGATGCTGGTCACCAGTGGGAAGCAGCGGTACACGGTTCCGTTTGCCGAGATACAGGGTGGCAAGACACTTACGACGAAGTTCACCGGACCGGTTGCCAAACAACCGGTCACGTTGCAGGCGATTCCCGGAAAACCCGGCGGAGTTGCCTATGTTGTTTTCCGGACCATCACGCTGGAGACCCGCTGAGTGCCCCCGCTCCGTTGATACTGTCGCGGCAGATGTGGACAATCACCGGCCAGTCGGAGCGGGAAATCCTGTTGAAGAGAGGGCTGCCTTTCGGGGCGGTTGAAAACTGATGAGACGTGATCCTGTCCAACGGCGAACAAACCACGCGGGCCATTGGTGGGCCTGTGCCACTGCGGTCTGCCTGGTGGTTCTTCCGTGTGCCCCGGCCGTCGCGGCCGACAAGGTGCCCACGTATCGCTGGAAACCGGTGACGCTCAAGGCGCCGTTTGCCGCACGCGATGGTGCGGGAGCACTGGTCTACAAGGGTCGGATGTGGCTGCTGGGTGGCTGGAACCCGGGCGACAAGGTTCACTTTCCTCGCATCTGCAACAACGAGGTCTGGAGTTCACGCGACGGCTTGGACTGGAAACTGGACAAGCCCAACACGTTTCTCGACAAGACATTCGACACGACTCGCGACTGGGAAGGACGTCACACGGCCGGCTACGTGGTCTACCGGAACAAGATGTGGATTGTCGGTGGGGACGTGAACCAGGGCCACTACCAGAACGATGTCTGGAACTCGACGGACGGTCGGACCTGGGTGCATGTGAACAAGGGGCACGACGTGCCGTGGGGACCCCGGGCCCTGCATTACACCTTCGTGCTGGATGGCAAGATCTGGATCCTCGGTGGCCAGACCATGCCGGCCTTCGCGAAGCCGGCGTCGCAGGAGAAGTTCTACCAGGACTGCTGGAACACGACCGACGGGGTCCACTGGACGCGGGTCAGTCCCCGGAAGCCGGTTTGGTCGCCCCGTGGCATGATCGGTGGCAGCGTGGTCTTCAAGGATCGCGTCTGGGTGCTGGGCGGAGGCACCTACGACACCCCCACGACGAAAATGCGAAAATTTCACGATGACGTGTGGAGTTCCGCTGACGGTGTCCACTGGAAACGACACATCGAACACGCGGCCTGGGAACCCAGGCAGTACCACGATGTGGCCGTTTACGACGGCCGCATGTGGCTTATGGAGGGGTACACCAAGGGAGTAGGAAACCGAAAGGATGTCTGGCATTCCGATGACGGGGTCCATTGGCACGAGGTCCCAAAGACACCCTGGAAGCCTCGCCATGCCGCCAGCGTGTTCCCGTTCAGGAATTCGCTATGGATGGTCATGGGCAACAACATGGAGCCGGATGTCTGGAGGCTGGATCGGGCGAGTCGCTAGTGCAGGAGCGGCCGGTTTGGGTGATCGGAAAACGGGAAGGATCCAGCTGCTGAACAGGTCCAGCAGCGATGGATCGTCCGATTTGCGTTTTGCCGGCTGCAGGGATCAGCACCACGAGGGTGGTTGTGCCCCTGTGCCCGAGGTTGGTGCTGGACCGGTCTCTATGGCGTGGGGTTCATTCGGCCAACAGCTTCTCGATCAGTTCTTCGATCGCCTTCGCATTGGCCGGCCCACTACCGACTCGGGTCATGCGAATCTTACCGGTCTTGTCGATGACGGTGACGTGTGGAATTCCACTAACTCCGTAGTACTTCGACAGTGTCGAGTCGGCCGGTTGGATGGCCAGGCGGTGTTTCAGCTTGTGGTAGTCGGCAAACTGCTGAACGAGGTCCTGTTCTTCTTCGGGAGTCTGAGGTGTTTGGGCCCGGCCGAGTTGTCCGGTCTGGTCGTTGAAGCTGTATCGCTTGTAGTAGCGAGTCAGCCCGATCATCAGGAAGTCCTTTTTGCCGTACTTCGTCTGCCAATCGATCAGGTGCGGGAACGTGGCGATGCAGGGTCCGCACCAGACGGCCCAGAAGTCGAGCACAACAACTTTGCCCTTGAGATCGTCGTCGGTCAGCGGCGAGCCGTTGGCCCAGGCATCGACCTGCAGCGGAGCGAGACTTTTGCCGTTGAGTGCCAGCAGCTTGCGTGTCGAGGCGATGGTACGGTCGTATCGTTTGAGTGACGCCTTGGCGGCGGTGACAGCCTTGAGTGCGGCGGCGGCGGATTCGTCGAGCGCGAGTCCGTCGAGAAACTTGATGGCGGCCTTCTGGCCAGTCTCGGCCTTGTCCGGGTTGGTACGAGCCAACCCCGAGATGTCTTGTCCGGTCTTCTGGCCATACTGCTGGATGAGCTTGGGTTGATTCGAGTCTTTCTTGAGCGATGCTTGCAGGTCTTCGATCTTGACTCGGGACAAGGCGATGCGGTCGCGGTAGAAGGTCAGTGCCCGGGTGGCTTTAGGGATCAGCTCGACGCTCTTGGCGTTCTTCGGCTTGGCCTTCTTGATTTCAGCCTCGAGAGCATCGACGAGTTTTTCGGCCGCATCGGCGTCCTTGGCCAGCACGTTCCGGATGGTTCCGAAGGTCTTTCCGAAGAACGTGTTGAGTGCCTTGTCATCTTCCAGGACGTCATGGATTTTGGTGACGTCAACGGCCGCTTTGGCGGATTTCGGTTTGTCGTCGGCCACGGCCGAAGTGGCAATAAGACCGGACAGCATGGCGGCGCAGAAGAACTGGGGAAGACGCATCGTGGACTCCTTGGGGTGTCGCTTGAACGGGCCAATCAGGATGTACGATTCCGGAGGTCCCCACACCTCGACGAACCGTCTAGTAGAACAGCCCCGTGTACAAGGCACAAACTACCTGACGATTGAGTACTGTTTGGGATTCCTCGACTGGCGGTGATGCGAGGTGACTCATTTATCATGGAGAAATCCACTGCCACGCAATCGACGCGAATTCCTGGAGCACGTGGGAAGCGGCATGCCGATTGACCACCAGGACCGCTAGGACGAACGGCCACCGGACTCCGGACAGGCTTGGCGGCTGTTGGATGTCGACGTGTAGTCGACCCTTTCAGCCTGTTTGCCAGGGCTCTGCCGGAGGCGTGAGCGCCCTGTTGAAAAGACTCGGGATCTGGGGGCTCGAACGTGTCGATAAGAACCAAGGTATGACATCGACCGCCAAGGCGGTCGAATCTGCCCGACGAGTTTGACTCGACATTGCAGGTACGATGGGACGCGCATAGAATCTTACATCGAGGAGCGTTGATGCGATTTTGCTCCGGTTGCTGACTCGAGTTTTCAAGGAGAGCTGGCCGATGTTGAAGGTCCTGTTCGGGGAAAAGGGAACCAACTGTGCAGGCGTCACACGTCGCAGCGCCTTGCAGGTGGGAGGTTTGGGGTTCGGTGGCCTGACGCTTTCGAACCTGATGTCGGCTCGAGCGGCCGGAGGGTCCGATCTGAGTCGCGACACGTCGGTCGTTTGGCTGTGGCTCAATGGCGGCCCGACTCACATCGAGACCTTCGATCCGAAGATGACGGCTCCGGTGGAGTACCGCAGTGTTTCGGGCGAGGTGAAGACACGGATCCCCGGCGTGACACTCGGCGGTCATTTCGAGCGGATGGCCGGCATGGCCGACAGGATGACCTTCGTCCGGTCGTTTGTGGTTCCGACGAGCAGTCACAACCGCGGCGCCTTCTGGGTCAACACCGGCTACAAGCAGGGATCGCATCGACCGTCGCTGGGATCGATCACGTCTCGGGTCCGCGGCGCCAATCACCCGGTGTCGGGGATGCCGACGTACTTGCAGATGGGCCAGATCGGTTTCAACACCGATGCCCCAGTCATTCCCGGCCCGGCCTGGCTGGGTAAAGCGTACGGTCCATTCACTCCGAGTGGTCCGTCGCGCGAGAACATGAACTTGACGACCCAGGTGTCTCGGCTGGAAGACCGTCGCAGCCTGCTGAAGGGACTCGACAAGTTGCAGCGAGACGTCGATGCCAGCGGTGTGATGGACGGGATCGACGGCATGAACCACCAGGCCTTCAGCCTGATCCTGGGCAAGGCGACCCGAGCATTTGATCTTAAGCGTGAGGACCCGAGGATTGTCGACCTGTACGGTGGCGGACTGGGCCAATCGATGCTGACGGCTCGTCGCCTGTGCGAGGTGGGTTGCGGATTCGTGGCCGTGTCGTTGCAGGGCTGGGACATGCACGGCAACGTCAAGCGGAGCATGGACCGTCGAGGTCCCGAGGTGGACCAGGCCGTCTCGGCCTTCCTGTCCGACATCCACCAGCGAGGCCTGGACAAGAACATCCTGCTGGTCATTTCCGGCGAATTCGGTCGTACGCCCCGGATCAACAAGAACGCCGGCCGCGATCACTGGGGTCCGTTGAGCACCCTGGCTTTGGCCGGAGGCGGGTTGAACATGGGGCAGGTGATTGGCAAGAGTTCGCCGAAGGCCGAGGTGCCTGCTGCAGGCAAGGTTGGGCCTCAGCAGTTGATGGCCACCGTCTTTCATGTGCTTGGGATCGAGCCAGAGACGTCGTTCGAGGATCCGGCCGGTCGACCGATTCCGATGCTGGGCACTGGGCAGCCGATCCCGGGGTTGATCTGACGGGCAGCGTCGAGGAACGGTCGTGCGGATTCCCGGTTGGCACAAGGCAAGTCGTTTGCGACGTGGCCTGATCGTCGGTTTGTCGTTGACCGTGCTGGCCCTGGTCCTGCTTGCCGGCTACCGACGTCAGATCGAGAATCCGGTGGTGGCGAAAATCGAGGCGGTTGGCGGCCGTGTCGAGCGATACGCCTGGGGCGATCCTTGGGTCTGGCGGTGGCAGGCCGTGTCTCGTGTTGATTTCAGCAAGAGCCGAATCACTCGGGATCGACTCGAAACGCTGCGCCAACTGAGATTCCTCGAGCGAATCAACCTCGCCGATACATCCCTGGTCGATCGCGATCTCCAGGCTCTTGTCGACTTCCCGTGTCTGCGGACAATCCGTCTCGATCGCACGGCTGTTTCGGACCGGGGCCTGCAGCATCTTGCCACGATCACTCGGCTCGACGGTCTGTGGCTGGCCGACACCTCGATCACCGACCAGGGAGTCCTGCTGCTGGCCTCGCTCGCACGTCTCAGGGACTTGGACCTGTCGGGGACGGCCGTGACCGATGCCGGCCTGGTGGCACTGGTCGGCATGGAGCGGTTGATCGACCTGGAATTGAATCGGACGAAGATTACCGACCAGGGACTCGAGACTCTCGCCGCCCTTGGTCAACTCAAGGACCTGGACATCAACAATACGCTCGTGACAGATCGTGGCCTGGTGCATCTGTCCCGTTTGCAAAATCTGGAGGAGGTCGAAATATCGGGAACGCAGGTCACCGACACGGGACTGGCGAGTCTCAGCAAGTTGGATCGGCTTGATGAAATCGAGTGTGCCAACACTCAGATTGGCGATGCCGGGCTGATGCATCTGGCCGGGCTGAAGCGACTGGAGTATCTCGATGTTCGAGGCACGCGGACCACTCGGAGTGGAATCGATCGTCTGAAGCAATCGCGTGCGACGCTGAAGGTGCTCAGGTAAGATCCGCCTGAGAGGATCTTTCGGCCAGGACTTCCCAGCCCAACCGGGAACGGAATCAACCGATGTGGATGACGTCAACGGATAAGCGACTTGCGGCGTGCCTGTTTGGTGCGGGGGGTGTGATATTTGGCGTGGTCGTCGGTGTTGTTCCACTGGACATGGGGCGGCAGTTGATTGCGGATGATGGGGCGGTGCAATTGGCGACGTTTGCCACATTGGTCGCCGCGGCCATCCTGGCCATCACCCGGGCACTGAAGGACCCCGAACAGCGAATCGCCATGTCGCAGATTTCGTATTTGCTGTTGCTTTATGCCGCGCGTGAGGCGGATCTGCATCGCAGCGAGTGGTTGCCCGAACACTTCAGCAGTGCCCGTTTTTACCTGTCCGCGGATGTCGGCTTGGAACAGAAACTCGTGTTTGGATTGTTCCTGATCAGCGTGGCGATTGTCGGCGTGCTTGTCGTTCGCCGTGTCATCTCACAGATTGGTCCGGCATTCCGGGCTCGGCAATCGTGGGTTCTGTGGAGTGTGCTTTGGGCGATCGTGTTTATCGCGTCGCAGGTTTCGGATCAGTCGGCCTGGAACGAGATCTTTGCCGGCCAGGCGTTCGAAGAGATCGCCGAATTTGTGGCCGCCGGGATCGTTGTTTGGACCGTGCGGTTGTATCCGGGCCCGGGGTGAGTTGCCGGATCGACGATGCGAACGGATCGGCAGCGATGGAGTTGGCCGTCATCAAGCCGACCAGCAACGCGATCAGGCCAACGTGAATTCCGGCAGTCGAATCACCTCGCCGCCTCGTTTCGCCGAGTCGTGAGCACAGATGCCGACGCAGGTCCAGTTGGCGCTTGTGACGGCATTGGGCCACGGGTCGCGGTCTTCAACCAGCGCGTTGATGAACTCGTTGACCAGGTGCGGATGCGAGCCGCCATGTCCGCCGCCCTGGACGAACGACAGGTGGTCGGCGTCTTCGATGGTCTGAGTGAACCGGCGGATCGGTTCGGGGAGCAGGTGAGCGTAATCGGGGACGCTGACCGGTGAGGGGATTTCCGGTTCGGGCTTCTTGGCCGTGTGCAGCACGTGCTCCTGGCCCTCGACCAGGGTCCATTCGAAGCTCTGCTTGGTTCCGTAAACGTCGAAACTCTCGCGGTACTGCCGGGCCGTGTCGTACAGGCATCTCCAGATCTGAGCCGAGACGTCGCTGTTGGCGATCTTGAGATGGCACGACTCGACGGCGAACGGGTTTCCGGACTTTTCGCGGATGTCGTCGCGGACCGTACCCGAGCCGAAGCACGACACGTATTCGGCTCGACCATCCACCAGGCCCAGCACCGGGCTGACGACGTGCGTGGCGTAGTGCATCGGGATCATGCGTTCCCAATAGTCCGGCCAGCCGTCCATGTCCTGTGGGTGCGAGGCTTTCATGAACTGGATCTTGCCGAGTTCCCCCTTGTCGTACATTTCCTTGATGAACAGGAACTCGCGGCTGTAGACGACCGTTTCGGCCATCATGTATTTCAGGCCGGTCTCGGCCACCGCTTGGCAGATCTTCTCGCAATCCTCGACCGTGGTCGCCATTGGCACGGTGCACATCACGTGTTTTCCGGCCGCGAGAGCTTCGAGCGACATCCAGGCGTGATCGGGGATCGGGCTGTTGATGTGCACAAAGTCGATGCCGGGATCGGCGAGCACGTCGGCGTAGTCGGTGTATCGCTTCTCGATCCCCAACGCGTCACCCACCGCGTTCATCTCGGTCTCGTTCCGCCGACAGATGGCAGCGACGTTGGCGAGCGGATGAGCCTGATAGATCGGCAGGAACTCGGCACCGAAGCCGAGTCCGATCATGGCAATGTTGACCTTGCGGCTGCTCGAGTCTGTTTCGCTGGCTGGTTGCGGTGCGTGGGCGTCATCCATCGGGGTGTCTCCTGCTGCGGAATCCTGTTGTTGCGAGGTCGATTGTAGACGAACCCATCGCCGGGTGTTGCGTCGCGGGTGCGGCTGGGTTCGAGAGTCCTACAACCAGTCGGTGAACCGGGTGCGGAGCATGGGTGCGTCCATCCACGAGGTGTCGGGTTCGGGGAGTTCCAGGGCACCGGTGACGGTCAGCCAACCGTTTTCAAGCGGTTTGCAGGACGGGTACCCTTTGCGAGTGACCCAGCAGATCTCGCCGCGTTCTTCGCACGCCTGGCCGACCGACAGGGTGACACGTGCGTCCTGGGCCACGTACTCGAGAATCTCGTCGTGTTTCCCGTCGGCCCACATGTTGGGCGCCAGTTTCTGAGCGTCGTCGGACGACTTGCCCGGAACGCCCATCCCCTCGGCCGTCTTGCCCAGACCGATCGGGTATCCCAGTTGGCAGAAGGCATGGAACATCATGTCGACGTGGTCCCGAGCCAGGCTCTTGCACTCGTCGACCATCCCCGATTCCTCGGCCAGGATGTCAAAATCAAAACTCAGCCCGTTCCAGGTCAGGATGGTGGCTCCCTTGTCGCGGGCATCGACCAGGAACCGAACCAATTCCGACAACTCTTCGGAACTCATCTGCGCAGCCGGTGTCCCGTCTGCGTTCCTGCCGTGCCAGGTCCGCGGCTCTTGATCGCTGCTTGCAAGTGTCGCAGCGCAGGTGATCCCCAGCGGACGATGCGATTTCAGATCCCCCAGCGGCCCTTCGATGATCTTGGCCGTCTCGATGTCAAACGCAATGTAGGTCCGGCTCATGGCGATTCTTCCTCATCGGCAATTGTACGGAGGATCCAGACGACGTGGTTGCCCGATCTGCGGCCAGGTTCTGACGGTCGGATCGTCATCGTGCAGTGTCGCTCGCGGCCGACCCA